>JAZRSW010000086.1:0-21829 GCA_045651745.1 Acutalibacteraceae bacterium
TGCACCAGAAAAGTCTGTTTTCATATTTGTACTTCATATTTGCATATTTCTCAAATATCATCAGACTGCTTTTTCCTTTCAGATACCCTACTACTTGTGATACACTGTATTTCGGCGGTATTGATACCAACATATGTATATGGTCTTTACAGGCTTCTGCTTCATGTATTTCTACTTGTTTGTATTCACATAATTTCCTCAGCATTATTCCTATATCTTTCTTTATCTTTCCATATATCACCTGTCTGCGATATTTTGGTGCAAACACTATGTGGTACTTGCAATTCCATTTTGTATGTGCTAAACTTTCTGTATCAAGTTTCATGACTTGATTCCTCCTTTTGCTTTTTTATTTTGGCGGTTGGCGAACCTGCCTTTATTTTAGCAAAAGGAGGATTCTTTTTCTACTCATAGCTAAAGCTTTTTGGAACTACCAGCACAGCTGGTAGTATTCGTTACACAATTATAAAGCGTGTGACAGTTTACTGCCACACGCTTTATCAGTATTATTTGAAATAAGTTTAAATTTGTGTTACTATAAAGAAAATAAAAATATTTTCAAAAAAGTTGTATAGTTGTTGCACGTTTTAGTGCAACCTTTACTATTTTTCTCCCTAATATTAAAGGGACTTTTTGTTCCTTACAAAAATAAAGGAGAAAAATATGACATTAGAAAATTACAATTACCGAACAAACCCGTTGTTTTTGCGAAACCAATTTGATGAAAAAGGAGATGATAAATACAAAATACCTAACATTCCAAAAGCAGAATTTACTGATAGTGATTTTTTGGGTTTATTGTTGCTAGGATTTGATAGAACTAAAGCTGATGATACAAAGTATAACGAACGAATGGTTCATTTCTTTTTGTATGATTATAAATTTGAAGGCATCTGGAAAAACCCCGATAAATATATAGAAAAACTAAAACCGTATAAAGCGGTTTTGTCACCTGACTTCAGTATGTATCGTGAAATGAATCCAACAATGCAGCTTTACAATACTTTTCGCAATCGGTTTTGCGGTGCATATTTAGCCAGTAAAGGAATTAAGGTTATACCAACAGTAAGCTGGGGCGATGAAAACACCTTCAATTTTTGTTTTTTAGGCATTCCAACGGGAAGCACCGTGGCAGTATCTACCTATATGGTATCTGAACACGGAAATCATAAAGACCAAAAAGAGTTTTTCTTAAAAGGGTATAACGAAATGCTAAAAAGAATCGAACCTGAACGCATCATTTGTTACAACACTCCGTTCCCCGAAATGGAGGGTAATATTGTTTTTGTGGATTACGAGCTTTCATCCTGGAAATATCAAGATAAAGGTTATACACCCTCAAAATTTGCAAAATACATCACTGGTGAATTGCCTTTGCCACCTGATTGTGATATAATTATTAAAAGAGGATACATCCCTTCTCAAAAAGAGGAAAAAGGAATGGGCAGTGCTCATGGTGGTGAATGGCAACCAAGTCCCGATAAACCAGACGATGCTCGATTAATTGGTAAACCCGGAGAGACAAAAACAACAACCTCAACAAACAGTAAAGGCGAAACTTACACTAGAAAAACTCATATAGGTGATGACGGTAAAGCGGATTTTGAAAGACACAATACTGACCACGGCAAGCCCAATGCACACTCAAGCCCCCATGACCATAATATTGATTGGAGCAAAGGCTATCCACACTTTAGCAAACCTATAAATTATCCAGACGGTAACCCGCCATCATTAAAACATTATATAACAACGGAGAATATTATGAATAACAATACACCGTATTCAAATCCTGATTACAACTTTAAGACAATTAGCGACTTTAAATGGGCAATGACTTGTGGCACAGAAATTCAATTTACTTGGAAAGGTAAGGCATATTGTATTTTTGCTAAACTTACAAGAGAAGACATTTCACAGGAACAAATGAATATTTGTGAAGCATGTTATGAAAAGAACGGAAAATATTACAATATTTTAAGCGACACCGAATATGATATAAATAACGAATTCTGGGCTGGTACCATCGAGGAAATTTTAGATTTTGAAATTGAAGGAGAAAAGATTAGAGATATTATCACCCACGTTGAAGTTACTGATAGAACGATATAAATTCGAATCAAAGCAGGTGAATATATATACTGTTCGTAAAGTCAACGACGGTAAAATAGTTTTTGAACGGAACGGTAACAGCTTTGGTGCATTTAAGTATATAAAAAACACCAGTTTCCCCGGAACAGTTTTGTATTGGACCATCTGATTCAACGAAAAAAGAACACCCAGGAAAATATGAACACTATTATGTAGATACAGTAGATGAAATATTAGATTATGAAATAGACGGTGATGTATTACGTGATATTGTAACTGAAATTTCAGTTGAGTGGAGAACACTATAAAAATTTTATGGTGTTCTCTTGACATTTTCCCCGAGAATAGCTTTCTCCATAATTTTCCAATTTTCGATATAAAACAACATTATATAAAAGACCCAAAGCACCGATAAACAAAAGATTTTAAACAATTGTGTTATATGATATATTGTAAAACAATACCCACCGATTACTCGGTGGGTATCTTACTATTGACATATCTTTCTCGGATTCAGGAGATTCTTTGGGTCAAATGCCTCTTTTATACGTTGCATTAAAAGTATTTGTTCTTCGCCTATACAATCACGCAAATATTCCTTCTTTGCAAAGCCGATACCGTGTTCACCCGAAACCTGACCGCCAAATTCTTTTGCCTTTAGATACATAAGTTCAAAGGCTTTTTTAGCTTTTTGTTTCCACTCATCATCAGATAATCCATCACGGCAAATATATATGTGCAGGTTTCCGTCTCCGGCATGCCCGAAGCTTGGGATTCTAATACCAATTTCTTTGGTTAGGGTGTGGGTATATTTGATAAAATCAGCAATCCTATCTCTTGGAACAACAACATCGCACTCATCCATTTCATCTGTTGATGCTTTAATTGCTTCTAAAAATGCGCCTCTTGCTGACCATACTGATTCCTTGCGTTCATCTGTATCAACAAAAAACGCGTCAGTTGCACCCATTTTTATGCACAAATCTGCAACTATAGTATAATCGGTTTCAATTGCATCAATGCTGTTTCCGTCAAAAGTCAAGAGTAAGTAGGCGTCGTGGGACGTATCGGGAAAACGCTTCGAAAGATATTCTTCGGAAAACAAAATTGTTTCTCTTGACATATACTCGATAGCGGTGGGATTGGTTTTCGATTTAATTATTTCAGGCACGCAATCGAGAGCTTCATCAATAGTATCAAAGGGCACAAGCAAGCTAATTGATTTAGTTGGTAAGGGGAGAAGTTTTAGAATCGCCTCGGTTACAATCGCGAGCGTCCCCTCTGAACCAACGATAAGATCCTTTAACGAATAACCCGAGCTGTTTTTTACCACTTTGCCGCCTAATTTTTCAATTTTACCATCCGGTAAAACAATGGTTAAGCCTCTTACATAGTCACGTGTAACACCATATTTTACAGCACGCATACCACCGGCATTAGTAGAAATGTTGCCGCCGATTGTTGCTGACTTTTCACCTGGGTCAGGCGGATAGAAAAAGTTGTTATTTTCCACAAATTCGGCAAGTTCCATTAAAAGCACACCCGGTTGAACAGTGACAGTAAGATTATTTTCATCAAGCTCAAGAATTTTGTTCATCATATTAGTGCAAATCATAACGCCGCCGTTTATGGCAACCGATGAGCCTACAAGCCCCGTTCCGGAGCCTCTTACCACCATTGGAATATCGTTCTTATAGCAATATTGCGCAATTGTAGATACTTCTTCAGTAGTAAGGGTATATACGAGAATATCAGGCATAGCGTTTATGCCACCTAACTCATCATGGCTGAAATCTTCACTTATAGCGTCTTTTATAACTATACGATCATTAGGAAAAACTGAGCGAAAGAAGGAAATGTCTTGGTTTGTTAGATTTTTATACATTTTTCTGCACCTCCTCTATTTTATCAATAAGAAGTGGGATTACTTCGGAGATATTACCTATAATACCGTAATGCGCAATTTCAAAAATCGGTGCGTTTCTGTCGGCGTTTACAGATATAATACATTCGGCATTTTTCATACCCGCAGCAAACTGAATTGCACCGGATATACCAAGCGTTATTATAAGCTTTGGCTTTACCGTTTTGCCACTAAGACCGATTTGACATCTTGCATCAAAGGCACCGCTTTCAACCAGCGGTCTTGTGCAAGCAAGACTTGCTCCAAGTTTATCGGCTAAAATTTTTGCTGCTTCAAGGTCTGATTCGTTTTTTACGCCTCTTCCAATTGCAACAATCACATCGGAATCGCAAATATCGGATTCCTTTGGCTTGTCTAAGATATTTTTAATAGTGGTATTTGTTTTGAAAAATGCTTCCGATAATGGCAATATAACAGTTTTTCCGTTTGGATTATCGGTTTTTTTGCCAATTGAAAATATCTTGTATCTTACGGTACAAAATTGTGGTCTGTTGTTTGGACAGACAATTTGTGCCATTATGTTACCACCGAAAGCAGGACGAATTTGCACAAGATCGGTGTTATCTTTCATTTCCAAAACTGTACAATCAGCAGTAAGACCTGTTTTAAAGCGGGAGGCAACGCGCGGAGCTAAACTTCTTCCTAAATTTGTTGCACCTACTAAGATAGAAGAAGGTTTAATTTCATTTATGTAATTTTCAAATATATTTGCATATATTTCAATATCAAAATCTTTAAGGCGAATATCGTCATAGGTATATACAAAATCAGCGCCATAAGCAAGAAGTGTGTCACAAAAGGCTTTTGTGTTATAACCTATTACAAGGGCTTGAACCGGGTGATTTGTTATTTTTGCAAGCTCTTTTGCTTTGGTTAAAAGTTCAAGCGTAACCTCGTGCAATTTTTCTCCGTCGTGATTAGCAAAAACAGTTATTCCTCGCCACTCATCCTTGTTAAGAACGGAAGTGACTTTATCTTCATGGTATTCAATCACTCCTTTAGGACCTTTTTTGACGCATAGTTTACAAAGCTTGCAAGCCGAGTTAATATCCAGCTTATTGTTTTTATAGGTGATAGCCGAAAATGGACAAAGCTTTATAAGCTCATCAGCAATATCTACGGTTACTTTATCTTGATTTATAGTTAAACCCATTTTCTTTTCCTCCTATATAAACTTTTTATCAACAATGACATTTAGTATTTCGCTTGCAAGTGTTTCGCTTTCGCCTTCAAAGATTTTTCGGTCAGCATTGATTTCTGGCGGGAAAATGCGTTCAACCTGTGTTGGAGAACCCTTTAAACCATAATTTTCAGAATTTTTATCATTAAAATCATCAAGCGAAACAACCTCAATAAGTTCTTCGTTATTTTGGCAGAGTATCTTTCTCTTGTATGACGGCAACCGCGGGGTGTTAATTTTACCATCAACACACAAAAGACACGGCGATTTAATTTCTGCTGATATAATCTTGTTATCAAGTGTTGCAGTGTATTCAAAATTGCCATTATCTAGTCGTAAAATTTCTGTTACACCTGTAAAATGTGGAAGTTTTAAAAATTCTGCAAGTTCTGGGCCTACTTGTGCCGTATCGCCATCAGTAGTTTGCTTTCCAGTAAGTATTAAGTCAAACTTACCCATAGTTCTAATTGCTTGAGAAAGCGTGTAGCTTGTGGCTAAAACATCAGCACCGCCAAATCTTCTGTCACTTACCAAAACGCCCTTTTCAGCGCCCATATATATGGCTTCTTTAATAACTGCGGCTGCAGCAGGAGGTCCCATTGTTATAACAGTTACGGATGCTCCATGGGAGTCTTTTAATGTTAAAGCTGCTTCAAGAGCAAATAAATCGTAAGGATTCATTTTGCTTTCAACGCCATCACGAATTAAAACTCCCGTTTCAGGATTTACCTTAACATTTGAGGAGCCCGGAACCTGTTTTATGCAAACTAATATTTTCAAAAAAATCACCCTATCACAACAAAATAGACAAATATATGATAACATAAAATATAAAGATTATCAAGAGTTTTATGTACAAATTTAAGCGATTGAGAAAACATAATTTTAGTTTATCTTGTAAGTTGAAAAGTTTTAAATATGAAATATTAAACAATAAAAGGATAAAGCGTGTGGCATTAAATGTTACACGCTTTATATGTTATGTGAGATAACTCAATTGAATTTGACATACGTTTTGGAAATACGTGTTACTTTTTTGATAAAAATTTTCGTCCACAAAATTCGATGTCAAATTAGCATATTTGTTTTTGTGTATAACACACAATAAAAATGCTTTATGGTGTTTATTTAACATCTACCCGCCTATAGCCGCACCCATAAAAAATCTTCTGAAACCCGCAATATTAAAGGAAAATTTTTACAGACAAAAATTTATGGTGTTCTCTTGACATTTTCCCCTGCTGCGGCGGATACTATCGCTTCATTCCTTTATGATACTAACACCGTGGCGTCTGATTATGATTTGATTTTAACGGGTGATTTAGGATTTACCGGAAGTGACCTTTTATTGCAATTATTAAAGAAAAAAGACATCATCTTACCTAATCACAACGACTGCGGTATGATGATTTACGACCGTCAACGTCAAGACGTTCACTCCGGCGGGTCGGGTTGCGGATGCTCCGCATCGGTTTTATGCTCATATATTTTACAAAAAATGACCAAAGGTGAACTCAAAAACGTTCTTTTTTGCGCCACCGGTGCTTTAATGTCCCCTACCGCCTGCATGCAAGGTGAAAGCATCCCCTCTATCGCCCACTTAATTCACCTTTCGGCAGAATAAACTGCCCTTTTCAAACCACTTAAAGAGTGCGCCAAACGCGCACTCTTTTTTCTTTGTTTTTAACTTATTTTAATCTATAAAATTTAACGTCTAATTTATCACAAATCATTGCAAAAAATAAACTATTGTGTTACAATATAATTAATTATATACATAAATGGGATATTATGCGTTTGAGAGGGTGGAAATATGGCTATAACTTTTAAAACAAAGAAGCATAAGCAACATTATGTTGTTTATACAATAATCACCGCTGTTTTGTTATGTGCGATTTTTCTTACTATGGTAGGCTATCTATACATCACCGCCGAAGAAGAGGCTTATGAAAATCTTCACGTTCAAACCAAACAGATAAAAGACGATATTTCTCTGCAATTACTATCCGACCGTGAAAACCTTTCTACCATGGCAAACTTTGCTGCAAACCTTTACAGCGAAGAAGAACACTATGACATTATGTTTGAATCTTTTAAACCTATCGGTTTAATCGAAAATATAGGAATTTTAAATCAGGACAATACATTTGTTACAAAAGCCGGCACTATTGATGTAAGCGGAGCTCTTTCTTTTGAACAAGAAGCTCAAAAAGGCACTTACATCAGCTCAAGAATAAGCGATATTACAACCCGCGGTAAAGAAATAGTAAGAAGTGCCGTGCCTATTAAGGTTGACAATAAAACTGTCGGTATTTTATACGGCGTAATACAGCTTGATAAAATCGGCGAAAAATATAATCAGATGGCAAAAGAACTCGATGCACAGTTGTTTATCTATGACAAAGCTTCCGGCGATTTGATTATTGATAATGTTCATAATGAACTTGGCAACATTTCTTTTTTGGAAAATCGTCAGTATAACGACGGATATTCTTATGAACAATTTATTTCAACCGATAAAGGTTTTAGTTCTTTTGTCTCGGCATACAGAGACGAGAATACTTACCTGCATTACTCCGCCATTGAAGACATCGGTTGGATGATTGCTTTAGCGAGATATGACTCTCAGGTGTTTGCTAAAACAACGGCACTGACTCAAACATTGTTCTTTGTATTCTTCCTTATGCTCATTGTTATAGTTGTGTATGTACTTGCTTTAATGACAAATGAAAAACAAATAAACAATATAACAGCCTGCGCGTCGGATATCAGAAAAGTTCTGTTGGAAACCGCAAACGAAAAAAATAATATTGCCGAGGCATTGAAACAGTTGTGTACTTTTGCAAAGGCAAGGGCAACAATATTTTTCAATACCGACGGTGAGGACTACCGCTATATTGCAGAGGGCGTTTCGCTGGATGATGATGGCAGAAAATATTTAAGGTCGGAATTATTTAGATACGTTTCAAAACTGCATACCACAAAGGGAACGACTTTGAACATTCTCTCTATTAAACCAAACAAACATTTGTATAAAACCAATCCCGCTTTTTATGACTTCTTAAAAGAAAATAATATTTTTGACATTTCGCTTTCAGGCACAGCAACCAGTGCTAACCATATTACTATATTAGCCGCTTTAAACGCCAAACGAGGCAGCCAAGTAAGACTTCTCGCCGAAAAAACATCGGCTTGTTTTTCAATGGCGTTATATAACAAAAACTATCTTAACAAAACAAAACTTGTTGCAACAACAGACTCTCTTACGGGAGCCTTGAATCGTGTTGCCTATAAAAACGATTTGCTCACTTTTGATGAAGAAAAACCCTCAAATCTTGCTTGTATTTACATAGATGTTAACGAACTGCATCTTGTTAATAATAAGTATGGACATGCTGCCGGCGATGAAATGCTTATATTTATCGCAAACACCTTGAAAGATGTTTTTTATGGTCATAAAATTTATCGAATGGGTGGCGATGAGTTTTTAGTATTTTGCAAAAACGTTGAGCAGGACTTTGTTAAAAAACTTATTAAGATTTTTGTTGAACAATTAAAACCTCGTAACTACCACGTTGCAACCGGCCTTTCTTTCAGAGCGCAAAATGTTGATACTGAGGATATGGTAAAAGAAGCCGAAGTAAGAATGTATGAGGCAAAAGCCAAGTATTACCAAAACAAAGAACAACAAAATATTAAAGCTATAGATAATGATTATATTCAGACAAAAACAGGAATACGCGAGATTGACACGATGATTTCTGTTTTAAAAGAAAAATATAATGGTATATACCGTGTTTCCCTTGATACCGATAAAGCCAGGCGCATTTTAATGCCGGCATATTTGGATTACAATGAAAATGAAGAGCATTTTTCAATGTTATTTTCAAAATTTGTTGCCGAAGCGGTAGAATCGGACTATCACAGAGCCCTGATGAGTTTTTTGAATTACGAAGCAATCAAACATCAATTAACAGAAGGCAAAACACCTAAAATCACATTTAAAAAGAACGACGGTGAAAATGTGATATTAAGCATTTACAAACTTTGTGATACCGATGAAACGGTTTTTGATACCCTTTGGGTATTTGCAAAAGCTTAAAGTTCTTGACAAAGGCGAATCATTGCAATATACTGTTAGTATAAATATTAGCAAAACCGATGAAAATCGGCGACGCAAAGCAAAGAGGCTAAGGTTTTATACTATGCCAGTCCAGCTGCAATGATACAAAGTCTTTAGAACGGCTTTATATTATTGCAGTTTTTTATTTTGAGCATAAAATTAAAATTCCCCGATTATTGTGTAGTAAAGCATCAAATAATGAATAGCGAGGTAAATAATAATGCCTAATATTGCCCTTAAAAATGATGTACCAAGAAAAAAATCCATTTTGAGTGAAAGAAAACTTTTGAAAAAAATTGAGAACGGTTTTGAGAATCAAGAGTTTAAGATGTATCTTCAATTCATAATGGAAAACGAAGAAAAGAAAATTGTTTCTGCAGAAACCCTTTCAAGATGGGAGGATTCTACAGGTGAGGTTATCTTCCCCGGAGCATATATCGGACTTATGGAAAAATCGGGATTGATTATTAAGTTTGACTATTATATGTTCGAAAAGGTTTGTGCAAAACTTAGTGAATGGAAAAATACTGAGTTTGAAGATTTGACCATCTCTTGCAATATCACAAGAATTACAATATCTGAAAAGGATTTTGTAAGTAAAATTCAAGAAATAGCCGACAAATACGATTTCAACCGAGAGAAACTGCTTATTGAAATCACCGAAGATTCTTTAGAGAAGAACTTGGTTATTGCTATGTATAATATCATCAAAGTAAAAGAACTTGGCTTCCGCATTGCCTTAGATGATTTTGGAAGCGGTTATACTTCCTTAGTAAGTCTTTGTGAATATCCGATTGACGTTGTAAAACTTGACAGACAGGTACTTCTTTTGACCGAAACAGAAAAAGGCAAGAAATTGTTTTCGGGTATTATCTCGTTGGCTCACTATTTGAATCTCAAGGTTGTTTGCGAAGGCGTTGAAACCGAAGAACAAAACAAATTGGTTTCAGACAGTGAATGTGATTACCTTCAAGGTTGGTATTACACAAAAGCGCTTTCTGAAAGCGAAGCGGAAAAATTCACTAAGGACTATATGAAAAAGTTTTAAAAGGTGAAAACAAGTGAAAAACCTTATAATACAAATAATCAAATTCTCAATAGTCGGAGTTATTGCAACAATAATTGATTTTAGCGTTTTAATGCTTTTAAAAGAGGTTGTGCATTTTGACGTTCTTGTGGCATCGGCTTTGTCTTTTTGCGTGTCGGTTGTCGCAAATTACATTTTAAGTATGCTTTTTGTTTTTAAAGGCGGTAAAAACGGCAAAATCAAAGAATTTATAATTTTTGTTGTGCTAAGCATTGGCGGACTTTTGTTAAACCAACTTTTAATGTGGCTTGGAACAGAAATACTGGCAGTTTACTATCTTTGGGTTAAGGTGTTCGCCTGCGTGTTCGTCCCGATATACAATTTCGTCACAAGAAAAATATTTTTGGAGAAAAAAGCTTCGTAAGGAATATAAACTATGGTTAATAAATTTTCAAAGGACTTATACCGATACTACGGTGAGAAGGGTGAAAGTTTTGTTAAAAGACTTTTAAGGCCAACCGAACTAAAATTTATAGCGCTTTTCAGAAAGGCAGAAAAATGTAAGTTTGTGCCTTTGAAATTATACTATACAGTCAAACTGAAATTTATGTCGTATAAAACCCATATACAAATCCCCGCGAGGACAAAAATTGACGAGGGATTTTACATAGGCCACACCGGCAGGGTTATTATTCACCCCGATGCCAAACTCGGAAAAAATATGAATGTCGGCACGGGTGTTACTATCGGCTATGAAAACCGAGGCGAGAGAAAAGGCGCACCCACGTTTGACGGCGAGTGTTGGATTGGCACAAATTCAGTTATAGTCGGCAACATAAAAATTGGTGAGGACGTAATGATTGCACCTTTAACATTCGTAAATTTTGACGTTCCTGAGCATAGTATTGTAATAGGCAACCCCGCCAAGATAATACATAAAGAAAACGCGACAAAAGACTATATACACAACAAAATATAAATCGAGGAGGCGATTAGGATGACTAAAAAAGATAACCGAATAAAATATAATCTGTTATCAGGTTTAGTGTATCAAGTTGTCCTGATTGTTTTAAGTTTTTTACTTCCTCGATTGTATCTTGAAAATTTCGGCTCTGAAGTAAACGGCGTTTTATCTACAATAAAGCAAATTTTTGTATATATGTTCTTGCTCGAATCGGGAATTGGACTTGCCACCACACAGGCACTTTATAAGCCGGTCGCCGAAAAAAATTACAACAGAATAAACTCTATAATTTCCGCAACACACAATTACTATCTAAAAATCGGTATAGTGTATGCGGTTATTGTGCTTTTAATCGCTTTTGTATATGAATACATTGTTCCGACAAATGTAGCACCCGGAATAATTTTTGGAATTGTAATTCTTACTGCCTTACCTGCCCTATTCAGTTATTTTATACAAGCCAAATACCGAATACTTTTAGAAGTAGACGGCAGAAAATACGTTATAACAAATTCCGAAACAATTCTACAGTTGTTATCCAACGTTGCAAAAATACTTGTTATTGTACTTACCAACAATCTTTTACTTATGCAACTTTCATATTGCATATTGTCCCTTATGCAACTTTTTTACGTGTATATCCACGCAAAACGAAGATATAATTGGTTACGCGTTAATGATGAGCCCGATTATACGGCTATATCACAAAGAAAATCTGTTTTAGTTCATCAGATTTCGGGAGTCGTTTTCAATAATACCGATATTTTACTGCTATCATTTTTGTGCGATTTCAAGGTTGTCAGCGTTTATACGATTTACAACATTTTCTTTTCACAAATTCAGACATTTATCACAAGCATTATTTCGGGCTTCAGTTTTGCGCTCGGTCAGATGTTTCATACCGACAAAGAAAAATTTTTTAAAGTATTTAATGTATATGAAACATTTTACATTATGTGCACTTTCATCATTTATACTTTAATGGCAGTATTTCTGTTACCGCTAATTCAAATATACACAAAAGGAATAAATGATGCTAATTATACTAATGTATATTTAGTAATACTTTTCGTTATTATGAACCTTTTGTCTAATGGAAAATTGCCTTCAAACCATGTTCTTGAGTATTCGGGCAAATTCCAGGAAACCCGTTCCCACGCGATTATTGAAATGATAATAAATATTACTGTTTCAATCGTTGCTATTCTCTTGTGGGGAATTTGCGGTGCAATCCTTGGCACAATAGTTGCTCTTTTATATAGAGGAACTATGATGATTTACTATTCAAACAAAAAAGTGCTCGGCCGAAGCGTTTTTAACACATATAAAATCTGGATTGTAAACGGCGTTGTGTTTTTGGGTATAATGGCTATCTTCTTTGTGGATAGTTTTAGCGGTCTTTCTTTTGTAAATCTTCTTGTAAAAGGAATTGTTCATTCTCTTTGGATTATGCCTTTATATTTTGCAGTGAATTTTGTGTTCTTTAAAAATACATTTAAAAACTTGATTTTACTTTGGAGGAAAAAGATATGAGTATTCCAAAGGTAATTCACTATTGTTGGTTCGGCAAAGGCGAAATGCCTAGTCTTGCGAAAAAATGTATAAAAAGTTGGAAAAAATATTGTCCAGATTATGAAATAATCTGCCATAACGAAGACAACTTCGATTTAACCGAAAACCGTTATGTGCGTGAAGCTTACGACGCTAAAAAGTGGGCGTTTGTCAGTGATTATGTCCGTCTTAAAGTAGTTTATGATAACGGCGGTATATATCTTGATACCGATGTTGAACTTATAAAACCTATTGATACCCTGCTCGACAATAAAGGCTTTATGGGATTTGATGAAAAAGGAATTGTGGCAACGGGACTTGGCTTTGGTGCCGAAAAAGGAAACAAAATAATCGCAGAATTTCTAAAAGATTATGATGATATTCCTTTTATTCTGCCTGACGGAAGTTTCGATTTAACTCCTTGCCCTGACCGAAACACCGAAACTTTAAAAAGACTTGGTATGGACACTAAAAACACAAGCCAAACCTTTATGGATATAACCTTTTTACCCGATGAATACCTTTGTCCAATGGACTATTACACGGGTAAAAAGACAATAACCAAAAACACATATTCAATACATCATTATTCTGCTTCGTGGACCTCGTCAGTCACAAAAAGAACTACACGAATTAAGAGAATCATCGGTGTTAAATTGTATGATAAACTTTACGGAAAATTTTTGCATAAGTGCAAATGGTTGGAGTGGTAATTTTGCCTGAAAAGATAATCGGAAAATTAAAAAAGAACATTTTGCCGGAATGGAAAATTTGCTTTTGGTCGGCAATTATTGTTGGTTTAATTGCTCACCTTTATAAAATCACAAACTGGCTTCCTAATTGGGACTCGCTTGTGTTCAGATACGATGCGCAAAATATGGTTTCAATGGGCAGATGGTTTTTACCCGTAGCCTCAGGCGTTAGCTCGTTTTATGATTTGCCTTGGTTAACGGGACTGTTAGCTATTATCTTTCACGCGCTTGGCGCAGTTTGTATAGTTGAAATCTTCAGCGTCAAGAAACCTATAACCGCTTTTATTATCGGCTCGGCGGTGGCTTCATTCCCGACCGTAACATCTGTTATGATGTATAACTATGTTGCCGATGCTTATGCGCTTTCATTCCTTTTTGCTTGCTTGGCGGCACTGTTTTTAACCAAAAAGAAGCCAAAGTATTTAATTTCGGTGATTTTAATTACTTTATCTGTCGGAATTTATCAGGCTTACATAACCGTTACAATAATGCTTTTGCTTTGCTTCTTAATCAATAAAGCATTATCTTGTGACACAAAAATTAAAGAACTGTTGATTTTAGGCGGTAAATTTTTACTTACCGGCGCTTTGGGTATGATACTTTATTATTTGGTTTTGACCGTTATCTTAAGTATCACTAAAACCAAACTTTTAGATTATCAAGGTTTTGGCGACGCCACTTCCCTTTCAGGTTTTAACATTTTAGGCACGTTATACTCAATCAAAAAATCTTTTGTTGACTATTTCTTTGATTTTTCAAACGGATTAAATGCCTTCAGTATTATAAATGTTATAATTTTTGCTTTCACTGTCATTTTCTATTTAATATATGTAATCAAAAACAAGTTAAATATCTTGAAAATTTTAGTAATTGCTCTTTTGGTGGTCGCTTTGCCTGTCGGAGCAAACGTTTTAAGTTTCATAAATTGCGAAATTGATTTTCATAACCTGATGAAAATGGGATTTTTCGCCTTTTATCTTTTGTTTATCCTTATCTATGAAAAAATCGAGTTTAAAGGCGTAAAATTAGAAGCCGTTAAATCTTGGGGTGTGGTGCTTTTATCGGCAGTTTTAATCTTTAACTACATAATTATCGCCAATGTAAGTTACCACAAACTGAATATGGCTTATGAAAAATCTATCGGAACGCTAAACAGAATTGCCGACAGAATTGAGCAAACCCCGGGGGCTGACACTTGTGACAGCATTTTGGTTTTGGGCGAACTTGAAAACAGCCAAGAATACAGTTCTGATTTACCGCCCGAAATGACAGGAACTACCGATGGGCTTATTTTAAGAGCTGACGATGAAATAGTCGGACAAAGTGTTTTGTGCAGTGCATTAAACGATTATTGCGGTAAAGATTATAAATTCCTTTCGGGCAAGGAAAAGGAAGCACTGCTTGAAAAAATAGACCAAAACAGTTTAAGTAATTGGCCCCAAAAAAATTCAATTTTAGTGGTTGATAATGTGATTATTATTAAACTCGGCGAAGAGGTGGACAAAAAATGATATATTTTTGTGCGGACGATTATGGCGTATCCAAAGCAAGTAATGACCGCATAGAAAAATGTCTTAAAAACGGTGTTTTGAACAAAATAAGCGTTTTGCCAAACGGTGAAATCGATAACTTTAAAGAACGTTTATCAGGCGAAAACGTAAAATTGTCATTACACATTAATTTAGTTGAGGGCGCTCCTTTATCAAGCAAGGATGAAGTTAATCTGCTTGTGTCAAACGAAGGATTTTTTAAATATTCCTTCATAGGACTTTTCTTCCGTTCACTTTCAAAAGACAAAAAGGAACTTGAAAAACAAATCTATAAAGAATTAAAAAACCAGATTGCTTTTTGGAAAGAACAAATGGGAGAAAATACACCGTTGCTTTTGGACAGCCATCAGCATACCCATATGATTCCGCTCATTTTCAGGACTTTGATGAGGGTTATTAAGGACGAAAAGATAAATGTAGAATATATTAGAATCCCCGCAGAACCGATAATTCCATATATAAAATTGCCATCACTGTATTTTTCCTTTAGCATTGTTGGTATTATAAAACAGTGGTTATTGAAATTCTTAAACCTTATAAATCGACGGGAATTAAAAAAATCCAATCTTAACTCGGCAAAATTTTTAGGGATTATATTTTCAGGAAAACTCACCGAAGAAAAAATCAACAAATTATTGCCGTATTACAAAAAGTACACTGAAGATATCGAGATAGGTTTTCATCCGGGATATTTAGAAAATAACGAAACCTTAATAGACGGATGTAAACCAAGTTTTGAGAAATTTTATTATTCAGACTGGCGTAAAAAAGAGTATGATGCTCTGATAAATTTAAAGCAAACGAAAGAGGGAAAGCAAAATGTCTTATATTGACACTGAAAAGGTTGATGAGAAAACAAGAGTAAAATTAGAGGCTTTAATTGAAAAATCTTATTCGTCCTATTGGAAAAAGAAAAGGCTTTTCGATATATTTTTTGCAACCATTATTTTGCTCGGCTTTCTTCCCTTGATGATAATAATTGCGATAGTAATATGTATTGATGACCCGACTGCAGGACCGTTCTTTAAACAAAAACGTGTTGGACGCCACGGAAAAGAATTCTATATGTATAAATTCCGCACTATGCGTCCCAATGCTGAAGCGCTTTTGGAACAATTGAAAGATAAAAACAAAATGGAAGGTCCCGTCTTTAAAATAAAGGATGACCCCAGAATCACAAGGGTTGGCAAGATTCTAAGAAAACTATCCTTGGATGAATTGATGCAATTTTTCAACGTATTTAAGGGTGACATGACTTTGGTAGGCCCAAGGCCTCCCCTTCCTAATGAGGTTGAATATTATACCGACTACCAGAAACTTCGTTTACATGTTACTCCCGGAATCACTTGCACATGGCAAATACATAAAAACAGAAACGATGTTCCTTTTGAAGAATGGGTTGAAATGGATTTGGATTATATCCAAAACAGAACTTTCCCCGGAGATATACTAATTATGCTTAAAACACCTATCGTTATGCTTAGTGCGACAGGAAGATAAGCAAAAAAGAATTGGAGAAAAAATTATGAAGGTTGCAATGGTTGGCCATAAGGTTATTCCGTCAAGACGTGGCGGAATTGAAACAGTGCTTACCTCTTTATGTCCTTTATTGGTAGAATTGGGTGCTGACGTCACCTGTTATAACCGCTCGTCCGACAAAGTGGAAAATGAGTATGTCGGTGCTGTTGTAAATAACCAGTATCGTGGCGTTAAAACAAAAAATGCTTGGACCGTTGGCGGTAAAGGTATTTCGGCAATGGTTGCTTCCTTTACGGCTGCAATAAGCGCAACTTTCAGTAATTATGATATCATTCACTTTCACGCCGAAGGCCCTTGTGCTGCTATGTGGATTCCAAAAATGTTCGGTAAACATTGTGTAGCAACCGTACACGGACTTGACTGGCAGAGAGAAAAATGGGGTAAATCGTTTGCCTCAAAATACATAAAGTTCGGCGAACGTGTGATGGTAAAGTGTGCCGATGAAATAATTGTTTTAAGTCAAAGCGCTCAAGATTATTTTAAAGAAACCTATAACCGCGAAACGGTACTTATTCATAACGGAATAAATAAGCCCACAAAACGAGAGGCAGAAAAAATTACCGAAAATTATCATTTATCAAAAGATAGTTACATTTGTACTGTTTCAAGACTGACTGCTGAAAAAGGCATTCACTATCTTATTGATGCATATAACAACATTAAAACCGATAAAAAGTTAGTTATTGCAGGTGACACAAGCGATACCGACGAATATGTCAAACTATTAAAAGAAAAGGCCAAAAACAACCCTAACATCATATTCACGGGTTTTATATCGGGGGAAACACTTCAAGAGTTATACAGCAACGCTTATATTGTTGCTGTACCGTCTGACATTGAGGGTATGTCTTTAAGCCTTTTGGAAGCGCTTTCTTACGGAAACGCTGTTTTAAGTTCTGATATTCCTGAAAACACACTTGTAACCGAGGACAAGGCTATTCTTTTTGAAAAAAGTAATGTTGCCGATTTAACCTTGAAATTACAAATGATGTGTGACGATGAAAATTTAGTTAAAAACACAAAAAACGGTGTTGATGAGTTTATTCTTAGCAAATACAATTGGCAAGATGTTGCTCTAAACACATTAAACCTATATAAAAAAGTTTTAAAAATCTAACCGAAAGGAAGTTGAGTGTATGAAAAAAAATAAAGCTACTAAAAAAACAAAAAAACATATACGAGTTATATGGTTGTTTGTTATTAGTCTGATTTTTGTGGGTATTGCTGCATCTGCCGCATTGGTCGGTTGGAACTATCTTGAAAACCGAAATTTCAAGGAAACCTTTTACTGTGTCAGCAGTCTTAAAGTAAATAATAAAATTCGGGTCATTCAAATTTCAGACCTTCACAATTGTTCTTTCGGTGATGACAACGAAAAACTAATAAAAAGGATTGAACAATTAAGCCCCGACTTGATTATTTATACGGGTGACATTGTTGATTCAAAAACAGAAACCGACGATAAGGTTATAAACCTTTGTGGAACTTTAGCAAAGAAATTCCCCTCATATTACATATATGGTAACAACGAGGTTGAAAAGTATTACGATAACGCTTTGACGCAAGAGTCTTTAGATGAGAAATTTGGGTTTAACAATGAAAATCGTGACCCTAAAAAGCTTCTTGAAATGACTGATTCGCTAGAAAAGGCTCTCCAGGACGCCGGCGTTAAAGTTCTTAAAAACAGCGTTGATACAATTACAGTGGGCACAACCAATATTGATATTTTCGGTGTGCTCACCTCAAACCCGTCATCATTTTGGTCATACGCGGGAAATAGTTTTGACGAGTTTATTTATTCAAATGAAAACCATCTGAAAATTATGGCGGTTCACGAACCGTTGATTTTCGAAGAATATGCGCCTGATACCTGGGGTGACTTAATGCTCGCAGGGCACACCCACGGAGGTACCGCTAAAATACCAATGCTTGGGCCTATTTATACCCACGATGGCGGTATACTCCCCCAAAGAAGCGGACATTTAGTTTACGGCAGATATGACATTCAGGGCAGACCTTTAATAGTAAGTTCGGGTCTTGATAACAGCAACATCTTCAGAATAAATAATCCGCCTGAATTTGTCGTTGTAGATATTAATAAATTTTAATTTTTATTAAAGGAGTCTATTATATGTATATATCACTTTTACAAAAAGCGCCTATTCTGTTAGCCGGAATATTGCTGGTAATAGCTGCTTTGAAAATATACTTCCGTTCTAAAAATGTTACACGAAGTGAATTTGTAAAGATTTTAAAAGGCACAAAATTTTTACAGATCGGTGTCCTGATTTTTGTAATTCTTCTCACAGGAACATTTGGAGTTTTTAACCACATTAAAGCAAACCAATTCGTTTCGGCTGTTGTATCCCTTAACTATTCCGAAGCTTCATTTGCACAAAATTCTAACGGAACAAGATACAATATGTCCGAAATAATTTGTGATGAAGTTGTAGAAAAAGCCATTGAAATGGGCGCTTTTGAGGATGTTACCGTAAAACAGCTCAAAAACTGTCTGTCAGTTTGCCCGTATGTTCAGGGCGATGTAAACGATGAGTCAAATTATCATATTTCTACCGAATTTGTCGTAGAGTATCACGCTTCAAAGGATACCCAGCACTTGAATTCCGAAAACGTTATTATGCTCATTACAAGCGCTTATAAAGAGTATTACATAGAAAAGTACACCGATAATTTTAGCCTTACCGAGCAAGAAGAAAAACCTGACTTTACCACTATGGAATATATGGACATTGTTACTTATTTTAATAAGGAAACAACCGCCGTTTTGAATTATTTATACGGAATGGCAGAAAAAGGCCCTAACTTTGTAACCGAAAGCGATGCAACATTTAACTCTATCGCAGGCAAAGTTCATCAATTTAAGGAAACTCAAATTGAGCAAAACTTACACTCGTTGATTTTGCAATACGGAATTGTAAAAGATAAATCCGGTTACATTGACAGGCTTTCTTATCAAAACAAAAACACCGATTTTGATAAGCAAAAGAATTCTGCTTCCTTTAAACTTTGCAACGAAGCAATTGATATGTATTCCGAAGAAATGACCAGAATTGTTTTGGTTCCGACCTGGGATGGAAGCGGAAAATACTATATGGGCAGAACCAAGGTTGGTATTGATGAGTTATCTGTTTTGGCTACATCGTTTAGCAATAATGTTGCTTTAAACAACCAGGATATACTCAATAATCAACTAATCATTGACAAAATAGTAAATGCCACCGGCAACGCATCTGCTAACGAACAAGCAGACGCACTTATAGCATCGATTGATAAAAGTATCGACAATTTTACTGCCGAAGCAATAAAGGCAGGCAGAGAATATTCCAACTATACAATGAATCAGTGCATTGCAGTCAGTGTTTCAGGGACTTCCCTTTTCGGTGAACTGAAAACGATTCTTGTATTTGCTATTTTTGCCTATGTTGCAGCAATGATGCTCTCAATTTCAAAAAAATTCCCTAAAATATAAACGCAAAAACATAAGGAAGGTGAAAAAATGAAAAATTTTCAGATTTTAAGATATTTAAAAAAGCTTTTACCAATAATTATAGTTTTCTGCGTTGTTGCGACCTATGCAATTAACTTTAAACTCAAAAATTCCAATACTTATGTGGCTTCTGAGGTTATTCATTACAACGACGCCGCTGCCGAGCAGGGACTTACCCCAACAGGCTCTAAACTTGATGTTAATGAGATTAAATCCTCTGCTGTAATGTCTAAAGTTGTTGAAAGAATGGGACTTACGGGTATATATTCTGTTGATAGCCTTATTTCAAGAATATCTATAACCGCACTTCCTGACGAAGATAAACTCGCACAGAAGGAAGCCAAACTTGAAGAAGGCGAAGAGTATGTTTACGAACCAAGTACATACATCGTATCATTCACCGCAACAAACAACGAAGGTAATGTGTTTGCAAGAACCATTCTTGATGAAACATTGGATGTGTATTTTGCAGAATACAGCCAAAAGTATGTTAACGTTGCTCCTGCAAAAAATATTATAGATAATATCCATAGCGAGAACTATGACTATATTGAAATGGTCGAGTTAATTGATACGGGAATTTATGAAACACTTTTAACCCTCTATCAACGTATGGAACAAAAGCCTTATTACAGAGCAACAAGTACGGGCGCTTCATTTAGTGATTTGGCAGATGATTTTAACTATTTAAGAAACGTCAGACTTTCTTCGCTTTTTTCAAAGATATACAAATATCAAATCACTAAAAACAAAACCATTTTGGTTTCCGATTATACAACCAGAATTGATAATAATAACATATTAAACGCTAAAGAAGAAAGCATTGTAAAAGATACCGTTGCGGTTATAAATGCTTATGTTGAAAAGATGCGCGAGTCGGGAAATACCAATATTACTTATGAGTATATCCTCGATACCGTACACGAAAAAAATCTTGTTGACGGTTCAGGTAATCCTATCGCATCGGGTGACCAAACCGTAACATACGATGAACTCATATACAGTTGGAGAGACCATAACGAAAACAAAGAATATTCAATTATAGATACTGCATATTCGCAGTATATTATAAATACTTTCTCGGCTTGCACAGGAAAATGTAATGAAAAAGAATGCTTATCATCACACAAAACCTGCACTCAAATTCATAACGAAAACTATGAAACCATAAAAGCAGAAATTGATGCCGAAATTGAATCTTTAATTTCAGACTTAACCGGTCTTTACACAACCACAATGAAGACAAATGAAGAATATAACCAATATCTTGGCGCAAGTTATATTTCTGTTTTATCTTCTGCATCTGTAAAGCCGAGCGTTAACGTAGGCCTTTATACATTGATTGCCTTCTTCTTCCTTATCGTCCTTTGCTGTGGCGGTGCAATAGTTTTCGGAAGAATCGGCGATATTGTAAACTACGTTTTCTATACCGACCATCTTACAGAATTCAACAACCGTGCATATTTTGATAAATATTTGAAATCTATGGACAAGAAACTTTTAGATGACGGAACAGTGTATGCAATGGTTGATATATCAAACCTGTTGGCAATCAACGCGAAATATACCCGTCAGGTCGGCGACGATATTATTAAACTGTTCACCTCCTACCTAAAGGAA
>JAZRSW010000087.1:0-11025 GCA_045651745.1 Acutalibacteraceae bacterium
TGTAAATGCGCTTCGGTAGGCACTGTAAGAGTAACCGAATGTTTTATCTTCACTATCATTAACAATCATAATCGCAAAGATTTTATATTCTCGTTTTTCATATAGAGAGTCAAAAGAAATTATAGGGTTTTTGCGGTAATAATTAATATCGCGGTAATTATCCAGTGTTCCGAACATAGCACCGTAACGCATATTGTGTCCGTATATGATTTGATTGCGCGAAGCTGACATAGGATTGATATTGCAACGGTAATCAAGGAATAAAGCACCGTAACTGTTAGGTTTTTTATCCATATCGTGTTTAACATAAAAGTCATTATTGTCGGTCTGGTAAACGGGGTTATCAACCTCTGTGCCCGCAATATTAAGCCAACCTACAATATCGGGGTTTTGGGATTTTAGAAGGTCAAACTTTAAAAACTGATTATCCTCGTTTTTGGTATAGTCATCCTTATTCAATTCGTAATTATTACGAACATTGTTGATTTTTGCGTCTTGTTGACCTAAATCAATGAAATAAGTAACAAGGTAAACCGAAGAAGCAATTAAAGCAACAGCACAAACAATAGAAACAATTTTAACGGTTAATGTTTTTTTAGTGTCATTTTTTGTCGGGATTAAATTAGCAAAAAATTTGAGAATTTTATTGGGTTTTCTTTTCACGGAAGATGAAACTTCACTATCATTTAAAGTATAAGTATCGGAATTTTCTTGTTTTGCTTTGTTGTATAACATTATTTCTTCATCGGGGACATATCTGATTTTTTTCTTTTTGTTAAACATAAGTTTCTCCTTGTTTGCTTAATTTGTAGGGAATTAGGGAGTATTATAAATTGTTTTTTAACATACTAAGAGCAAATTGTTCGGGAATAATTGGTGTTGGATTTTCGCGCTCGGTAAAATTCGGCATTAAGTCGGGTAAAAATTCCAAATATCGTCTTACTAAATCAAGAGCAGTAGTTACCGCGCAATTCCTCACTTTTTCGCGGTCGTTTTCAGCCTTGCCGACAATAAGTTTTTCAACCCATGTGTGAGTTTTATCCGAAAGTGCAATATAAACTAATCCTGCGGGTTTGTTTTCGCTTTGTCCCGGACCTGCAACACCTGTGACAGATAGACCTAAATCAGCGCCAGCATATTTTAGTATCCGTTGTGACATTTCAATAGCAGTTTCGGCACTGACAGCTCCAAACTGTTCTAATGTTTCTGACTTGACTCCTAATAACTTTTGTTTCATTTCATTAGAGTAAGTTGAAGCGCCAAAATCGAAAACCTCACTCGCACCTGAAACAGAAGTGATAGCGGCAGAGATTTTACCAGCGGTGCAGGATTCTGCGGTAGCTAATTTCAAGCCTTTTTCTTTTAGTTTCATAACAACCGCATTTTCGATAGTATCAACGTCAACACCGACGATATTTTTACCTAAAATTTCATAAAGTTCAGATACGGTTTTATCGCATTTCTCATGGGCGGTTTGTTTGTTTTCTGCCGCAGCAGTAACTCTTAAATTAACTAATGCGGGTTTACAATATGGGGAAACGGTAGGGTCGGTTTGCTCTAAATATTCGGGTATAATCGAGGCTAACATAGACTCACCGATACCTGCTACTAAAACATTTCTCGAAACAAGCGTTTTATTGCTCATTTTCTCTAAATACGGTTTGGCAAAACGTTCATACATTTGCTTCATTTCGTATGGTACGCCAGGCATTAATATTACGTGCGAGCCGTTTTCCGATACCATAGCGCATCCCGGTGCGGTGCCGTTAAGGTTAGGGAATATGGTACATCTTTCTTTAGGGAAAAGCGCTTGCTTAACGTTAGCTTCGGGCATAACGCGACCGGTTTTCTTGTAAAACTCTTTAATTGAATTTAAACTTTCTTCGTCAAGATACAAATCCAAATTCAAGGCAGAAGCGACGGCTTCTTTAGAAAGGTCATCGGGAGTTGGTCCCAAACCGCCCGTTATTATCACGATATCACTGCGGTTTACGGCGGTTTTAATTGTGTCAACCGCACGTTTGAAATTATCACCTACAGTGGACTGATAATACACATCAAAGCCTAACGATGCCATTTCGATAGAGAGATACTGAGCATTTGTGTTAAGTATGTTACCGAGTAATAATTCGGTACCTATTGAAATAAGTTCAACTATCATATATTTTCGCCTTAATCAATCATCATAAAGGTTGTGCCGGCTACGGCACGTTCTACAAGTCCGTCAATGTCCAGAACGCTTTCGGCATCTATGCACTTTTGCAATTCGGGACGAGTTTTGGGGTGTTTGGGTGTAAATACGGTACAACAATCCTCAAAAGGTTCAATCGAAATATCGAATGTGTCAATTTTGCGGGAAATATCAATAATTTCGTCCTTATCCATACCTATTAACGGACGTAAAACCGGCATATCAACAACCGAGTTAGTGACGTTTAAAGCAGGTAAAGTCTGACTTGCTACCTGACCAACGCTTTCGCCCGTAATCAAGGCACCGCAATGCTCTTTAATCGCCATTTTTTCAGCAATTCGCATCATAAAGCGACGCATAATAAGAGTGAAATATTCTTCTTTGCAGTTCTCTGCAATCTGCTCCTGAATTTCGGTAAAAGGAACAGTATGAAGTCCGATAGGACCGCTATACTGTGCAACTTTTGATAGTAAACGGTGTACTTTTTGCTCGGCTCTCGCACTGGTATACGGTGGACTTGCAAAGTGAACCGCCGCTAATTGAATACCGCGTTTTGCCATCATCCAAGCGGCAACAGGACTGTCAATTCCGCCTGAAATTAGAATTTCGGCGCGACCGCCGGTGCTGACCGGCATACCGCCCGCACCTTTAATCTGACCGCATCGAATATAAGCATATTTATCGCGGATTTCAACTACAACTACTGCATCAGGATTGTGGACATCAACCGATAAATGATGATACTTTTCTAATAAAGCACCGCCGAAAGTTGCGCTGATTTCGGGTGAGCCTAACGGAAATTTTTTGTCTGAACGTTTAGACTCAACTTTAAAAGTTTTGACGTTTTTCAGTGCATCGGCTAAATAGGGAACACCTAAAGCAATAATATCGTCCATATTTTTAGGAACTGCTGCAGCACGGGAAAATGCCGCAATACCGAATACCTTTTCGGTAGCTTTCAAAGCAGATTTAAAATCAAAATCATCACTCAACGGCTCAACCATAATGGTCGATTGTGACTTTTTGATTTCACAAGGTCCGCATTTTTTGATGCGGTATTTTAGGTTTTTAACCAAAACATCTTCAAATGTTGAACGGTTTAAGCCTTTTAATGCTAATTCACCGTTTTTAATAAGTATAATTTCTTTCATCTTAGTGTCCTTTTTTGCGAAGTGTATTTTGTGCTTCTGTTAACGATTCACACAGTGCATCAATCTCATCGGTAGTATTAAATCTTGAAAAACTGATTCTTAAAGCAGAATCTGTGCGGTCGTTACCAAGTCCCATCTCGTTTAAAACGTGACTGCTTTTACCTTTGGAACAGGCACTGCCGCTTGAAACATAAATTTCTTTTTTCTCCAAAAAATGTAACAGGGTTTCGGAACGCAACCCCTTAACCGAAATATTTATTACAAAGGGTAGGGTATTTTCTTTCGGTGAATTGATTAAAATGCCGTCAACTGCCGATAATTTGTTATAAGCGTAAGAGTGAAGTTCTTTTACTTTGTTAAGTGTAGCGTTAACGGTTAACTCATCAACTGCACCGCCTAAAGCGGCAATCAATGGCACAGATTCGGTTCCCGAACGTAAGCCTTTTTCCTGACCTCCGCCGTGAATAATGGGTTTTATATTAAGATTTTTCTTTTTATATAAAATACCGATACCTTTAGGTCCGTGGATTTTGTGACCGCTTGCCGTCAGTAAATCAACACCGAGTTCTGATACATCAATCGGCATTTTGCCAAAAGCCTGCACACAATCGGTATGCATTAAAGCAATTGATTTTTTTGATTTCAAACTTTCAGAAATATCGCTGACAGGGAAGATACAACCCGTTTCATTGTTGACTAACATAACCGATACTAAAATCGTCTTTTCGTCAACTGCTGACAATACCTTTTCGGCACTCAAATTACCGTCAGGTTCAGGTTTTATGTATGTGACCTCAAAACCTTGTTCTTCTAAATGTTTCAAGGTATTTAAAACCGAAGGATGTTCGACAGAGGTGGTGACTATTTTATTACCGCGACGTTTCATTGAATTTACAGCACCGATAATGCTTAAATTGTTGGCTTCGGTACCGCTTCCTGTGAAAAAGATTTCATCCTCGCGGGCATTAATTATATCGGCTATTTTGAGTCTTGTATCATTAATAAGGTTTTCAGCATCCAACCCTAAACCGTATAACGAGGACGGATTACCCCAAACCTCATTCAAAGCATAATTCAAAGCGTTTATTGCCTTTTCGCACGGCTTTGTTGTAGCACTGTTATCAAGATATATCATTATTAGTCAACACTTCCCATTCATACATTTACATTATACTATAAACTCTAATAAAAAACAATGTTTTTTTATTGGAAAACATAGGTTTTTTATGAATAAATAATTAACTTTTTTTGTGGAAAAATAATCTAAAAAAGGATGATGAAAATCTATGAAAATAACAAAAAGAACATTTATAAGACTTATAAGTTATGTTTCTGCAACGGTTGTGGCGATGTTCGGATTTATGATTGTTAATCATAAAAATACCGAACATCACAATATGCAAATGGGCCATATTTACAGTATGCACCTTGACGAACTTGACGGTAGTCTTTACAATATCAGTGTAGCATTGCAAAAGAGCCTTTATGCTACCACTGCAACACAGTTGAGTGAGTTGGCTGTTGAACTCTGCACCGAAACAACAGTGGCTAAAAATTCACTGTCACAGTTGCCGTATTCGGGTGAAGAATTGGAAAAAGTTAATAAGTTTTTGGCACAAACGGGGGATTATACTCTATATCTTTCTAAAAAGGTCATCAACGGTGGGGATTTAGAGGAGGACGAGCGCGAAAATTTGCACGCATTGTCTAAAACCGCACAGACTATTTCGGGTACAATAAGTCAGGTACGACTGGAATATGACCGAGAGGGTGTATGGGATAAAGAGTTGGCATCAGGAATTAATAGCGCAGTAGAGGAGAGTTTTGGCAGTAACTTGACCGAATTAGAGGAATTGCTGACTGATTATCCGACCTTACAGTATGACGGTCCATTTTCTGACCATATGTTAGATGGTGAAATGAAGATGCTCAAAGATGCCGAAACGGTGTCGGGAGAGGAAGCATTGATACGTGGCGGTGAAATATTAGGAATTGACGTATCTTCTTTCAAAGCAGAGGCAGATACCAAAGGCAATGTTCCTTGTTATAATTTTACCGACGGTAAATTAACATTTTCGGTCACTAAGCAGGGTGGATTTGTTATTTATATGCGAAAACACCGCGAGATAAAAGAACACACGATAACTTATGATGAGGCGGTACAAAAGGCAGAGGAATACCTTAAAAATGTCAAAAACACAAATTTTGTCAAAACCTATTATTTTGCTGACGAGGGTATTTGCACTGTTAATTTTGCTCATAAAGAGGGCGCTACGGTTTGTTATACCGATTTAATTAAGGTTGGCGTTGCACTCGATACGGGCGAAATAGTGCTGGTCGAGGCAGGAGGATATATTGCCAATCATACCAAGCGAACTATTACAACTCCTAAGTATTCGATAGATGAAGCAAGACAGAAACTGTCGCCTGCACTGAAAATAAACTCGGCAAAAAGATGTATAATTCCAACGTCGGGGAATATGGAAAAACACTGTTACGAGTTCGATTGTATCGGTGTGGATAACGAAGAAATTTTGGTATACGTCAATGTGGAAAATTTAGAGGAAGAACGTATACTTTTAGTGGTTAAAACCGATGGCGGAACATTGACAAAATAGCGTGAAAAATAATGCTTGACTTTTGTATAAGTTTGTGGTAAAGTATATGAGCCGCATATTGTGGGTTGAAGTGGATTTTTCCCACCTAACAGTAGCGAGACTTGAATTAAGGCAGGTGCCAATATTATGTACGCAATCATCGAAACCGGCGGCAAGCAGTACCGTGTAACAAGCGGCGACGTTATTTTTGTCGAGAAGCTTACTGCAGCCGAAGAGGAAACTGTAGTATTCGATAAGGTTATTGCAGTTTGTGACGACAATGGAGAACTCAAGGTAGGTGCTCCTTATGTTGACGCTAAGGTTGAAGGTGTCGTTCTTAAGAACGGTAAGGGTAAGAAGATTACTGTCTTCACCTATAAGCCCAAAAAGGGTTCCGCTCGCAAGATGGGTCACAGACAGCCGTACACCAAGGTTCAGATTAACACAATCGGATAAGGTGTAAAAAAATGACCGAGATTAGGTTTTTTAAAGATAACGGTTCTATTGTTGGTTTTGAAATTAAGGGCCACAGTACCGTTTCCCAGGAAGATACCGAAGGCAAAATTGTTTGCTCGGCAGTGTCGTCGGCAGCATATTTGACTGCTAATACTTTGTCAGAAATCGTTAAAGCGGAAATTTCAGCTGACGTTTGTGACGGGTATATGGAAATTAAATTAAAATCTAAAATCTCAGAGTCGCAGGTAACTTTAAAAGGATTTTATCTGCATGCAAGTGAACTTGCAAACCAATATCGAAATTACGTAAAAGTTTATTCGGAGGTGTAACTTATGTTAAAGTTAAACATTCAGCTTTTTGCTCACAAAAAAGGTGTCGGTTCTACTAAGAACGGCCGTGACAGTGAGTCTAAACGCCTCGGTGTAAAGAGAGCAGACGGTCAGTTTGTTCTTGCAGGCAACATCATTGTTCGCCAGAGAGGCACTCATATCCATGCCGGTGCAAATGTAGGCAAGGGCTCTGATGACACACTTTTCGCTCTTATCGACGGAAAGGTTAAGTTTGAGCGTTTAGGTCGTGACCGCAAACAGGTCAGCATCTACGCAGTAGAGCAGTAATTATTTACATTTAAAACCCGGGGAGTTTCCTCGGGTTTTTTATTTGTATTCTTAATTAATGGAGAAAGTTATGTTTGTAGATATTGCAAATATTCATATAAAAGCCGGTGACGGAGGTAACGGTAAGGTGTCTTTTCACCGTGAAAAATACGTTGCCGCAGGCGGTCCCGACGGTGGTGACGGTGGTCGAGGCGGTAATGTCGTATTCAAGGCAGATACCAATCTTTCCACCCTTGCCGATTTCAGATATAAGCGTAAATACTTGGCTGAAAACGGTCAACCCGGCGGTGCTTCGCGTTGTAACGGTAAATCTGCTCCTGATTTGATTCTTTACGTGCCGAAAGGTACTTTGGTAAAGGATAAGGAATCGGGCAGAATTATTGCGGATATTTCGGATGACGAGCCGGTTATTGTTGCAAAAGGCGGTAACGGCGGTTGGGGTAACAGCCATTTTGCTACTTCAACTCGTCAAATTCCTAAATTTGCAAAACCCGGTATTCCCGGTGAGGAAATTGATGTTACGCTTGAACTCAAACTGTTGGCTGACGTTGGTCTTATCGGCTTCCCGAATGTCGGAAAATCAACCTTTATTTCGGTTGTGAGTGAGGCTAAACCTAAAATCGCCAACTATCATTTTACAACATTAGTTCCCACATTGGGTGTTGTTCGTGTTGATGAGGGAAAATCATTCGTTATGGCTGATATTCCCGGTATTATTGAGGGTGCAAGTGACGGTTTGGGTCTGGGACACGAATTTTTGCGTCACGTTGAACGTTGCCGTTTGCTTGTTCACGTTATTGATGTTGCAGGAAGCGAAGGTCGTGACCCGATTGACGATTTCAATAAAATTAATAATGAATTAAAATCATTTAGTCCCGAATTGGCAGAACGTAAGCAGATTGTCGTTGCCAATAAATGCGATTTAACCGATGATGAAACACTTAAAACAGTACGCGAGTATTTTGAGGGTCAGGGTTACGAGTATTTTGAGTGTATGGCGGCTATTGCCGAGGGTACAAAGGACGTTATCAACTGTGTCGCTCGCGAGTTGGACAAACTTCCGCCGATTGTAAAATATGAGCCTGAACCTATACCCGAAGAGGATTTCACTGTTGCTAAAAAGCGTGACTTCAGGCTTACTGTTGAGGATGGTGTGTTTATTATTGATGAAGCACCGTGGCTTTTGAAAATTTTGGAAACTGTTGACCCTGACGATTATGAGTCTTTGCAGTATTTTCAGCGTACACTTCACGCAAGCGGTATTATCAACGCACTTGAAAACGCGGGCGTTAAAGAGGACGACCTTGTTTGTGTTTATGATATTGAATTTAATTATGTACCGTAAAGTAGGGGATAGTAATGGATGACGCTATGCTAAAAAGCCCGTCAACCTTGGCTTTTGTAGGTGATGCCGTTTTTGGACTTTTGGTTAGGACCTATCTTGCGGATGTTGAACGTCCTATCGGTCAACTTCACAAAAAATCGGTTGATTTTGTTAATGCCAACGCTCAAACCAAGGCTTTTGAAATTATAAAAGATATGTTGACCGAAAAGGAAATGTCGGTTTTTAAACGTGGACGTAACAACCACGTTGGCGGTGTTCCGAAAAGTACAACTGTGGCTTCATATCATACTGCAACAGGTGTTGAGGCTTTGTTCGGGTATCTTCATTTATCAGGTCAAACCGACCGTATAAATGAATTGTTTTCAAAAATAGTTGACGGAATGTTAAACGAAAATATGTAATTCAAAAAGCCAAAACGTAATGTTTTGGCTTTTTGAGGTTGAACAAAGCAATCTTATCTGTTATTATTGTTATTGTTCTTATTCTGGTTGTTGTTATTGTTATTGTTATTGTTATTGTTATTGTTGTTATTGTTATTCTGATTGTTGTTATTATTCTTGTTCTGGTTATTATTGTTATTGTTGTTATTATTATTCTGGTTGTTCATAGTTTGTCACCCCGCTTTCATAATTATTATCGACAGTAGGGTCAATTTTATTCAAGGAGGAATATATGTCATTACCCGAAAAATTTACCGAACGAATGAAACTGATTTTAAAAGACAAATATTGCCTTTTTGAAAACGAATTCAATAATGACGCTTACCGTGCTTTAAGGGTAAACACTTTAAAATGTGACGGTATGATTTTAAAGGAAATTTTTTCCTTAAATGAGCCAACCACGTTTTGTGAAAACTCATATTATCTGCCCGAAACTGTGCAAAAACCGGGAAATCATCCGTTGCATCATGCAGGCGCTTTTTATATGCAAGAGCCGTCAGCGTCTTCTGTTGTTGAGGCTATAGGCATAGATGAAGGTGATTTTGTGCTTGATTTGTGCGCTGCACCCGGTGGAAAATCTACCCAAGCGGCCGCAAAACTAAACGGTACGGGTGTACTTTTGTCAAATGAGTTTGTAGGTTCTCGCGTTGGTCCGTTAGTTTCAAATATCGAACGAATGGGCATAAGTAATGCAGTTGTAACTTCGGCTCGCCCTGATGTACTTTGCTCACAGTTGACCGAGGTTTTTGACAAGGTTATTGTTGACGCGCCGTGTTCGGGTGAGGGAATGTTCAGAAAAGAAACGGCGGCCTTGGAAAACTGGAGTGTTGAAAACGTTTTAGCCTGTGCCGAGCGTCAAAAAAAGATATTAGAAAGTGCCGCTGAGTGTGTAAAAGAAGGCGGTAAAATAGTTTACAGTACCTGCACTTACGCTTTCGAAGAAAATGAGGGCGTTATTGCAGATTTCCTTAAAAATCATACTGATTTTCATTTGGTTAAACCAAAAATCAACATCGGCGAGGACGCTATGCAGGAGTTTGCACCCGATGTTACCAATATTCAATATGCCAGAAGAATTTTCAATTTTAACGGCGGTGAGGGACATTTTGTTGCGGTTATGCAACGTGACGGTGAATCCGATAAAACGGAAGTTCAATTTAACGTTAAAAATGATAAAAAGAGTGCAAATATTTTAAAAATATTTAATGAATTTTTTAAAGAAAACTTTATTGGTGAAACTCCTCATAATGTTCAAATTGTTGGTGATAAGGTGTATATTGTGCCGTTTGATTTCGGACTTTCTGGCGTGCAAATTGCACGTTCGGGAATTTTTGCAGGAACGGTGCGTAATAACCGTTTTGTACCCGAACACGCACTTTTTAATAATGCGAAGTTTACCGCCAAAAATGTGCTTGATTTAACTTTAGATGATAATAGAGTAGAAAAGTTTTTGCATGGTGAAGAAATTTATTGTGATACAAAATTAAAAGGATATACCAAGGTAAAGATTTGCGGTATACCTTTAGGTTTTGGTAAGGCGTCTAACGGTACTTTAAAAAATCATTATCCCAAAGGATTAAGAATATTAAAATAAAAAAGCGTAGTCGATTGACTACGCTTTTTCGTTTATCTAACCAAAAGTTCACCTTGTTGTAATTTTTGCCTTTTAAATTCTGAATTTATATAATTTAAAACTTTCTTTTTGTCGGCTGACCAGAGTGGTGCAATTAAATCTTTTTTAGCACCGTCACCTGTCAGGCGGTGAACAACAATTTTGGGTGGTATTCTTTTTAAACAGCCAATTAAAAGTTTTGTGTATTCTTCTAAAGTTGGAAGTGTAAAACTGCCTGTGTCGTACATTTCGGCAAGTTTAGTACCCCTCAAAACGTGCAAAAGATGTATTTTTATACCGTCAACCTTTGTTCTGCCAATGTATTCAGCAGTTTTATATATCATTTCTTCGGTTTCAAATGGAAGTCCGATTATCATATGAACAACTACTTCTATACCGCTTCTTTTTAGGTTAAAAACAGCTTGGTCAAAGACAGATAAGTCGTATTGGCGGTTAATTATTTCAGCAGTGGTAGGGTGGATGGTCTGCAACCCGAGTTCAACCCATACAGGTTTAATTTTATTAAGTTTTTCCAACAATTTTAACACAGCGTCAGGTAGGCAATCTGGTCTTGTTGCAATGGAAAGTGCGACAATATCAGGGTGTGAAATGGCTT
>JAZRSW010000088.1:0-5360 GCA_045651745.1 Acutalibacteraceae bacterium
AGGTCATACCGCCACGAACAGTGAGGATACCCTGAGAAGCCTTCATACCGGTGATATCTTCCGGAGAAGTCTCAAGACGTACAAGAACAACCTTCTTGCCGGCGTTGTTCCAAGCCTCTGCATCGTCAGCAGAGAAAACAATCTGACCGCAAGCAGCACCCGGAGAAGCACCTAAGCCCTTGCCAACCGGAGTAGCAGCCTTTAATGCCTTAGCATCAAACTGCGGGTGGAGAAGTGTATCCAAGTTTCTGGGGTCAATCATGCTGACAGCCTCAGCCTTGGTTTTGTGACCTTCAGCAACGAGGTCAACTGCAATCTGCAATGCTGCAGGAGCAGTTCTCTTACCGTTACGGGTCTGGAGCATATAGAGTTTCTCATTCTCAACGGTAAACTCCATATCCTGCATATCATGATAATGGTTTTCGAGGATTTCGCAAACCTTCTTGAACTCTTCAAAAGCTGCAGGGAACTTGTTTGCCATCTCAGCGATAGGCATCGGTGTACGAACACCGGCAACAACGTCTTCACCCTGTGCGTTGGTCAAGAACTCACCCATGAGTTTCTTTTCACCGGTAGAGGGGTCACGAGTAAATGCAACACCGGTACCGCAGTTGTCACCCATATTACCGAAAGCCATAGCCTGTACGTTAACAGCAGTACCCCAAGAATAAGGGATATCGTTGTCACGACGGTATACGTTTGCACGGGGGTTGTCCCATGAACGGAAAACAGCCTTAACAGCACCGATAAGCTGTTCCTTCGGGTCGGTCGGGAAATCCTGACCGATTTTTGCCTTGTATTCAGCCTTGAACTGGTTAGCCAATTCCTTAAGGTCTTCAGCAGTAAGCTCACCGTCCTGAGTTACGCCTTTTTCTTCTTTCATCTTGTCGATGAGTTCTTCGAAGTACTTCTTACCGACTTCCATAACAACGTCGGAATACATCTGAATAAATCTTCTGTAGCAGTCATAAGCCCAACGGGGATTGCCCGACTTTTTAGCCATAACTTCTACAACTTCTTCGTTAAGACCGAGGTTAAGAATGGTATCCATCATACCGGGCATAGATGCACGAGCACCGGAACGGACGGAAACGAGAAGCGGGTTCTCAAGGTCACCGAACTTCTTGCCGGTAACACCTTCCATTTTAACGATATACTCCATAATTTCAGCCATGATAGAGTCGTTACTCTGACGACCGTCCTCATAGTACTGAGTGCAGGCTTCGGTAGAAATGGTGAAGCCCTGAGGTACAGGAAGACCGATGTTGGTCATCTCTGCGAGGTTGGCTCCCTTACCGCCAAGGATTTCACGCATATTAGCGTTACCCTCAGAGAAGAGATAGCAATACTTTTTTGCCATGATTATTCCTCCTAAAAAATATTAAACATCTTTAAGTGGCACTCAAAATTTGTGCCTGCCGCCCAATTAAAAATGGGCAGACTACTCCAACATTTTGAAGTATCCGTCCTATTATAACAGTTATTGACAAAAAATGAAAGAGTTATTTTCGTAAATTTAAAATTTCCTCCATTTTTACAATAAAATATGTTAAAAATATTGTCTTTTTAGGAATAAATCATAACTAACAACGCAAAAAACGTCCAAAACGGCACAAAACCGCTTTGGACGTCCTTTTTAAGTTACATTAAAATGCATTATCTGAATAAAATTTTACATCAACATCAGTAACGAGTGCCGAAAGTTTAGAACTGTAACGGGTATTGCTTACTTTAATTGTCAAAATTGAATAATTTTGCAACATTGATTTCAAAGAGTTGATAACCGCATCAACAGTCTGCATACATTTCTCGCCCGTCATCATTTTCGGCACGCAAACCGTAAGTCTTACGGTTACGGTTGACGGCGCCATGCCTTCGGCTAATTTTACATCCTCTATTCCCTCAACGGTTATGTCATGAACACCCGCCGTAACAATAGGGTTTCTTAACGGTAAATCCTGCTTTTTATCAGGAAATTCAGGCGTTACAGTAACCCCTGAGGTCTTTGAAACAGCATTACAAACCGCCGTAATCAATGATTTAGAGTTCATCATACTCACCGTCCTTAAGTCTTAAAGTTAAAACAGCCCAAATATACTGCGTTTTGCCACCGATAGCGACGCGGTCGGCGCGCGAAACGTTATAACTGCGGTCGCTTGTTCTTATCCAGGTGTTTTGCTCTTTACCCGAAAAATCCACATCGCGAGGTCCGAGATATAAAAAGCACTCACTGTCCTTAAAGCCCAATTCGGTACGTTCCTGCTCTATATAGAGTTTATTCTTATACCGCATAGGCTGAATAATAGCGTGAACATTGTGAATCGTTTCATCAATAGTGACCGTTATCGGCTCGCCTATTGATTCGAGCATAACGTCCACCTTTTCGGAAAAGTTCATAACCTACACCTCGGTTCCGATAAATGCAAAACGTTTAGGTTTTAAAATCGGCTCAATTGACTTTATCGCATCTTTCATTAACGCTTCAGCAAAAGCCACCGACTTTTCCGAATTATCGGTCACGGTGATGTCGCCTGCTTTAATCGAGTCATTTTCACCCGAATTTTTGAGTGTGAAACGATAATATACAATAGTAGCCGCTGCATAAGATATTTCTTCATCGTGCGGTGACAGCTCCTTGTTTAAGTCTAACCAACTGTTGACAGTGTTAGCCGCCGTACGACAGAAAATATACCCGTCAGTAGCGTTACCCTCACCTGCTAAAGCCTTAAAGCCCTCAACAACCTTATCAATACTTACTTCGTATCCCATAAGCTACAATTTAAGCACCGATATTAAGCACAGCCGAAGCGTCCTTGAAAATCTTGGCAAAACCTGCGGTGGTGGTAATAACTGCGCGCTCTAACTGACGGTCAATCAACTTATCGTAGTCAACGTTAACGTCAGATGCTACAACCATTTCAAGTGCACAACCTGCATCAAGACCGATAATTTTACCGTCAGCAACAGAGTTTGAACGCAAGAGTTTTGCGCCCAACGGGTTGCCGGGGTTGCCGGTGCCCTGGAAGTTGATACCGGTAAGCGGATTCTTGAACTCGTCAAGGCTCATAACCTTAAGCATAGTTGCAGGTGACATAACGAGTCGGTTTAAAGAATACGGGTCGAGTTTGTTGTAAAGGCTCAAAAGGTCGGCATAGCTAAGAGTACCTGCAGTTGCACAGTCGATAACATCGGCTGCATTTTCATTGCCGTCACCCGAAATTAAAACGTTAACTGCATCGGCAAACTGACTGCGTGCAATATGAGCGCCAATCTGACGGAGAGTTACAGAGAAAAGGTCAATTTTCTGGAACTTTAATGCCTCATAAGAAGCAACCAACATTCTGCCACGCTTGTGCAAAGTTACAAGGTTTTCCTGAGTACGAACGGTGGTTTCGGGAATTTCTTCGCCCTCGTTGACATTTACCAATGATTTTTCTTCATCGGTAGGCACGGATGCGATAGTGCGGTAATCAAGGCTGTTAATATGGGTAGTAGTTGCTACGATAGAGGGCAACATATCAGCCTCTTCAATACCCTGCTTAACTGCACGAGAAACGTATTCAGGGAAAAGTGCTGCGGACTGTGTGGTTGCAAAAAATTTGCGAACACTGTCACTGCCTGCTCCTGAAACCTTAATATCAAAGCGCTTTAACTGTCTGCCAAAAGCGTCAAGACCTTCATATTCAGTACCCTGATAGTTGGCACTGGGGTCAAGCTCCTCCAAAATATCAGAAAAACTTTTTTCGGGGTGGGTATACATACCCTTTTCAAGTGTAATATTATCAAAACTCATAATTAAATCTCCTTTTAATTAAACTATAAAATAACTGTTTTTCTTGGATTCTTTTTTTACTGTACCGTTGAGCTGAACTTCGGCTTTTTCGGTAAGGTTTTTACCCTCACTGTAAAGTTTGAACAACTCGTCGGGTTCAAGATTAGACAACGCTTTTAAAAATACGTCTGCCGCTTTTTCTGAAGCGTCGGTTACGAACATTTTAACAATGTCCGCCTTTTTGCGCTGTAAAAATTCACCCGCCGCCAAGGCAACTGATTGCAACTCGGCAAACTGTTTAGAGATGTGTTCCGCCTCTTCGACAGTAACGGTGATTTCACCGTCTAAAACCGACTTTTGCAAATCAAAAAACTCAATTTGCTTTCCGTCAAAAGCCTTAACGACGCCTGCCGCAGGCTGTGCGGGAACTGCTACGAATGACCATTCGTAAGCATCAGTTGGGTCAGATAAATCAAAATAACAAAGAGTTTTAGCACCGCTTTTACGGTAGGTTTTACCCTTTTTATGCTGACAAACCCCTGCCGGCTGACCGCAAACCGAACAAACCGACGATTTCATCGAACAACCGACGCTGACTTCCTTTTTTATACCCGACTCAATAGCCAAAATAAGTTCATCTGATGCGGCTGACTTCGGCATATAGGCACGGGCAAAAAGCTGTTTATACTGCTCACCCAATCGGTTTTTCTCACCCTCAACCGCTTTAACCTCGGTGTAAAACACTCTTGCACACTGATTTCCTGCTTTATGAGAATGGTCAAATATACCGGTTTTACCTAAAAACAGTTTACATAATCCTTGTAACGCCTCGTCGGTAAAACGCTCAAAATCGCGGTCAACTTCGTTATCGCAAAGGACTACCGAAAAAGCATACAACTCGTCAGCCTTAAAGTCGCGTCGGGTGTATTTGTTAATTTCTTTGATTTCAGCCTCATTAGGCACACCGAAATCACTTAAATTTCCGTTTTTCATTTTATTTCACCTCTTCCCTTTCTAAAGCACTACTTTGTGCATTAAGCAATCTTGCTCTCGCCTCTTCTACCTCATCCTGCAGAGTTATTTCACTCCAATTGATTTTAAAGTCAGAGGTATAACCCTCCTGCCTTAAATAACTTCTGCAAATTTTTTCAATGATAGGTGTTAAAAGACCGCGGTAATACCATAATTCACTTGTCAGAATATCAGCCTGTTGGGTAGACATTCGCTCGGTAGTTGACCAAGAAAGTCCCAACATAAACGGCGGAAGCCCGAGTTTTGCAACAATCTGCTCTAAAATCTGGCGTACGGGGATTTCACTGTCGATAATCTGGTTATCAGCACCGATAACTTTAATGTCAACATCACCCACCGCAACAAAGTCACGGACACCGTCTTTACTGCTCATAGCCGCCGACCACTCGCGTGCAATTTCCGATGCTCTGTCTGCACCGAAAGCCGCATCACTCTCATTTTGCGGACGGTAGGTTACAGCGTAACGAAGATTGCCGAGCCTTTCAAAATTGGTGCCTATGCTATCGAAAATTTTCAGTAAAATCCCCGTTACAAACGGCAGTCCGTCCAAAATCGA
>JAZRSW010000089.1:0-1957 GCA_045651745.1 Acutalibacteraceae bacterium
AGAAATGCATCAGTTTGAACTGTTAGCCTTTGAAAAAGAGGTTACGGGAATGGATATTTCGGGACATCCGGTAGAGCAATATTCACGTGCGTTAAATGAAAAAGGTCTACTAAAAACTTTTGACCTTAATGATTCTGAAAAAGCAGTACGTTTGGACGGCAAAATGGTTACTATCGGAGCAATGGTGTCTAAAGTTCGCCGTAAAGCCACTAAAAATGATCAAACTATGGCTTTCGTGGAAATCGAAGATATGTACGGCTCGGTTAACGTTATTGTTTTCCCAAAACTGTTTGAGCAATATGCCGAAATCTTGAAACAAGGCGTTGTTATTAAGGTTTTGGGCAGGGTTTCTTGTAAGGAATCGGGCGAGGTTGATATTATTGCCGACCGTATTGAAACTTTGGTAAAGGGAAAAGCAGTGGTTAACACTAACGTTTCTCAATCGGAGAATACAACAAAGCAAGAGTCCACAAAATATAAAAAAGGACTTTATTTGAGGGTAACTTCGATGAATAGTGCCGAATATATTAAAGCACGTGAGTTGTTGGATAATAGCAAAGGAGATATTCCGGTTATAATAAAAGAGACCGAGTCTAATAAGGCTTACTGTTCACCTCAAAATTCTTGGGTTTCGGTCGATAAAATGTTGCTTTCAAGCCTTTGTGATATACTTGGTCAAGAAAATGTCAAATTTATCGAATAAATGACCAAATATACAATATTTTTATTGTTTTTTCACTTGACTTGACTTGCGTTTTGAGTTATTATACAACTTGAATTTATTTGATTTTTGAAATGGGTGCAAATATTATGAGTAAAATGACTGCAATCGGCGTTTTGACCAGTGGTGGCGACGCTCCCGGTATGAATGCTGCCGTTCGTGCTGTTGTCAGAACTGCTGTTGCTATGGGTATTAAATGCTACGGTATTCATCGTGGATATAACGGACTTATTGAGGGTGATATTACTGAACTGACCGTTCGTGATGTTAGTGATGTTATCCATCGTGGAGGAACTATTCTTTATACTGCACGTAGTCCTATGTTTAAAACAGAAGAAGGTCAAAATCTTGCTATTGAAAATTGTAAAAAGTTAGGTATCAACGGTATCGTTGTAATCGGTGGTGACGGCTCTTACAGAGGTGCACGTGCACTTTCTGAAAAAGGTATTCCGTGTGTCGGTATTCCCGGTACTATTGATAACGATATAAGTTCTACCGATTATACTATCGGTTTTGATACTGCAATGAACACCGCAATGGAGATGGTTGATAAACTCCGTGATACAGCTCAATCACATGAGCGTTGCTCGGTTGTTGAGGTTATGGGACGTCACGCAGGTTGGATTGCATTGGAAACGGGTATCGCTGTCGGCGCATCGGCTATTTTGGTGCCGGAAGTTCCGTTTGATGTTGACCGCGATATCGTTAATAAGATTACTCTTACACATCAGTCGGGTAAAAAACACTTCATTGTTGTTGTCGCCGAGGGTGTAGGTAATGTTGAAAGCTTGGCTAAAGAAATCGAGGAAAAGACCAAGATTGAAACAAGAGCAACCGTTTTGGGACACGTTCAAAGAGGTGGCAGACCGACTGTTCGCGACCGTGAAATGGCAAGTTGTATGGGTTATTATGCCGTAAATCTTTTGAGCAAGGGCATCGGCAACCGCGTTGTTTCTTATCGTGACGGTAAATTGGTCGATTATGATATTTTTGAAGCGCTTAATATGACCAAAGACTTCAACCTCGAAAAATATAATATGGCAAACACCGTTTCAATTTAAGTTTTTATCAAATTTTAAAAGCTCTCTGCACTGTTTGAACTGCCCCAATTTGTGCGGACAGTACAAAAAAGCACCTTATGGTAGCTAAAATTAAATTTTAAGCAGCATACTGACTTCTCTTTTCAAGTGGAGTCAGTTTTGTTTTAAGTTGTATTCTTTCATTGTTATAGAAATG
>JAZRSW010000090.1:0-41664 GCA_045651745.1 Acutalibacteraceae bacterium
TAACAAAACCTCCTATGGTAGTTCTTTAATTCTACCATAGGAGGTGCTTTTTTACTATTGTCCGTTTTTACTGGACTTGTTCAGTTTGTGCAGAGCTTTTTTTAACTTGTTACAAATATTAACATTTGACAAAAAGGGTAAATTATAGTAAAATTTCAAATAAGAGGGTGATAAATATGAGACGTGACGGAAAAAAGATAAAGGTTGAAAGTGTTGAATATGCGATTACTCCGCATATTATGTCTAAACGTAATGACGCATTGAATTTTATTGAGGTTGATATTCCGGCAGAGCCTATTCAAAGTTATTTGAATGCAAAGCGTAAAGAGGGAATTAAAATGAGCCATTTAGCCGTAATAATTGCGGCTTATACACGTATGATTGGACAGTTTCCGCAGATTAACCGTTTTATCGTAAATAAGAATGTTTATGCCAGAAATGAGTTTAACGTTGCTATGGTTGTACTTAAAGCGGGACAAATGGATAACGGTACAATGTCTAAAGTGAATTTCGACCCGGAAGATACTATTTTTGAGGTTAATGATAAAATCACTGCTTACATAGATACCAATAAAAATTCCGAGAGTGAAAACAGTACCGATAAGTTAGCAAAAGCGCTTCTGAGTATTCCGGGACTTCTCAGAATCGGTGTTAATCTTATAATCTGGATGGATAAACACGGTTTGTTGCCGAGAAGTATTATTGATGCAATTCCGTTCCATTCAAGCCTTACAATTTCCAACTTGGCAAGTATAAGAACAAACCATATTTTCCACCATATTTATAACTTTGGTACAACAAGTGTGTTTATTACTTTGGGTAATAGCCGTGAGGTACCTAAGCGTAATTTGAACGGTGAAATTGAGTTTGAAAAATGTATTCCTATGGGTGTTGTAATGGATGAGCGTATTTGCTCGGGAAGTTATTTTGCAATGGCTTTCAGACAGTTCAGGAAGTATCTTAAAAACCCCGAATTGTTGGAGGTTAAGCCCGACCCTGAAACCGTTATCCGCGAAATCCCTTACAGAAAAGATAAATATAAATCTTAAATATAAAAAAGAGCTTTAAGCAAACGCTTAAAGCTCTTTTAAAATGGCACCGCTTGGGGGAATCGAACCCTCAACTAGCCCTTAGGAGGGGCTTGTTATATCCATTTAACTAAAGCGGCGAGTGTATGTTTTTTGCCAAGACATTATACCTTAATTGCGGTTATTTGTCAACATTGTAAAATTTATTGTTTTAGTAAAATAACAAAATTTTGTCGATTTATTACGCTTGACCTTAAGGTTCAGTTGTGCTAAAATAAATATTCACAGAAAGAAGGTGACCGTATGGGTGAAAATTTAAAAACGATTGCAACAAACAAAAAAGCATTCCATGACTATTTTGTTGAGGAAAGTATGGAATGCGGAATAGAACTCTGCGGTACCGAGGTTAAGTCGATTCGTCAGGGCGGAGTTAATTTAAAGGACTCGTGGTGCGATATTGACGCGGGCGAGGTTTTTGTTAAAGGTATGCACATAAGTCCTTATGAAAAGGGCAATATATTTAACCGTGAACCAACCCGTATAAGAAAACTTTTGCTTCACAAAAAGGATATTAACCGCCTTATCGGTGTAATTAAACAACAGGGTTTGACCTTGATTCCTTTGTCGCTTTATTTCAAAGGCTCTTTAGTTAAGGTTCAGTTGGGAGTTTGCCGTGGTAAGAAACTTTACGATAAGCGTGCTGATATGGCTAAAAAATCGGCAGAGCGTACGATTGAACGTGAAATGAAAGAGCGTAACAAATATTAAATGAGGGGATGTAAAGGCTTCGACAGGGATTTTGAACTGTGATAAGCATGCAGCGTTACGGGAACGCTTTGAAAACCGAATTTTTAAAAATAACTGACAATAAAACAGTTGCTTTTGCAGCTTAATTAAGCTGCCGTCCTGCCGGGGAGTACCGCGGCTTCGGTTTGGGCGTCATTGAGCGGTGAACGTGAGTTTTGGAGGTCTCCGGCCAAAACCATGACGAGGAGATACTGAGTATTACAGCCTGTTTATCGGCGGTGATATGAGGGAATTTCAAAGGACAAACTAAGCATGTAGAAAGTTACAGGAATGAATTTTTGGACGCGGGTTCAATTCCCGCCATCTCCACCAAAAAAAGAACGAAGTTTCGACTTCGTTCTTTTTTTGTCCAGTTATCTGTTAATCTAAGAAATCCGTGGCAAAATATTTTTGGGAGTTGATAAAATGTGTACTGCGATTACGCTTAAAACCAAAGATTTTTATTTTGGTAGGACTTTAGATAACGGGTTTTCTTATGTTGAACAGGTGACGGTAACACCGAGAAATTTCGGGCTTGATTTTAGAAGTGGAATTACATTGAAAAACCATCTTGCAATTATCGGTATGGCTTACGTTCAAAACGATTTTCCGCTTTATTATGATGCTGTGAATGAAGCAGGTCTTGCAATGGCGGGACTCGATTTTCCAAACAATGCTCATTATGGAAAACCGATTGACCAAAAGCAAAATATCGCGTCTTTTGAACTGATTTTATGGGTGTTGACACAATGCAAGACGGTCTGTGACGCCCGTGTTCTTTTAGAAAAAATCAACATTACTGATGTGCCTTTTAGTGACGAGTTGCCGACCTCACCGCTACATTGGATGATTGCTGATAGTAACTGCTCGATTGTGGTTGAGCCAACGCGTGACGGGTTAGCAATATATGATAACCCTGTCGGTGTGATGACCAACAATCCGCGTTTTTTTATGCATTTGCAACGCCTTAATGATTTTATTCATTTGACTCCAAATGAGCCTCAAAACACTTTTTCTGATAAGGTGAATTTAGAGCATTACTGCAAGGGTTTAGGTGCAGTTGGATTGCCGGGTGACCTTACTTCTACGTCACGTTTCATCCGTGCGGCATTTAATAAATGCAACTCGGTATCAGGGGACAGCGAAAAGGAAAGTGTCGGTCAGTTTTTCCACATTTTAGGCACTGTCGAGCAGGTCAAAGGTGCTTGTGACCTCGGCAACGGCTTATATAACACTACAATCTACACCTCGTGCTGTAACGCCACAAAAGGTATTTATTATTACACAACTTATTCTAACCGAAGTATAACGGCGGTGGACATTAATAAATGCGATTTAGATGGCAACACTCTCGAATGTTTTCCGCTTGAAAAAGAGGAAAGAATAACCTATCAAAATTAAGCAAATGAAAAACCGACGCGTTTTCCGTCAAGATACGGATTCGCGTCGGTTTGTTAATTTTTCTCGTAAGAGGTCGGCGATAATCAGCATTGGTGCTGACAGAAAACACCACATAACAGTAAACGAAAGACAAACCTGACCCATAATGTTAAAAGGCATTTGACTGTAATCCCAAACCGCACGGTTTAAATAAAGGTTAAGAACGGTGCCGAAAAGCAGTTCTATTGCCGAAATACTTAACCCCCCTAAAATACAGCGGTATATGAATTTTAAGGGTTTAAAATGCTTTTGAATAAGCGCTAAAATGCAAAAAGATATTCCGCCGGCTACTCCCATTGAAAAGTCGGTGTAGCCTCGCCATAAAAGCTCTAAAAAGCAGTAACCGAAACCGCCTAAAATAAATAAAAACCAGTAATAATAGATAGTGTTTCGCATTATTTAACCTTTCTTTTAAAAATACTTATAATTTATTATATTATTTACTGTAATCACTTGAAAATACTAAGGTTTAGTGGTAAAATAAATTGATAGTTTAATTTGGGGAAGTATTTGAAAAGAGGTGACAGGTAATGAACTATAAAAGATGGGTTTTTCAAAATATAGATAAGCAAATGGTGGCTGAAATTGCCGATGATTGCGGATTTGACCCGTTGGTAGTTCTTATTGCCTGCTCACGCGGAATGACCGACCCCTATGAGATAGAACAATTTTTTGAAAAAGAACCCGAATTTTGTGACCCTTACGAATATAGCGGTATTAGTGAGGCGGTTGAACGTATAAATATAGCGCTCGAAGAGAATGAAAAAATCCTCGTTTTCGGTGACTATGATTGTGACGGTGTTACTTCGACAGCGTTGCTCACAACCTACCTTAAAAGACGTGGAGCTGATGTATCGTTCTTTGTGCCTGACCGTGCAAATGATGGTTACGGTATTTCAATTCCTGCAATTGAAAAGATAGCAGAGGACGGAGTTACTTTAATTATCACTGTTGATAACGGCATAAATGCTATTAAAGAGGTTGAGTTTGCTAACCAATTAGGCGTTGATGTCGTTGTAACTGACCACCACTTACCGCAGGGTGAATTACCTAATGCAGTTGCAGTGGTTGACCCACATATTGACGGGGAAAGTGACTGGATTTTTAATAAATTAGCAGGTGTCGGTGTTGCATTTAAACTTGTCTCGGCTTTAGAGGGTAAATCGTGCGAGGAAATGATTTACGAATATGCTGATTTGGTGGCGTTGGGTACTATTGCTGATATTGTGCATTTAAAGGGTGAAAACCGCATTATTGTAAATGAGGGATTGCGCCTTATTAACCGCAGAACAAATATGGGTATTAGGGCTTTGATTGAGGTCGCTAACATAAAATATGTTACCGCAGGAAACGCCGCATTTACTATATGCCCAAGAATTAATGCCGCAGGGAGAATGGCTAATGCTGATATTGCGGTAAAACTTTTGACTGCGGATAATTACGAGGACGCTTTGTATTATGCAGGCGTTCTTGACAGATTAAATGCTGAGCGCCAAACTGCCGAGCAGGATATTTTTGACTCGGCCGTCAAAATTATTGAGCAGAATGGATATCACAGAAACAGGGTTATTGTTGTTGACGGTTACGGCTGGCATGTCGGCGTTATCGGTATTGTGGCGTCAAAACTTACCGAACGTTACAACAAGCCGTGTATTGTTATAAGCAATTCAGGTGAAAATTGGGTTGGTTCAGGTAGAAGTATTGAAGGTTTTTCGCTTTTTGACGCTTTGACGGCTTCGGCTGATACTCTTGTGAAGTTCGGCGGACACGAACTTGCTGCAGGATTGACTGTTAGAGAGGATAATATTGCCGATTTCAGAGAAGCAATTAACCTTTATGCTAAAAATGCGGATATTCCGTTTGCGAAACTTAAAATAGATTGCCGTATAAAACCACGTGCTTTGACTTTGGATGCCGCAAAGGTTATAAAGGCGTTTGAGCCTTACGGTGCAGGTAACCCTATGCCAGTTTTCGGCGTTTTAGAGTCGGTAATTACAGGAATTCAACCGCTTGCTAACGGCAAACATTTAAGATTAAAACTTCGCCGTGAAAACTGTGATTTTTCGGCAGTTATGTTTAATGTACCACCCGAGAAACTGCCGTTTAAGGTAGGGGATACCGTCGATTTAGCCGTAACTTTGGACGTTAATATTTACAATAATACCGAGTCTGTTTCGGTAATTGTAAGAAGCATCAGAAAAAGCGGTTTAGATGAGGTTGAGACCGAAAAACAACTGATTGCAATAGAAAAAGTATATTCTGATTCAGCGGACCGCGAAGATGCCGAGTTGGTTTACCCCGAGCGTAATGAAATAGCGGTAGTGTTCAGATTTATACGTGAGCATAACGGCGTAAGTTTAGCTCGACTTGAAAATGATTTATTAGAAAAGTTGTCGATTGGTAAAATCACCGTAGCAATAACCGCGTTGACCGAGTTAGGATTGGTTGACGATACTGACGGCGTGTTGACAGTTAAACCTACTGAAAGTAAAGTAGATTTAGAGAACGCCGATATTTTAAGAAAAATTTTAAAATTAAAGGTAGGTGACATTTTATGACCGAGAATGAACGTAATTTACAGTCGATTTTAGATTTGATTGATAAACAACCTAGTGCAGATAGCTATGATAAAGAGATGATAACTCGCGCATTTTGGCGTTGTGTTGAGGCACACGGCGAGCAAAAAAGAGCTTCGGGTGAACCGTTTTATATGCACCCGATTGCCGTTGCTAAAATTGTTATTACCTTAGGTATGGATTCGGAATCGGTTGCCGCTTCGCTTTTGCACGATGTGGTTGAGGATACCGAGGCAACCTATGATGATATAAAAAAAGAATTCGGCAAAAGTGTTGCTGAATTGGTTGACGGCGTAACTAAGTTGGAAAAAATCCCGCTTGAATCAAAGGAAAGCGAACAGGCAGAAAACATCCGTAAAATGTTTATAGCGATGTCGCAGGATTTACGCGTTATTATCATTAAACTTGCCGACCGACTTCATAATATGCGTACCATTGACGCTATGCCCGAGCACAAGCAAAGGGATAAGGCTCGCGAAACATTAGAAGTTTTTGCACCGATAGCTCACCGTTTGGGTATCAGAGCCGTTAAGGAAGAGTTGGAAGACCTTTCGATTATGCACCTTGACCCCGTGGCTTACCACGAAATTGAGCAGTCATTAAGAATAAAACGCAGTCAAAGTGAAAGTTTCCTCAATATGATTCAGGAACGTATAAAAGAGCGTGTTACCGAGGTTGTTCCTAATATCAGAATTGAGGGCAGAGTTAAATCGATTCACGGTATTTACCGCAAAATGTATATGCAAGGTAAATCCTTAGACGAGATTTATGATGTATACGCTGTCCGTATTATTACCGATACATTGGCAAACTGTTATAATATTTTGGGTGTTATTCACGATATGGCAAGACCTATCCCGGGTAGGTTTAAGGACTATATTTCAACCCCGAAACCCAACCTTTACCAGTCGCTTCATACTACCGTTCTCGGTCGTGAGGGTATACCTTTTGAAGTTCAGATAAGAACAGAGGAAATGCACCGTACCGCAGAATACGGTGTCGCGGCTCACTGGAAATATAAAGACGGTATAAGCGGAAGTGACGCTCATTTTGAAGAGCGTTTGCAGTGGATTAGGCAGATTTTGGATAGTCAGCGTGAGGCTGATGACGTTGAGGATTTTGTTCAGACCATTAAGACCGATTTGGCTCCGGAAGATGTTTTTGCCGTAACGCCCAAAGGTGATGTTATTAACCTACCCGTCGGCTCAACGGTTATTGATTTTGCATTTGCAATTCACACTGCTGTCGGTACTAAAATGACGGGTGCAAAGGTTGACGGACGTATTGTGCCTATAACTCACGAAGTAAAGACGGGTGAATTGATTGAGATTTTGACCTCGAATCAGGCAGGTCACGGTCCGAGCAGGGATTGGCTTAATATTGTTAAAACTAATCAGGCAAAGGCTAAAATCCGCGCTTGGTTTAAACGCGAACGCAGAACGGAAAATATTGAAGAGGGTAAAACAGAAATTGAGCGTGAATTTTCACGTAACAACATTCGTCTTAATGATGACGATATGGAGAAATTTTTAAGCGATATTGCTACTAAAATGCGTTGCAATTCGGTTGAAGATTTTTATGCGGCAATCGGTTACGGCGGTATTTTGCTTTCTAAAATAATGCCTCGTGTGAAAGACGCTTTTCTAAGATTCCAAAAAACCGAAAAGCCTATTGAAATCAGTAATAACACTCAAGAAAGAAAGATGTCTAAATCTTCTGACGGTGTTGTGGTTGAGGGAATAGATAACTGTCTTATTAAGTTGTCCCGTTGTTGTACGCCAATTCCCGGTGATGACCTTATCGGTTTTATTACCCGCGGTCACGGTGTATCGGTTCATAAAAGGGATTGCAGTAATGTCCCTGTTGATATTTCTAAAAGTGCAGAGCCTGAAAGATGGGTGCCTGCTTTCTGGAATGCAGAACGTACTACAAGGTTTGATTCGACCGTTACTATTTTAGGTTTAAACCGTGACGGTATGGTTGCTGATTTGTCGATATTACTCGGTAATTTGCACGTTGCGGTACATGCTATAATGGCAAAGGAAACAAAAGACGGTAACTGTATTATCGTAATAACCATTAGTGTTGAAAGCCGTGAGCATTTGGACAATGTTATTGCCCGTATAAAGAAACTTAACGGCGTATTTAGTGTTGAAAGGTCTTAATTTATGAAAGCAGTAGTTCAGGTTGTAAATTTCAGTGAGGTTAAGGTGGACGGACAGTCGGTTGGCAAATGCCAAGAGGGACTTTTCGTATTGCTTGGCGTAACCGAAACCGATACCAAAGCCGAAGCAGAACTTTTAGCACGTAAGGTGTGTAATTTGAGGGTGCTTTGTGACGAAAACGATAAAATGAATTTTTCGATATTGGATACCAAAGGCAGTATGCTGATTGTTTCAAATTTCACCCTTTGTGCCGATACTTCAAAAGGCAACCGCCCGTCATTTATCAATGCGGCTCGCCCTGAAACAGCAGAGCCGTTGTATAATTATTTCACCGAATGTGTGAAAATAAACGGTGTAAATCAAGTTGGCAACGGTCAGTTTGGTGCCGATATGAAGATTGAGGCACGTTTAGACGGACCGGTTACTATTTTGCTTGACACTGACACTTGGAGTAAAAAATGAACGTAATTACTATACCTACCGGTACTATGCAGGCTAACTGTTATATTGTCGAAACTGAAAATTCGGCGGTAATAATCGACCCCGGTTTTTTGGAACGTGATATCGAAAAATATATTGCTGAAAACCCTAATAAAATTAAATTTATTTTATTAACTCACCGCCATTTTGACCATTTGAACGGCGCGGTAAAAATCAGAAATCTGACTGGCGCTAAAATCGTTATAAATGAACTTGACGAGGGCGGGCTTTACAGTGATATGTTAAGTCTTGCTTCAATGGTAGGTGACTTTTACGGTAAAGCCGACCCTGACGCCCACGCTGATATTTGTGTTAGTGAGGGTGATACTGTCACTGTTGGTGATATGGTATTTACGGTAATGGGAACCCCCGGGCATACTGAGGGTGGTGTCTGTTATATTTGCAATAATGTAATTTTCAGCGGTGATACACTGTTTAAAGGTTCAATCGGACGTACTGATTTTCCGAGCAGTTCTAACAGTGATATGAGAAAATCGCTTGACCGCTTGTGTTTGTTGCCTGATGAAATGGTGGTTTATCCAGGTCACGGACCTAAAACTACAATCGGCGAAGAAAAACGTTCTAATATGTTCTTAAAGCGGTGATAAGTATGTATTTTTATTTGGATGATTTACGCTTTAAGTATGAACTTGAAAAACTTGCACGTACTGTCTTGCCGTTTGAAAAGTTTATTTTTACTGAAAACGAGCAGGATTTAAACGGTGATGTAGGGTATATAAAAATACTGTCAACATCTTCACTTCAAGCTGAAATTAAGGTTGACGGAAAACTCGAAACACGTGAAAATCCTAAAATCACAGATGATTTCAGTGAAAATGAACTGCAGTTGGCTTTAATGCTGTTTGACTGTATTTATAAAGTTTCGGGTTACTGTTCTCCTTGGGGAATTTTAACGGGTATCAGACCTGCAAAACTTTTGGGTAAGTTAATAGCGGTTGACGGGGTAGAGGCGGCAACCGATTATTTTAATAATACATTTTTGGTGTCAAGTGAAAAAACTAAACTTTGTTTAGAATGTAACCGCAGTGAGCGTGCAATTGTCGAGCGTTCAACACCCGATTCATTCAGCCTTTATATTTCTATACCGTTTTGTCCGAGCAGGTGTAATTACTGCTCGTTTGTATCTCATTCTGTTGAGCAGGCAAAAAGGCTCATACCCGAATATTTAGAGCTTCTTTATAAAGAAATCAAAGAAACTGCAGTAATTGCTAATAACTTAAATTTAAAGTTAAAGACAGTTTACATAGGCGGTGGCACACCTACAACCCTTTCTGCCGAACAGTTGGCTGAAGTGCTTGATACTGTGAAAAAGTCATTTGATTTATCGTATTTGGAAGAATATACTGTCGAAGCGGGCAGACCCGATACCGTTACAAAAGAAAAGCTACTTGCTATTAAAAACGGCGGTGCAACCAGAATAAGCATTAACCCACAGACTATGAATGATGAGGTTTTAAGAAATATCGGTCGCAGACATTCTGTAGCCCAGATGGTTGAAGCCTTTAAAATGGCAAGGGAATGTGGTTTTGATAATATAAATTGCGACCTTATTGCAGGACTTTCGGGCGATACTTATGAAAGTTTCTGTTACTCGGTTGACGAGATTATACATTTAAATCCCGAAAACGTGACGGTACACTCGCTTTCAATGAAGCGCGCGTCTAACCTTACCAAAAGTCAGACGGTGTTTGATTTAAAGGAGGGTGAGGCTGTTGCAAAAATGGTTGATTACGCCCGACAAAAACTTACCGAACACGGCATTAAACCTTATTATATGTACCGCCAGAGTAAAACTGTAGGTAATTTGGAAAATGTAGGTTATGCAAAGTTGGGTTATGAGTGCCTTTATAATGTTTATATTATGGACGAAACACACACTATTTTGGCTTGCGGTGCTTCGGCTGTAACTAAACTTCGCGAACCTAATGGGGACAATATTGAACGTATATTTAATTATAAATATCCGTATGAATATATAGAGCATTTTGATGATATGTTGACGCGTAAAAAGAAAGTATATGAGTTTTACGGCAAATACACAATTGTTTAATTGCAAACGTCTATAATTTATGGTAAAATAATATTAAAGCAAATAAACAAACCGAAAGGAAGATATTTATGGAAATACTTAACAAGGCAAAAGAGTTGTTTGACACTGCTACCTATAAAACAGAGGAATTTATTTACGACCAGAAGTGTAATTTGCAGATTGCACGTGTTTGTGCTGAACTTAAAAGGGAATATGAGCGCTTGGGACGTTTGTGTTTCCGTAAAATCAAGGGTTTGAAGATTGACGAAAACGAGTTTGATGCGGTTGTTGAAAAGATTGAGGTTTTAAAGGTTGAATTAACCGCTTTAAGAGAGGGCAAAATGGAAGAGCCCGAGTTTGACAGCATCGTTTTTGAAGACGGCGAGCCGGTCGAAGTGCCAGAAGACGGTGAATAATAATGGATGAGCAGTTATTTACGGTTGGCATTGTTATTGCCGACAAGGACGAGTATGTTCACGTTATAAAAGAACTTGGTGACCAAGCAGAGGCTTTAGATATTATGGGTCTTATCGGTCACACCGCCGTTTTACACACTAACGGTCACGATATCAGAGTGCGTACTGTGTGTTCGGGTATCGGTAAGGTTTTTTCGGCAGTTGCCGCAACCTTGCTTGCCGACGGTTGTGATTTGCTTATAAATGCAGGTCTTTCAGGCGGTTTCGGTGAGGCTAAAAAATATGATATAGTGCTTGGAACGTCATTTGTTGAGCACGATTTTGATTTGTCGCCGATTGGTTATAAAAAGGCTCAAAAACCCGGTAACAATAAACCTATTGTGTCTGCACGCGAACTCAATGACGATATTATTAAAAAATTCCCGTTTGTCAAAAAAGGTGTGTTCGTTACGGGTGATTGTTTTGTCAGTTCTAAAGAACAGCACGACTTTTTGGCTAATGAGTTTAACCCCATTGCCTGCGATATGGAATCGGCTTGTGTCGGCTATGTTGCCAGCGTTTACGATATACCGTATGTGTCAATCCGTATGATTTCAGACGGTGCTAATGACGGTGAGGCAGAAACTTACACCGATACACTAAATTGTGATGTTGCTGACCGTTGGGCTAAAATTACTTTTGATTGGATAAGGTCACTTTAATTATGGCTAAAACACTAAAATCGGAAAGTTCAAAACAACAGTCGTTCTTGCAAGGCTCGGCAATACTTGTTGTTGCAACAATGCTTACAAAAGTCATTGGTGCTATCTATCGTATACCGTTGGGCGAATTGTTAGGCTCAACCGGTATGGGATACTATTCCACAGCGTATGACCTTTATGTGCCGATGTACTCAATTGCAATGGCAGGCTTGCCGATTGCAATATCAAGACTTGTTTCGGAGCATGTTGCCGCAGGACGCTACCGCCACGTTAAAAAGACATTAAACGTTGCTAAAGCTGCCTTTTTTATTACAGGCGGTTTGGGCTTTGTGCTAATGCTCGTTTTGGCGTTTTTGTTAACCGGCAGTAGTATTAATGTTTTTGGGCATACATTTAGTTTTGAAGTTTTTAACAGAGGAACCTTGCCGGGTGTACTTTGTATAGCACCTTGCTTGATTTTCTGTTGTATAATGTCGGCTTACCGCGGTTATTACGAGGGTTTAAGAAATATGACCCCGACCGCAATAAGCCAGGTTTTAGAGGCGTTAGGAAAACTCGTATTCGGTTACGGACTTTCCTTTGTAATTCTAAAAACATCGGGTAATTATTCTTATGCTGCCGCAGGTGCTTTGTTGGGTATAACCTTGGGAACGGTTGTTGCCGCTCTGTATCTTGAGTTAAAATACAGATTAACCGGTAAAAGCACCTTTACCGAGGAACAGTTAAACTCGGCTGAAGACCCGTATAGCAGTAAGAAAACCGCTAAAATTTTGATTGCGGTTGCGATTCCTATAGTTTTAGGCTCGTTGGTTAATAACGTCAGCAGTTTGATTGACGTTGCAATGGTGCAAAGTCAGTTGGCAAGAGCAATTGAAAAATCGCCCGAGTATTTCTATAATATTTATTCTGCGCTTATTGCTTCAGAAACTGCTGATGCATTAAAAAACGGGCAAACCTTCCTTTGGGAAAAGGACTTACCAAATGCTCTTTACGGTGTTCATAGAGGATTTGCATTTTCGATTTATAACCTTGTACCGTCATTGACTTCGGTTTTGGGAGTTAGTGCAATTCCTGTTCTGGCGTCTGCATGGACCAAACGTGACCGCGAGGATATTAAGTCTAACGTCAATACAATGATTAGAACGACGGCTCTTGTTGCCGTGCCCGCAGGTTTTGGCATTATTGCTATGTCGGGACAAATTCTTGATTTACTGTATAGCAATGAAAATATAATTGCTATTGCTACAATAAATTTGAGGATTTTAGGTATTTGTGCTATTTTTGCGGGACTTAACGGACCGCTCACAAATATGCTTCAGGCGATTGGCAGGCAGGGTGTACCGCTTCGTAATATCGCTGTGGGTGCTGTGCTTAAAATCGTCATCAATTTTGTGCTTGTCGGTACTCCCGAAATTAATATTGTAGGTGTACCTATCGGAACGGTTGTTTGCTACGCATATATTTGCATCGCAAACTTTATTTGCTTTGTGAAATATTCGGGTGTTGTGCCAAACCTCTTATTAGCGGTTGGAAAACCTTTGGTTTGTGGTGCAATTTGCGGATTTTCGGCATTTGTTTGTAACTTTTTATTAGCTCTTATTGGCATAACTGGTTCGCTCGCAACGTTAGTTTCTATCGCATTTGCCGCGTTAGTTTACGTTGTTATGCTGTTCTTATTGAGGGCTATAACAAAAAATGATATAATTTCTATGCCAAAAGGAAAAAAATTACTAAAAGTACTTGAAAAATTCGGACTAATGAGATAGAATGTATGTAGTGATTGCTAAAAGTTAATTATTTTTGGGCAATTTACACAATATCTGCTATTAGCCGTTGTAGAGGCTAAATAAATGTTAAGTAAAAACGATTTTAAAAGAGAAAATTATTCAATCGAAGATTTGCGTGATATTGTAAGAATTTTGCGTGAACCTGGCGGTTGCCCGTGGGATGCTGAGCAGACACATAAGTCGATAAGAAATGGCTTACTTGAAGAGGCTTATGAAGTTGCTGACGCGATTGATAATTCTAGTAATGTTGACTTATGTGAAGAATTAGGTGACCTACTTTTGCAGGTTGTTTTCTGCTCACAAATTTCGGCAGAGGATTGTACTTTTACTTTAGATGATGTTGCTGACGGTATTTGTAAAAAACTGATTTTACGTCATCCACATGTTTTCGGTAATGTTATTGCCGAAACTTCGGATAAAGTTTTGGAAAATTGGGACGCTATAAAGCGTGATGAAAAAAGTCAAAAAACTTATTACGATACCTTAGAAAGTGTGCCGAGAGCGTTTCCTGCGTTAATGCGTGCCGCAAAGGTGCAGAAAAGGGCTTCTAAAGCCGGCTTTGATTGGGATAATTTAGATGATGCGTTTTCGAAAATTCCTGAAGAAACCGAAGAACTCAAAGAGGCAATAGAATCAGGTGATAAGGATAAAATAAACGAAGAATACGGCGATTTACTGTTTGCCACCGTTAACGTTTCCAGATTTTTAAAAGTCGATGCCGAGCAAAGCTTAGCCTCGGCTACGGACAAGTTTATTAGGCGCTTTAAAGCGGTAGAAGAAGTTGTTCATAAATCGGGAAGAGATATGAAAGATTTATCACTTTTAGAGCTTGACGAAATATGGAATTCAGTAAAAAACAGTAATTAATTTGTTTCAAATTAAGGTTTAACCTTGTTGAATAATATATTTTAGGAGGATGTTCAATATGAACAAGACAGAATTAGTAGCAGCAGTAGCCGAGAAGGCTGGTCTCAGCAAGAAGGACGCAGATAAGGCAGTTGCAGCCATTATCGAGGCAGTTACCGATACTTTAAAGGCCGGTGACAAGATTCAGCTCGTAGGTTTTGGTACTTTTGAAGTACGTAACCGTCCTGCAAGAACCGGTAGAAACCCCCAGACCAAGGAAACCATCAAGATTCCGGCTTCCAAGGTTCCCGCATTCAAAGCAGGTGCAGCTTTAAAAGCAGCAGTTGCAAAATAAGAATGTTTTTTCAAAAAGCCGCTTGAAAAGCTTTCAAGCGGCTTTTTTCTTTGAGAGGATAAACTATGAGATTAGATAAATATTTAAAGGTGTCGCGTATAATTAAGCGTCGCACCGTTGCAAATGAGGCTTGTGACGCAGGCCGTGTTATGATAAACGGCAAGGTTGCCCGTGCATCGTATGACGTAAAGGTCGGCGATGTAATGGAAATCGCTTTTGGCGAAAGAACCGTTAAGGCTGAAATTTTAGATGTCAGCGAAGTTGTAAGAAAAGAAAACGCTGCTTTAATGTACCGAATTTTAGAATAGTAATTTTTTGTGCTGTTTCACTCATATATTTTTAAAAGAAACTTTTTTGGAGAGTGACGATATTATGAGTGAGCAAGTTTTAAAGGGTAATCACGGTATTATACTTGAAAACCGCCAGAAACTGTCGGTCAGCGGTGTTATAGATGTTGTAGGCTTTGATGAGGAAACAGTTGTCTTAAAAACCGGACTTGGCGACCTAACTGTCAAAGGTAACGGCTTAAAAGTACAATCCTTTGCGGTTGAAACTGGCTCGCTTTTAGTTGAGGGTAATATTGCCGCAATTGTATATACCGAAAGCCGTCAAAAACGCGGTGTTGCATCGAGGCTTTTTGGTTGATGGGATATATTAATACCGATAATCAGGTGGCCACGTTTTTGTGGTCACTTGTTTTAGGCGTTGTAATGTGCTTGGCTTATGATATAGTTCGCGCTTTTCATAAGGTTTCTGTAAAAGGTTTTTTTGAAGTAATGCTATTAGACCTTTTGTTTTGGGGAACGTGGTCTTTAATTACCTTTTCTTTCCTTGTTTTAAGGTGTAAAGGTGAAGTAAGGGCCTATGTTCTTTTTGGGCAAGCGTTAGGTTTTGTTATTACAAGAATCAGTATTTCTAAACTGTTTTACCATATTTTTACACTTATCTTAAAGGTGTTTCGAAGAATATTTGAGTTTTTCGGTTCAAATGTCCGCAAGGCAATTGAATGTTTAGAAAAAAATATCAAAAAATCACTTAAATATATAAAAAAAGTCTTGCAACATAAAGTAAAACTGTTGTATAATCAATTGAAAGTACATAAGAAAAATAACAGTGAATTTTAGGAGAATGAAAGTGGCATCACCGAAACCTCGACAAAATAGTATTATACTTCGTGTTGTACTGTTGGCATTTGCTGTTTGGATGATATATTATCTCGGCTCTTTGATTAAGGATTACAGTTCGGTGCAAAAGCAATATGATGCGGCACAAAAACAGCGTGATGAACTTGTTTTAGAGGTCGAGCAGATGGCAAATATGCTTGAAAACAGTACAGATGAAGATTTTATAGAGCGTGCGGCACGCGAAAAGCTTGGCTATGTTTATGCCGATGAACATAAGTTTATTGATATTTCAGGTAATTAACCGAAAATATTTTAAATATTAGTTTTTTTCATTTCGGAGGATTGGGCTTTTTTATGCAAATTGAGGTAGGACAGATAATTGAGGGTAAGGTAACCGGTATTACCAATTTCGGCGTTTTTGTCGATTTGGGAGAGGGAAAATCGGGCCTTGTCCACGTTTCTGAAATCGCACAGACCTATGTCAGCGATGTTAAGGAATTCGTTAAAGAAAATGATACTGTTAAAATGAAAGTTTTGAATATTTCGGATGACGGAAAAATCAGTCTTTCGATTAAGCGTGCGATGGTTGATGAGCAACCTAAACGCACTCGTAACTGTGGCGGTGTCGCCCGTAATCAAAGACCTCTGAAACCTTCGACACCTGATTATAATTCACCTCAAGCCGTTTGGACTCCTAAAAAGAGTGAAAGCACATCTTTTGAGGATATGATGGCAAAATTCAAGCAGACAAGTGATGAAAAGTTTTCGGATTTAAAACGTAAAAATCCTGATACACGCCGTCCTAAACGCGCTGCAATGAAATAAAAAACGGCAGACCTCGGCATACTTCCGACATTTCGGGTGTCAGGCCTGTTTTTTATTTGGAGTTAAAATGATTAATGAAATTGATGTAAAACGTGTTACAGATACTGTTGCAAGGCTTTCGGTTGAAGCAAATAAAGTGCTTCCCGAAAGCGTGGTTGACCGTATTTGTTTTGCACAAAAGCAGGAAAGTAATAGTTTGGGCAAAGAAATTTTGTCTGATATAATCCTAAATACTAAAGCCGCAAAGGAATTGGATATACCCATTTGTCAAGATACAGGTATGGCGGTGGTTTTTTTAGAGGTTGGACAAGATGTGCATTTTACGGGCGGTGACCTTGAAACCGCAGTAAATTGCGGTGTTGCCAAAGGTTATACTGAGGGGTTACTTCGCAAATCGGTTGTCGGTGACCCTTTAAATCGCGTAAATACCGAGGATAATACCCCTGCAATTATACACACTAAAATTGTACCAGGGTCTAAGGTTAAAATTACCGTTGCACCTAAAGGCTTTGGCAGTGAGAATATGAGTGGTGTTAAAATGCTCACACCTGCTGCCGGCCGTGACGGAGTTATTGACGCTGTATTGGAAATAGTAAAAAATGCCGGCAGTAATCCTTGTCCGCCTATGGTTGTGGGTATTGGTATCGGCGGCGATTTTGAGCAATGCGCCTTGCTTTCAAAAAAAGCACTTTGCAGGGATATAAATACCCCTAATCCTAACTCGTTTTACAGTGATTTGGAAAAGGAATTGCTTGAAAAAATTAATAAGTTAAATATAGGACCTCAAGGTTTTAAGGGGGACACAACGGCATTAGCGGTGAATATTGAATATGCGCCGACCCATATTGCAGGGTTGCCGGTGGCAGTCAATATCGGTTGCCACGTCACTCGTCACAAAACAGAAGTTTTAGAATAATTGGAGTAATAATGACTAAATATAATTTGATTGCACCGTGTATTTTCGGTGTAGAAGGAATTTTGGCTGACGAATTACGTCGTTTGGGCGCTGAAAATGTTAACGCCGAAAACGGCAGAGTGCTTTTTTCGGGCGACGCTTCCATGATAGCGTGCGCTAATATAAATTCACGTTTTGCCGAAAGAATAATGCTTAATTTAGGCAGCTTTAAGGCAATGACCTTTACCGAACTTTTTGACGGTGTAAAGGCAATACCGCTTGAAAATTACATCTCGGTTAAGGATGCTTTTCCGGTTAAGGGTTGGAGTTTAAATTCACAACTTCACAGTATCCCTGATTGCCAGTCGATTATCAAAAAGGCTTGTGTTGAGCGACTGAAATCGGTTTACAAAACCAATTGGTTTGAGGAAACGGGACCTGTTCACCAAATTCAGTTTTCGATTATGAAAGACCAAGTGACTATTATGCTTGATACAACCGGTCACGGTCTTCATAAAAGAGGGTATAGAGCAACTTCTAATGCTGCACCTATTAAGGAAACATTGGCTGCCGCAATGTGTGATTTGGCTCGTATTTACCCTGATACCAAGATTTATGACCCGTTTTGCGGCAGCGGTACAATTCTCATTGAAGCTGCGTTAATGGCTAAAAAACAAGCCCCAGGTTTAAGACAGCATTTTGCCGCAGAGCGTTTTTCGTTTATCCCCGAAAGTGTTTGGCGTGAGCAAAGAGCCGCCGCTATGGATAGAATTTTACCTAATATTGAGTTTGAGGCACACGGCTATGATATCGACCCCGAATGTGTAAAATTGACACTTGAAAATGCTAAAAAAGCAGGTGTTGAAAAGTACGTTACCGCTGAGGTTCGAGATGTTCGTGATTTTAAACTGCCCGAGGGCAGAACGCTCGTTATAACCAATCCTCCTTATGGTGAGAGATTGCTTGATATACGTGCCGCAGAGGAACTTTACGGCGTTATGGGTAAGGTTTTCGTTCGTGAGGCAGGTAAAAAGTATTACGTTATCAGTCCGCATGATGAGTTTGAAAAGTTTTTCGGCACAAAACCCGATAAAAAGCGTAAACTCTATAACGGTATGATTAAGTGCGACCTTAATATGTACTTTAAGTAAGTTTAAAAAAAGGAGAAAGACTATGATTAATCACGCAATGCTTATGGACTTTTATGAGTCTACCATGGCAAACGGCGCTATTTTAAAAGGTCACGAGGATACAATAGCTTATTTTGATATGTTCTTCCGTCGTGTGCCTGATGACGGTGGCTTTGCCATTATGGCAGGCTTAAATCAGCTTATAAATGAGCTTAAAGGTCTTTCTTTTACCAAGGCTGATATTGAATATATGAGGTCGCAAAATCTCTTTGACGATAAGTTTTTAGAGTATTTGGAAAACTTTAAATTCACTTGTGATATGTGGGCAGTGCCTGAAGGTACACCAATTTTGCCAAAAGAGCCGATTGTTACCGTACGCGGACCGATTATTCAGTTGTTTTTAATTGAAACTTTAGTGTTGCTGACTGTTAATCATCAGTCGCTTATTGCAACAAAAGCAAACCGTATTGTCCGTGCTGCTCAAGGCAGAGCTGTTATGGAGTTCGGTGCAAGACGCGCTCACGGTGCAGACGCTTCGGTTCTGGGAGCAAGGGCGGCTTATATCGGCGGGTGTGTCGGCACATCATGTGTTAAAGCGGGTAAGGATTTCAATATCCCTGTTTCGGGCACAATGGCTCATAGTTGGATTCAACTTTTTGACTCGGAGTATGAAGCGTTCAAAGCCTATGCCGAAGTTTACGGTGAAAAAAGTTTGTTCTTGGTTGATACTTATGACACCTTAAAGTCGGGTATCCCCAATGTCATAAAGGTTGCAGATGAGGTGTTAAAACCTCAGGGAAAACGTCCTTTAGGCATCAGAATTGACAGTGGAGATATAACCTATCTTTCAAAACGAGCAAGAAAAATGCTTGACGACGCAGGTTATCCTGACTGTGCTATCTGTGTTTCCAACGCGTTGGACGAGTATCTCATTTGCGATATGCTTATGCAGGGTGCTAAAGTCGATATGTTCGGTGTTGGTGAGCGTTTGATTACCGCATCGAGTGAGGCGGTATTCGGTGGAGTTTACAAACTTTCGGGTGTTGAGGATAAGGACGGCAATATTATTCCGCGTATTAAGTTAAGTGAAAATACCTCAAAGATTACATTGCCCGGTTTCAAGCAGTCGTGGAGACTGTTTGACAGAGATAGCGGCAAAGCGATTGCCGACGTTATAACTTTACACGATGAAGTTATTGACGATACCAAGGATTACGAAATTTTCGACCCCGAGTTCACTTGGAAGCGTAAGGTGGTCTACGACTTTATTGCAAGACCATTGCAGGTGCCGATTTTCAAAAACGGAGAGCTTATATATAAGTGCCCCAATGCTACCGAAATTCGTGACTACCGTGAACAGCAGGTTGAGTCATTATGGGAGGAAGTTCAGCGCTTTGAAAAACCGCATAAATATTACGTTGACCTTTCTCAAAAACTTTGGGACTTGCACAGAGAGTTAATCAGCAAAATATCGAAATAAAATAAAAATCCTCTGCTTAATTTTTTTAAAAGCAGGGGATTTAATTTTAGTTTTATAAAAATATTTCCAAAAAGTAAAAATTAAAACTATTTAGTTGCAAAATCGTTGGTGTTATAGTATAATTACATAACTAATATTCAAAAGGATGTATTAACTTAATGCAAACAAATATTGAACCCCAATTTAATATACCTACAATGGCGTTAAGAGGTATTGTTGTTTACCCTAAAACCGTTGTTCATTTTGATGTTGTACGCAAAAAATCAATTGAGGCACTTAATATAGCAATGGCGTCAAACCGCCGTATTTTCTTGGTTACTCAACGTGATATTACTGTTGAAGAACCGTTGGAAAGTGACCTTTACACAATCGGTTGTGTGGCTAAAATCAGACAGATTGCTCGCGTTCAGGGTGATGTTGTCCGCGTTTTAGTCGAAGGTTGCTACCGTGCCGAATTAAAGCGTGTTACCAATATGGAACCTGCGCTTTATTCCGATATTGTGCGTCTTGATGATGAGCCGATTAAGGGTAGAGAAGTATATAACGAGGCTCTTTTGCGTAATGCAAAATCTGCCTTTGATAGTTATGCTCATACCGTGCCTAAAATCGCACCTGATGTGATTATGGAAGTAGTGGCTAGTGACGATATCGGTCATTTGGCTGACTTTATTACCCATAATTTGCCCGTTGATTACGACGATAAACAGTATATTTTAGAACAACTTGACCCCAAAAAGCGTTTGAAGTTGGTTATAACCTTACTGAAACGTGAAAAAGAGATTATGGCGATAGACGCTAAAATCAACGAAAAGGTCAGGGGAAATATCGACCAAAATCAGCGTGAATATTATCTTCGCGAGCAATTAAAGGTTATAAACGAGGAACTTTACGGAAATGAAGGCCCTGAAGAAGAGTGCGAAAAATATTACCGTCAAATAAGCGAATTAAAGGCGTCTGATGAGGTCAAGAAAAGACTTCGCGAAGAGGTTGACAGGTATCAGAAGATGCCCTCAGGCTCGCACGAGGCAACAGTGGTACTCAACTATATTGACACTTGCTTAAAATTGCCTTGGGGTGTTTATACCGAGGGTAAGATTGATTTAAATAAATCTCAAAAAATCCTCGACCGCGAGCATTACGGTCTTAAAAAGGTTAAAGAACGTATTATTGAACTTTTGGCTGTACATACTCTCGTTCCCGAGGTTAAGGGACAGATTATCTGCCTTGTTGGCCCTCCGGGTGTCGGTAAAACCTCAATTGTAAAGTCGGTTGCCGAATGTATGGGCAGAAAATATGCCCGAGTGGCTTTAGGCGGTGTCGGTGATGAGGCTGAAATCCGCGGTCACCGTAAAACCTACATCGGTGCAATGCCGGGTAGAATTATCAACGCAGTAAAGCAGGCAGGCAGTTCAAATGCCGTAATTTTGCTTGATGAAATTGATAAATTAGGTTCATCTTATAAGGGCGACCCGTCTTCTGCTATGCTTGAAATTTTGGATAGCGAGCAAAACGGTACTTTCTTCGACCATTATGTCGATATGCCGTTTGATTTAAGCCGTACACTGTTTATCACAACCGCTAACGATGCTAGCGAAATTCCGGGACCGTTGCTTGACAGAATGGAATTGATTGAACTTGGCAGTTATACCCGTGAGGAAAAGTTCCAAATTGCAAAACAGCATCTTGTAAAGAAACAGATTAAAGCGGTTGGTTTAACTGCAACGCAGTTGAAGTTCACAGATGAAGCATTATATAAGTTGATTGATGCTTATACCCGTGAGGCAGGCGTTCGCCGTCTTGACCGAACTATTGCGAAAATCTGCCGTAAGGCTGCCGCAAAAATCGTTTCGGGTGAGGATAAGGTAAAGGTAACGGTTGCCACACTTCACGAAATGCTTGGCACTGAAAAGTACAAACCTGATGTGTTGCAGAAGAAGGACGAAATCGGTTTGGTTAACGGTTTGGCTTGGACAAGTGTTGGCGGTGAACTGCTTCAAATGGAGGTTGCTTGTGTACCCGGTACTGGTAAATTAGAATTAACCGGTTCGTTGGGTGACGTTATGAAGGAATCGGCTCATACAGCAATCACTTGCGTCAGAAGCCGTGCCGATATGTTCGGTATTGATAAGGAATTTTACAAAAATTTAGACATTCATATCCATGCACCTGAAGCCGCAGTGCCGAAAGACGGTCCGTCGGCAGGTGTTACAATGGTTACCGCTATTGTTTCGGCTTTGACGGGAACGCCTGTACGCCGTGACGTTGCCATGACGGGCGAGGTTACCTTACGCGGTCACGTTATGCCGATTGGAGGACTTAAAGAGAAGTCTATGGCGGCATACCGTAACGGAATTAAAAAGGTGTTTATTCCTATCGAAAACCTGCCTAATTTAGACGAGGTTGACGATATCGTCAAGGAAAATGTAGAGTTCAAGGCAGTTGAAACAATTGACGAACTTTTGCCGGAAGCACTGGTTTCAATGCCCGAAGTTAAAGAACAGACCCCGTCAATGCTTTATAGTTTGTCTGTAAAACAGAATAATATGACAACAGTTCACAACTAAGAGGTGAAACATAATGAACTACAACAAAGCCGAGTTTGAGACTTCTTGCGGTACGGCAAAGGGTCTTATTCCGTCAAATATGCCTGAAGTTTGCTTTTCCGGTCACAGTAATGTTGGAAAATCTTCGCTAATTAATAAGGTTTTTAACCGAAAATCCTTTGCGAGAACAAGTAATAAGCCGGGTAAAACCGCGACGGTAAACTTCTTTAAATGTGAAAATATTCGTCTTGCTGATTTGCCGGGTTACGGCTTTGCCAAAGTTTCATTTGAAGAGCGTCAGCGTTGGGGCGAACTTATGGAGGGCTATTTTTCAAGCAACCGTGATATCAGGGTTGTTTTTCAGTTGATTGATGCCCGCCACAAGCCTACTAAAGATGACATTGATATGCTTCACTTTTTGAAGGATAACGGTTTTCCGTTTGTCATTGTGCTTACAAAGGTTGATAAATTAAAGACCAAAGAACGTGAAAAGAATATGGAAATGTTAAAGGCTGAAATGTCCTTTGTGTCGGATGTGCCTATGATACCGTTTTCTGCTGAAAATGGCGAGGGTGCCGATACAATCAGAAGTATTCTTGATGAGATAAATGAGGCATAGTAAAGAGGGATGATAAATGATTAGTGAAAGCGTGGGAATAAACGCTAAAGGGAATATGACCTTTGGTAATGCCGATTGTGTTGAATTGGCAAAGCAGTACGGCACACCGCTTTATGTTTTTGATGAGGTACATATAAGAAAAAACTGCCGTGAGTTTAAAGCGTCTATTGATGAGTTTTACGGCGGTAACGGAATGGCAATGTTTGCAAGTAAAGCCTTTTCTTGTAAGGAAATGTACCGCATTGTAGCGAGTGAGGGTTTGGGTTGCGACGTTGTTTCAGGCGGTGAACTTTATACCGCTTTGTCGGTAGGATTTAACCCTGAAAATATAATGTTCCATGGCAATAATAAAACGCCCGATGAATTAGAATACGCTTTAAGTAACGGTGTGGGACGTATTATTGTCGATAACGTAACCGAACTTGAAACAATCGAAAAAATCGCTAAAAAACTTAATATTAAGGCTAATGTATTGCTTCGCATAAAACCGGGTGTTGACTGTCATACACACGATTATATCCGTACGGGTCAGATTGACTCAAAGTTCGGTTTTGCCCTCGAAAACGGTGAGGCCATGGAGATAGCCATAAAAACTACGAAATGTGAAAACATAAATCTCTGCGGTTTTGACTGTCATATCGGTTCGCAGATTTTTGAAACAGAGCCGTTTTGCGATGCCGCAGTTATAATGTTAAACTTTATGAATGATTTCCGCAAAAAAAGCGGAATTGCCGTCGGTGAACTCGATTTAGGCGGCGGCTTCGGTGTAAAGTATGTTGAGAGTGACGATGCTTTGCCTTTTAAGGTGTTCATGGAAAAGGTGTCCGAAACACTTAAAAAGGTTTCCAAAGAGTTGGATTTCCCAATGCCGAAAATCTTTATCGAGCCGGGACGTTCAATTGTCGGTGAGGCAGGGTTGACACTTTATACTGTCGGTGCAGTTAAGACTATCAAAGATGTCCGCACTTATGTTGCAATAGACGGCGGTATGGCGGATAACCCCCGTTATGCTTTGTATCAGGCTGAATACGATATTGAGATTGCTAATAAGTATAAAGAGCCGAAAAGTTTTATTGGCACAGTTGCCGGTAAATGTTGCGAAAGCGGTGATTTGATTCAGGAAAACGCACCGATGCAGACACCAGCGGTCGGTGATATTTTAGCCGTGCTTACTACGGGTGCATATAACTACTCAATGGCAAGCAACTATAACCGTTTGTGCCGTCCTGCCGGCGTTATGGTTAATAACGGTGAGTCAAGGGTTATTATTAAGCGTGAAACCTATGAGGACTTAATCAAAAACGATATTTGAGGTGAATTGGATGCGTGACGATATTACGAGTATTCCGATAAGTGATGTGTTCGAGCCTAAAGAGGGTTGTCCCGTGTGCCGACTTCGTAATATGTTGGAAGAACGCTCGGTAACCTATATAACAGGTGCCGCTATGATGGAACCTGATGTTCGCATTGAAACAAATAAGGTCGGATTTTGCCGTCACCATTACGGTCAAATGCTTAAAAACAGTAAGAAATTGACCATTGCTTTGATGCTCAAAAGCCATTTAGCTCAAATAGCATCTGACGGTGTCTCAAAATCAGCCAAACTCAAAAAAGGTGAGGTAAGGCAGAAAAGTTGTTTTGTTTGCAATAAGCTTAATCGCAATATGGAGCATATTGTTGCTAACGTGTGCTTGCTTTGGGAAAAGGAAAAAGAGTTCAGAAATCTTTATTCCGAGCAACCGCATATTTGTTTGGAACATTGTAAGGATTTAGTTGCAGCGTCCGATAATATTTCCAAGAAAAACCGTAAAGAGTTTATTAAAATCACCGAAAAGCTTTGTGAGGACTATTTGGTAGAACTGGCAAACGATTTACAACATTTTTCCGATATGTTTGACTATCGCAGTAATGGTAACGAGGATTGGGGTAACTCCAAAGATTCGGTCGAACGTACAGTAGCATTTTTAACCACAAGGGAAGTTGAATAGGTTATAAAATAAAAAGCTGTGTAGAAAATTTCTACACAGCTTTTTGTCTTTATTACGAACAGTCGAGGACGCGAAGTTTTTAAGTGCTTTTACCAGTCTCAAAAATTATATAGATTATCTTTACATTTTAGGAAGGTTATGTTATAATATATTCACCACACAAAATTCAATATGACATTTTGCAGAAGTTGTATTTTTATTTAGGTAAAAATGCGGACTTCTATTTTCGCATCTTCTGTGAAGTGTCGGAATTTTGTGTGGTAGCAAAACGAAGTTCCGCGTTTTTCGGTGTGTGTAACTTCGGTTGCACACACCTTTTTTAATGTTCAAGAAAATTATCCTTAAGAGTACAATCAATAGCCTCGGCTTTTCTTATGTGTTTTTCAATCGTATATAATTAAATAAATATTGTTGTGCGATGCCCTCGTAGCCTTTTGCACATTCGGGGAACGCGCCGTTAAAGTATTCCTCAATTGCACGCTTTATCCAAACGTCTTTTGGTAATGCGTCAATTCGGTTAAAACCGAAAAGCAACGTACAGTCGGCTACTTTTACGCCGACACCGGTGATTTTCATAAGCTCGGAACGGGCAGTATCAATATCTGCGGTTTCAATTATATCAAGGTCAATTTCACCATTCAAATACTTTCTTGCACCGTCGATAATGTATCTTGCTCTAAAGCCTGAACGGATTGGTGCTAAGTCTTCAGGCTCCAATTTTGCTATTATTTCGGCAGTAGGGAATGTATATCCACCGCATTCTAATGCATCACCAAAGTTTTCGCAAAGCCGTTCAACAATACCTTTTATACGCGGAATGTTATTGTTTTGCGAAATGATAAAAGAGCAAAGTGTTTCCCATTTGTCCTGACGTAATATCCTAATGCCACAGTTTTCCGCCGCAGCGCTTTTTAACACCTCGTTTTCGGAAATTATATCAATAATTTTTCCGTAGTCGCGGTCGATATCAAGATAATTACGCCAAATTTTCTCATATTCATCTAATGCGCAGTCATATAGCGTAATTATGCCGTTATTTAAGCCTACACGCAGTTTTCTGCCGTGAGCAATACCAATCCAAGAGTTTTCATCAAACTCTTGCCAACGAAAAGCTTGCCCGCAATCAAAGGTTTCTTGTAAACCAAAATGTTTAACGCCTGTGATTTCAACGTTGTTGCCGTTTTGAGTGGCTTTGGGACTGTATTTAATCATATAAAAACTCACTTCTTTCAAGGTAATTATACAATATTTTTGGTAACTTGACAATTACTATTTGTCAAGTAAAAATTGGTTGCATATACATTTTGTATAGTTACATAATTACGCAAAATATGTAAACTTTAGTAGAAAAGTGCCATAGAATCAACACATTTTCGACTTTTCCACATAGTTATCCACAAAATTTATGTAAACCATAGGTTACAAAGCGTATTATTTTTAAAAATTTCAAAAATTTTCCTTGACAAAGTTTGAGTTACAATTTATCTGTCAAAAATATTTACACGATTAAAAATTTAAGGAGAAAACGTATGTTAAGAGGTGTAAATAAGCGAATTATTGAGGTCAACGATACCGATAGCGATTATTTTGAAAAAGCTTTGTTTTTTGTGAAAGATGATACCGATTTTGATAACAAACTACTGGAAAACGAGGCAAAGAAAATTATTCATTCGTATTTTGAACCACAACCGAAAACGGCTAAAATGGGGTATTTAAGATATACAGAAGAAAAGAAAAAGAAAACCCGTAAAATAAAAATTTTCACTGTGGCAGGGTGTATCGCATTTGCTTTAACGGTTGCTACAGTTCTATTATTTTTTTATTAAATAAATATTTTCGGACCTACCGTAGTATGACAAATTTCGACCTATCATAAAGTCTATAATAGTTTTAAAGGTGGTGGTTTGATGATTGTCTATGTTGATATTTTGATTTTCTTAAATACGGTAGTCGATTTTATAATATTAAACGCCACCTGTGTTTTAACCAAAATCAATGTTAAGTTGTGGCGAAAGATTGTAGCATCATTACTTTCGGCGTTGTTTTCACTCTATATTTTTCTGCCTCCGTTAGGGTTTTGGTTAGGGTTGTTATTGCGCTTGTCGGCATCTTTAACCGCGGTCTTGACGGCCTTTGGCTTTAAGAATGTTCGCAGATTTTTGAGATGTACTTTTGTTTTTTACGGTGTATCGTTTATATATGCCGGCGGAATGATTGGAATTTGGATGCTTTTCAAACCGCAAAATATGTCGATAAACAACGGTATTGTATATTTTGATATTTCACCGTTGTTGCTTATTACGTTTTCATTTGTCTTTTACGTTGTTATAACCATTATCAAAAAAATTACGGGACGCGAGGCAGATTCAGCTGAGAGAATTGCAGTTAATCTGACTTTCAATAAACAATCGGTAGGAACTACGGCAATGCTTGATACGGGACATACGCTTACCGATAGTTTCGGCAACAGCGAAATTGTAATAATTGACAAGCCGACTGCAGAGTCACTGTTTGGCGTAGGTAATACATCTCTAATGATTTCATTAGAGCCACCTGAAGACGATTTAAAACGGTTTTTCCGCTTAATACCTATCAAAACCGTATCGGGTGAGAGTATTTTGCCTGCTGTGAAAATTGACAAAATGAAGATTACATATAAAAAGAGAACGTTTAACATTTTAAATCCCATAGCAGTAATCAGTGACGGAAACCTGGGAGATGACTATTCAGTAGTGGTGTCACCGACAGTATTGAATTTTTAAAGGAGTTATTATGAAAATTATCAGCACAAAATTAAGCCTTATAATAAAAAATTTGCTCAAAAAATGGGGTCTTGTTAATACTTCCTTTTACATAAACGGACCTGAAACTTTGCCCGCACCCATGACGCCCGAAGAAGAGCAAGAGGTTTTAAATCAATTTAATACCGAAAAAGAGGCAGAAGCAAGAGAAAAGCTGATAGTACATAATTTAAGGCTTGTTGTTTATATAGCGCGGAAATTTGATGCGGCAGGGGCAAGTACCGAAGATTTAATTTCAATAGGTACAATCGGGCTTATAAAGGCGGTTAATACCTTTTGTCCCGAGCGTAATATAAAACTTGCAACCTACGCGTCCCGATGCATTGAGAACGAGATTTTGATGTATATCAGAAAGACTACCGTTTTAAAGACTGAAATATCAATTGACGAACCGTTAAACGTTGATTGGGACGGTAATGAACTTTTGTTATCGGATGTTTTGGGAAGTGACGGTAACGAGGTAGGTGGCAGAGTTGAACAAGAGGACGAGAAAAGGCTTTTAAATTTACATATTTCAAAATTAAACGACCGCGAACGTGAAATTATGAGTATGCGGTTCGGGCTTAACGGACAAAACGAGCATACTCAAAAGCAGGTTGCCGATATTTTAGGTATTTCACAGTCGTATATTTCCCGCCTTGAAAAACGTATAATTGCACGTCTTAAAAAAGAAATGGAAAGGTCGTATATTTAAAACTAACACCCCAAGTGGTCCTTGGGGTGTTATTGTGTTATTGGATAGATTTAAAGTAATCAACAATACCTTTAGCGAGTGCTACGGCACATTTTTGGTTGAATTCAGGTTTAATCATATCCTCGTATTCGGTTTTATTGGTCATAAATCCGTTTTCGGTTAGTACAACAGGACAGTCTGACATACGGCCCATATAATAAACGTGCCACTTCGTGCCGTACCACTTATCCTTTTTGTAAAGCTTTGCATCCTCGGTCGCCTTATAAACAAGTTTTGCTGCATCAGAGGAATAAGGATAGAAGTGATAGGTCATAAATCCTTGCGCTGCCGAGCCACTGGCATTTCGGTGTATTGAAATGCAGAAGTCCGGCTTAATACTTCGCAGTTGCAGTCGTTTGGCGTTGGCGTCATCTTCGGTTTCGTCATCCTCGCGAGTCATATAAACGGTAGCACCGATTGACTCTAACTCTGCTTTAAGCATTTTTGCAAGTATGAGGTTTAGCACAGCCTCGGGATATTTTGAGTTGAATCCGTGAGCACCTTCGTCACTGCCACCGTGACCGACGTCGATAAGAATTACAACACCGTCAAGTCGGTAGCCGTAGGAGTTATTAGCGGCGGAGATTTTGGCAGGGTTTAAGAATTTGAATACTAACTGGTTTTTTTCGTTGTATTCAGAACTCCAGCCGTAGAATTTACCGACTTTTTTAAGATATAGTCTTAAAGTGTAGTCTGACGTATTTTTAAACCATTCTGCTCTTGAGAAGATAGGGTTATCACTTGGAATTGTAATATCACCGCTAACCAAAGTTGTATAGCAGAAGGTAATATCAATATAAGCGTAGGTCGCAGAAGTAATGGTATAGTTACGCTCGTTGGGTTTGTTGTTGGGATAGGTTTGCGGTGCAATGTCAAAATAGAATGGCGCTTTCCAAAGTGTGTCCAACGTTAACTCGGTATGTCTGCCGGTGTTTATAATAGAAGCAAAATTAACTGTGTTGTGGTCGGGCAGGGTGCCGGTATAATATTTCAACGTACTTGCACTCGAATAGGTCATTTTTCCGTATCGAAGGTTTCTCATCTGTCCGCCGGAAGTTGAAATGATTGATGAAGCACAGTAATCAACCGTACCTTTGGGAAGATAGTTGTTTGTAGGTCTTGAATAGTCACTTTTCGCATTTGCATCAAACATTTCTGCCTGATAGTTTACAATTTCCGCAATATAACCGGTGCCTACATCAATATATTTTCCGCCTTGAGGTTTCTCCCAGGCTGAACCGCCACCGGGTGCATTTGTAGAACCCGAGCCGACACCGTTTGAGCCTGTTTCCGAGGACACAGGACGGTCTTCTTTTAACACAATAATATTTTCACTTTTCTTGGATTCCGTTCCGTATTGTGAGGTTGCTTTAAAGGTGATTTTACCTAGAGTTTTGTTCTCATCATAGACTGTCGGCAACTGAATTTCACCGGAATATGTACTGAATTCGGGGTCAACAATACCATTCCCGTCAACTATCGGTTCTTCTGTTAAGGTTACCGAAATATCGCCAAGTGTTGCGGTAACGGTACTGCCTGAAAGAGCAGTACAACTTACAGCCAAAGTTGAACGGCTTGGGAGTTCTTGCTTTTTAGATGGGAATAATTCTTTAATAATAATGCGGTCAAATGTGATTTTATATGTTTTGGTAACGCCTTTGTGTTCTAATTTAAAGGTGTTTAATCCGTCTTTTAACTCTAAATCAAGTGAAAAATAACCTAATTCTGAACGTTCTAATTCTTCACTGTCAAGTTTTAAAGAAAACTCAGGGTCAGAAGCGCCCATTAATAGTACTGTCTTATCATTGGTAGTAAATGTGGTCTTTTTAGGCTTAGAAACACTTAATTCTCTTAAAATATAGTCTTCTGTAATAAGGTTGGCAAAGTATTTTTTGATAACTTGACGGCTTTCGGTTTTATCGTTAGCGTAAGAAGTGTAACTGTCAAACGTAAAGCCGTTAACATCAAGTGAATCAAGCACTTTTAATTGACTTAAAATCTGGTCAGTTTGTTTCCAACCCGTTTCTTTACTGCCGATTTTGTCATAAGCCAATTTGCAATGAAGTTCACTGTATTCTAACCCTAATTCATTTCTGACAGTTTCATAATATGTAGTAAAGTTTTTGTCTTCAATTTCGGTAGAGTAGGGGTTATAAAGCATTGCAAAGTCTGCAATGCTGTTTTCAAAGAGCAGTTTTGCATTGAAAACGGCGTTTTCAGGTAGATTACTTTCATTGATTTCAATGCCGACAGCCATTTCTGCTTTAGATTTTGCAACTGCAAAATAATATTCTCTTAAAGCCTCAATTAAACGGTTGTTTAAATAATCCTCATAAGAGGTTGCATCGCCCGGTAAACTCAAATATTCGCTTTCGGGAATTTGTTCGGTTGTAACAAAGCAGTTTTTGAAGATTACGGTGTCACAGTATTCGCCCAATGACGAATGGATAAGCATTTTTGAAATATTATCAATGTCATTTTTATCTGCGATATGTTTTTTAGCCAAAGCAGATAAGTCAATAGAAGCAATAACCTTTAAACCTCTGCGTTTTGCGGCAATTGAAAAATAAGCCAACAAATTGCTTTCAAAATCATCAGAGTTTTCAGCCAAATATATTAGTGTATCTTTGTAATTTAGCGTGATTTCCAAAGTGTCAAACCCGTCGGCATTGGCGGTTTCAACTATTTTGTCAATCTGTTCGCACGCCTCATTTTCGGTTTGGCCCTCTAAGAAGAAATCTCTTAAAGGTGCAACCGAAAGGCTTTTGAATTCCTTTATCGGCTTTTTTTCAACCGGCTCGGGAGTGAGCGGCTGAAGGTCGGGAGTTGAACTCACCGAATTACCGGCTTGGGTTGAACTTCCGTCATTTTTAAATATTGAAATCAGTCCGACCGAAGCCGATGTGATGATGATTGTTATCACCAAAAGAACGGGAATTATCGCTCTCAAGTGATGTCTGATTGAATTCACCAAAATAATACCAACCTTTTGATTTTAATTAAAAGATTTTAATGCTTTTTTTAAATTTTCTCTTTGTGTTTTTGCCAGGTTTGTGTCAGCAAAAAGGGTAGAATAATTGAATATAAATATGCCGTCTGCACCTTTCATATTAGCGTCAATTGCTTGTTTTGCTAAAAGTTCTTTGTCGGTTGTCCATTCCGAAGAACCGCCGTCGGTTGCATAACCTATTTTATATGCGCCTAAACCGATATATAATTTTACACTGTTTAATTTCGGTGTGGATACCCAAGTGTTCAAGCAGTTTGAGTATTTTGCTTTACTGTTTGAGTGGTTATATCCAAAATAAATTTGCGGTACGATGTAATCTATGTATCCTGCCGTTTTCATCCAGTATTTCAAATCGGCATACTGTTCGTTATAATTTACGTCAAAGTTGTATGAGGGACTGACGCCGAAAACAACACCCGATTTTGAGTGTGTTGCCTGATACATACCCTGAACCAATACGCTGACGTTGGCTCTGCGCCATTCGGCTTGACTTAAATTTCCGCCGTCTGACTTGTATTTAGAATACTCAACATTGTCAAAGGATAAATCGGTTGTAGGGTAGAAGTAGTCGTCAATATGTATACCGTCAACGTTATAGTTGTTTACGATTTCTTTTACGCCGTCAATAATCAGTTTTTGACATTCGGGTATCGTAGGATTAAAATATAACCCGTTGCCCGATACTAAAACTCGGCGTTTTGTACTTTCGTCGTTCCACCATTTTCTTGCAATGTGGTCAGAGGATAAATTGTTTGGATTTGTAGTACTTGTAGAAATTCTGTAAGGGTTTAACCAAGCGTGAAACTGCAAACCTCTTTTATGTGCGGCTTCTATCATATACGCCATGGGGTCATAACCCGGGTTTTTGCCTTGAGTACCCGTGATATACGAACTCCACGGGAAAAGACTTGACTTATAATAAGCATCGGCAAATGGACGAACCTGACAGATAACGGCATCGTTACCTAAATCAACTGCATCATCAAACATTTTATCTATTTTATTTTTAAACTGTTGTTCGGTTAAATTTTTAAAGTTCATATCCGAACCGTATGAGTACCACATTGCTGAAGTGAAGGTTTTATTGGTTATAGGGGGTGTTACAACTCCCGATGACACATTTACGGACGGTGTGCTTGAAACCGATGAACTGTTTACTTTTGAAGAAGTTACCTCGGACGAAGTTTGTCCGCTTGATGAACTTTCTATCGAAGAATCAACAGATGAAATATTGCTTGAAGATTCAGCCGAAGAAACAGAACTATCGGTTGACATAATATTGGAACTCTCGGTAATAGATTCATTTTCAGATGAACTGCCAACAGAGGCAATCGTGTCACTCGAGTCGCTCGAACTGTTTTTAAATGTTTCGGGACTTAAAATTCCAATAATACCCACAGCAACAGTACACATAATTACAATAATAGAAATAACAATTGTTATAATTGTGCGTTTTGAGTTGTTAGAATTGAAATTTTCCAAATGTACTTTCCTTTCGTTAATGCCACTTGAAATTCATATATAATTATATTATAATTACTTTAAAATAACAACACTAAATTCACATAAATCGGTGGTAAAATGACAAAATTCGATATAATAATTTTGCTATATCTGTCAATAATTTCCTTGATTTCGGTTATAGTCACTGTTTTTGACAAGTTAAGCGCCAAAAGCCACGGTTGGCGTGTGCCCGAAAAAACTCTTTTGCTTTTATCATTTTTAGGCGGAAGCGTTGTGATGCTTTTTACAATGAATTTAATTCGCCATAAAACCAAAAAAGCAAAATTTATGGTAGGAATTCCGTTGATTATTGTTCTACAATGTTTCATTGTTTATTATATTTATAAATACGGCTTGACATTATAGTTTGCTGAGAATATAATATTTACGTAAATTTAATATTTCTTCAAGGCGGGGTGCAAGTCCCCACCGGTGGTAAAGCCCACAAGCCTATTTGGTTGATTCGGTGTGATTCCGAAGCCGACGGTACAGTCCGGATGAAAGAAGAAAGTTATAGCGTATTTCGTTATAATTACATATTCCCGCCTTGTGTTTCAAGGCGGATTTTTTTATTTTTGAGGTGTTTTTATGCGTAGCACAAAAATTGATGTCAAAAGAATAGCAGTTATCGGTGTGTTATGTGCGTTGGCTTATCTGTGCACTTTTTTATTGCATTTTAAGGTTATGTTCTTAACCTTTGATTTTAAGGATGCCATAATTGCCGTATCAGGCTTAATGTATGGGCCGTTAGCCGGACTTTTTAGTGCATTCATTGTTGCTTTGACCGAGTTTGTAACCTTTTCGGATACCGGTGTTTATGGACTTATAATGAACTTTTTATCAAGTGCGGCATTTTCGGTTGTGGGCGGATTTATATATAAATACCGCCGTACATTTTCGGGCGCTATTTTTTCAGGTATTGCTTCGGTTTTATCGGTAACTGCCGTAATGCTTTTGGCAAACCTACTTATAACGCCTTTTTATATGGGTGTTGACAGGTCTGCGGTAATAGAGTTAATCCCTAGTGTCTTACTGCCGTTTAACCTTATAAAATCGGTAATCAACGCGTCTTTGACGTTACTTATTTACAAACCTGTCACAAAAGCGTTTGGTGGATTAGGATTAATCGCGAGAAAACAAAGGGTAGAGGGTAATGGCTTGAGAACGGTTATTTTAATGCTTTCGTGTCTTGTAGTTGCCGCTGTTTCCGTACTTATATTTATTTTTGTATTAAATGGAAGTGTCGAATTTTAGAATTTACTATTGACAAATTCTAAATTTATGGTACAATACATTTGCAAAATTTAATATTCACTTATCAAGAGTGGCTGAGGGACCGGCCCTTAGAAGCCCGGCAACCTGATTAATTTCAAGGTGCTAAATCCGGCGGTATTTTACCGAAAGATGAGATTTTTCAAACCTGCTCTTTCGGGCAGGTTTTGTTTTTGTTAATTTAAGTTTTAATATAAAGGAGAATGAATTATGGGTAAGTTTTTATTTACGTCCGAGTCAGTTACTGCAGGTCATCCTGACAAAGTTTCGGATAGTGTATCAGATGCAGTTTTAGACGCTATTATTGCTCAAGACCCTATGGCTCGCGTTGCTTGTGAGACATTCTGTACCACAGGCTCTGTCACCGTTATGGGTGAAATCACAACAACTGCAAAGGTAGATATTCCGAAAATCGTCCGCGAGACAGTTTGCAAAATCGGTTATAACCATCCGTCAAAAGGCTTTGACGGTAATACATGTGCCGTTATGACCGCTATTGATGAGCAATCTCCCGATATTGCGTTAGGCGTTGATAAATCGTTAGAGTTAAAATCGGGCGAAGAGGATAAATATAACCTTAACGGTGCAGGCGACCAGGGTATGATGTTCGGTTTTGCTTGCGACGAAACTCCCGAACTTATGCCGTTGCCGATTTCGCTAGCACATAAACTCGCAAAACAGTTGACCAAAGTCCGTGAAGACGGTACTTTAGAGTATTTGTGCCCTGACGGTAAAACTCAGGTTACTGTCGAGTATGTTGACGGCAAGCCCTCAAGAGTAGAGGCAGTTGTAGTTTCAAGTCAGCATAGTGCCGATGTTTCGTTGGATACTTTACGTGCCGATGTTCTTGAAAAGGTTATTAAGGCAATTATCCCTGCCGAATTTATGGATGAAAATACCAAAATCTACATAAACCCCACAGGACGCTTTGTTGTTGGCGGACCGCAGGGTGATACCGGTCTTACCGGACGTAAAATTATCGTTGATACCTACGGTGGCTATGCACGTCACGGCGGCGGTGCTTTCAGTGGTAAAGACCCCACAAAGGTTGACCGTTCTGGAGCGTATGCCGCACGTTATGTTGCAAAGAACATTGTTGCCGCAAAGATTGCTTCCAAATGTGAGGTTGAACTAGCTTACGCTATCGGCGTTGCCAAGCCGGTTTCGGTTATGGTTGATACATTTGGCACCGGTAAATATTCCGACGAGCAGATTGCTGATGCAGTAAATAAGGTATTTGACCTTCGTCCGGCGGCAATTATTGATACATTCGATATGAGAAAGCCGATTTATTCCGGACTTTCGGCTTACGGTCACTTAGGCCGTGAGGAATTAGGCGTTAAGTGGGAAAACACCGATAAGGTAAATGCACTTCTTGATGTTTTGAAGTAATATTTATATAAAGCCGTATGCTAAATTTTAAGTCAGCGCAAGGCTTTTTATTGTAAAATTCGGCATTTTGTTGTTAAAGGTATTGTAAAATTTGAATGTACCCCTTTACTTTAAGTGATATTTAGTTTATAATAGACAAAGGTACTATTTTATTAAATTAAGAAGACATTTTTAGGAGGTCTTTAAAATGGGTAAGTTAATTAAAATGCTTATTATTGTTGTGGCTGTTGTATTTGTAGTCGCAGGCTGTGGCGGTGACAACGGCAATAGTGGGACTCAAAGTGTATCCGCAAATGTTTCCTCTCAAGGAAGTTCGGTAAGCGATGTCTCGTCCGAAAATGGCAGTGTTGATGCTTCGAGTGATACTCCGTCGGATGTAACCTCGTCCAACGCTTCAAGTACCGCTTCATCGGACAGTTCAAGTAACACTACAAGTAGCAAGCCATCGACAACAAGCAAACCATCAAATACAAGTAGTAAGCCTTCGAGCAGTACATCAAGCAGTAAGCCTTCGAGCAGTACATCAAGCAGTAAGCCTTCAAGCAGTACTTCAAGCAGTAAGCCTTCAAGCAGTACTTCAAGCACTACATCAAGTAGTAAGCCATCCAGCTCCACTTCAAGTACTACATCAAGCTCTAACACCAGTACGCCTAGTACACCAACTGCTCCCAGCACCAATAAACCGGCTTTGTATCTTTTGGGTACACGTTCGGGTAGCACAGTTACATTACAGGTATGTGTAAAGAACAATAGCGGTATTTCAGGATTTGATTTTGATATTAAATATGATAAAGCCGACGTTACACCTGTAAGCATTTCTAACGGCATTATTTCTGTAACATCTAAGCTTCAGCAAACCACAAACCTTAACGGTGCTATTCCTGTTGCTTATGGTGATGCTTCGGGCACAACATCTAACGGTGTATTGTTTACTATCACGTTTAATGTTACCGGTAGCGCTTCTGCAACTGATTTTGAAATTATTTGCAATGAAATTCTTGACATTGATTTGGACGATGCAACATTTGAGCTTTATAAAGCCAACGTCACACTGAAATAAAATATATTAATAATAACACCCGGGTAGGAAAACTGCTCGGGTGTTATTTTATTGTAAAAATAAGATAAATAAGAAAATTTAAAATTATTCATCGTAAAATATATTTTTAATTGTCTGTTTTCGGTATTTTATCATCCACTTTCGGTAATACTTTTTTCAAAAGTTTTCGGAGGGATGAATTTTGCAGTACAATAAGGTTGAAATATGTAATGTCAACACTAATAAACTGCCAATTTTAAAAGAAAAGGAAAAGGTGGAATTACTAAAACTTTCTGCGAACGGTGACAAAAAAGCACGTGAAACATTAATACAAGGCAACTTGCGATTGGTTTTAAGCGTCATCCAAAAATTTACTAACCGCGGAGAAAATATGGATGACCTTTTTCAAATAGGATGTATTGGTCTTATTAAAGCAATTGATAATTTTGACCCTGTTCACGAGGTAAAATTTTCCACTTATGCTGTGCCCATGATAATCGGTGAAATCAGAAGGCACTTGCGAGATAACAACTCAGTTCGTGTTAGCCGTTCGATAAAGGATGTAGCCTATAAGGCAATGCAGGTTAAGGAAAAGTTAATTGCTGATAATCAGGAAGAACCCACCGTTGAGCAAATAGCAAAAGAATTGGAATTGCCGAAATCTCAGGTTGTAATGGCGTTGGAAAGTATTGTTGAACCCGTGTCACTTTTTGAGTCGGTTTATTCTGACGGCGGTGATGCGGTATTTGTACTCGACCAATTGGGCGATAGCAGTAACGATAGCGATTGGATTGATGAAATTGCATTTAAAGACGTCATGCAATCGTTAACCGAGCGTGAAAAGAAAATTTTAGGTTTAAGATTTATGTTGGGTAAAACTCAAATGGAAGTTTCGCGTGAAATCGGTATTTCTCAAGCCCAAGTGTCGCGAATCGAGAAAAGTGTTTTAGAAAAAATCAAAAATGATTAATAAGGACAAATCTCAAAGGCATATTATTTAATGAATACTTTTAAAAGGTGATAATATGTGTTGCAGATTAGTAGAAATGCGAGAAAAACAGGTAGTATGTATAAAAGACGGTACAATTTTAGGTTTGGTCGGTGACGTTGAGGTTGATTCCTGCAACGGTAAAATAAATTGTATAATTGTTTACGGTCGAAAACGTTGTTTTGGGCTTTTGGGCAGGGAAAACGATTGCAGAATTCCTTGGGAAGCCATTGAAGTTTTTGGCGAGGATTCAATTTTAGTTAATTTTGAAAATCTTCCGCAAAGGCCAAAAAGAAAAGGTCTTTTATCAGAATTATTTTTTCCGAAATAAGTAAAAATAGAGAAAATTTGTTAAAATTTGCAGTGCTTCGCGAAAAGGAATTTAATTTCACTTTAATTTAACAGTTAGTTCAGTTTTTTCAATTTATATAAGTTCGGTTTAGAGGAACATTAATCGGGAAGTGAAATTAAAGGAGTATTAATTTATGAAAAAACTGACAAATTTTTTGTTTTCAATATGTCTTTTGTTTTCGGTAACGTCGCTTTCGGCGGTTGGATATTTGGACACAAAAATTGCCGAAAATTATTATGTTACCGAAGAGGAGTCTCTAAATTTTTATGGTCTGCCTTTAGAATGTAAGGCAACTGATATGGACGTTTCGGTCGGACTGAAAAACAGCACGTCGGTGAACGGATATAAAACAAAAGTTTCGTTGTTTGGAGTCATACCCGTTAAGACAGTTAATGTCACTAAAACAAAAACCACAGAAGTTGCGGTGTTAGGTACACCTTTTGGGTTAAAAGTCTATACCGAGGGCGTTTTGGTGGTCGGTTTCAGCGATGTTGAAACCAAAAACGGCACTGAAAATCCCGCGAAAAATTGCGGAATTAAGGTAGGTGACGTGATTTTGTCGGTTAATGGAAAGAATGTGACGTCAAACACGGGAATGCAAAATGAAATTTCCAAAATTAAGGGACAAGCATGTGAATTGGTTGTCAAACGAGAGGGAAAAGAGTTTACAGTCAAGTTAACGCCGGTGCTGTCAAAATCGGATAAAACTTATAAAATCGGCCTTTGGATTAGGGATAGTTCGGCAGGAATAGGGACGTTGACCTTTTTTAGTCCCGAGTTAAATGTTGTTGCAGGTTTGGGACATGGCATTTGTGATACCGATACGGGTGAGTTAGTACCTTTCGAAAGTGGTGAATTTGTTAACGCCGAAATTGTCGGCATTAAAAAGGCAAGCGGTAAAACATCAGGGGAATTGCAAGGTGTTTTTGCAAGCGGTGAAATAGCCGAGCTAAAAGAAAATGATATTACCGGTGTTTACGGCAGTACCGAAAATATATCGACTGCAGTCAGCACGTTGAAAATTGCACTAAAACAGGAAGTAAAAGTCGGTAAAGCGCAAATTATGACAACGCTTGATGATGAGGGCGTAAAGGTTTATGAATGTAAAATCGAGAAAGTGTACCATAACGATTCAAGTAAAATTAAGAATATGGTTATCAAAATTACCGATAATGAGTTGTTACAAAAAACCGGCGGAATTGTGCAGGGAATGTCGGGAAGCCCGATAATTCAAAACGGAAAGCTTATAGGTGCGGTAACCCACGTTTTTGTAAACGATTGCACAAGCGGTTATGGCATATTTGCCGAAAATATGCTTGAAACCGCCCAAGGTATAGCACAAACTGAATTAAAAGAAGCGTCTTAAAGACTAAAGGAACGATATGCTTATCGTTCCTTTTTAATATATATTGCATTTTTAAATGATGTGTGGTAAACTAATAGTGCCAAACTAACTTAATATCTCGTGAAATCATGTGTATTTTCTTATTTATAAGAATAATTACGCTTTTTTGGTGGAACATATATATTGTTTTGAATTTGATAAAAACGCAAATTCCAGCAATATGTATGTTGTGCGGTTGCACCCATTTCACATTTGTTAGTTTGGCGACTATCGGAGTTTGCGTTTTTTGTGCGGTTGCTTCGGTAGCCGCATTTTTTATTTTAGGAGGATTGTAATATGAAAAAATTGGTATCCGTTATGTTGGTTGTTTGTATTATTTTTTGTGCTTTTTCTTCCGCTACTGTGATTGTGAGTGCGGCAAGTAGCGGTACGGTAGGTGATTGCCACTGGCAACTTAATGGAACGGAACTGACTATCACAGGTAACGGCAGCATGGATAATTACGCTACTTGGCCTTGGGGAAAGAATATTACAAAAGTTACCATTGGACAGGGCGTTACTACGATTGGCATAGGGGCATTTGCTAACTGCACATCACTTAAAACGGTCACATTGCCGGAAGGTCTTAAGAGAATTGAGAATTTTGCTTTCCTTGGCTGTACATCTCTTTTGGAGATAACCATTCCCGAGAGTGTGTTTTCAATTGGAATCGAAGTTTTTGCTGATTGCAAAAAGCTAATTGATGTAAGAATACCCAAGAATGTCACGGATATGGGGCAAGCTGTTTTTGATAGATGTGATAAACTTTATAGCATAACTGTTGATGAATCCAATCCGAAGTATTCTTCTCTTGATGGTGTGCTTTTCAACAAAAATAAAACGTGCTTAATAAAGTATCCCGGAAATCGACCTGCAACATCGTATACAATTCCAAACTCTGTTAAAGAAATAGAATATCATGCCTTTCATGAGTCGTGGTTTTTGAGAGACATTTCTATTCCGGATACGGTTACCCGTATAGGTCTGAGTGCGTTTTTCTACACACAGTATTACAATAATAAATCTAATTATGTAGACGGAATACTGTATTTAGGCAAACATATCATCGATGCCGATGAGAATTACACCTCTTTTACCATTAGGGAGGATACAAAAACCATTGCTGACGGAGCGTTTGTAAGTTGTGAGAACGTAAAAGAACTCATTATTCCTGATGGAGTTGTAACCATTGGAGATAGTGCGTTTTCTTGGTGCAGTTCTTTGGAAAAAATATACATACCAAAAAGTGTTACAAGCATAGGCGAAAGCGCTTTTTATGATTGTAATAAACTTAAAAACATTTACTATCAAGGTAACAGCAAGGACAAAAGTAAAATTAAGATGGGTAACTATAACAGCCAATTTGTCAACTTGAACTGGAGTTATGAGGCTTGTTATAGTTCAGCTTCACATTCTTGGGATAATGGAACGGTAACTAAAAAACCGAATTGCACCGATAGTGGTATTTTGCTCAAAAAATGCACAGTATGTGGTCGAGAAAAGACAGAGTCGATTAAGGCTTTAGGGCATAAGATTTCTTCTTGGTCACAAATAAAAGCACCTTCATGCACAGAAAAGGGTACAGAGCAACGAACATGTTCTCAATGTACTCATAAAGAAACTCGAAATATTAAGGCTACGGGTCATACCTTGGGTTCTTGGACACAGACCAAAGCACCCACATGCGATGCCAAGGGTCAGGAAATAAGAACTTGTTCAAACTGTACTCATAAAGAAACTCGCGATGTTAAGGCACTAGGTCATAAGTTCTCTAACCCAACTGTTATAAAACAACCCACCTGTACTGAAACAGGTCTTGAAACCGGAAAGTGTACAACTTGTGGCAAAGAGTCTACCAACACAATTGATGCAACCGGTCATAAAATAAGCGAATTCACTGTTGTTGTTGAGCCTACCTGTACCGTAGAAGGCAAAAAAGAAGGTTTGTGTACGGTG
>JAZRSW010000091.1:0-8360 GCA_045651745.1 Acutalibacteraceae bacterium
CTTGAACCGGTACGGTATCGCTACCGAGGGATTTTAAGTCCCTTGTGTCTGCCTATTCCACCACAGCGGCGTTATTTGTTCGAAAAAGGGGAGACCCCGTTTCGTACAAATGCTATTATATAGGTTTTGTGTTGTTTTGTCAACATATTTTTGCCTTGATTTTTAATATTTTATCACTAAAACAGAGCTGATTTCACAATATTTAGTAGATGTGCAAGTTGCACAACACAACTTTCGAAAATTTGTTATAAATTTGATAAAAATATACTTGCATTTTGCGTAACAACCTTATATAATATAAGCATAGTGGTGAAAAGTGGAGTAAAAAACCACTGTTAGACCATAAAAGTGGCGTGAAAGGAGCGGTCTTTAATATGTTTTTCGGACAACATTATCATAACGTAGATAAAAAAGGCCGTGTTTTCGTGCCTGCAAAGTACCGCGAGGAGTTGGGCGAGGAGTTTATGCTTAGCCGTAGTCCCGACGGTAAGCGTTGTCTTTGTATTTATCCGATGAGCGAATGGAAAATCATCGACGAAAAGTTAAAGGCTTTGCCCGCAGTTCAGGCAGGCAAGCTTGTACGTTTTATGTATTCGGGCGCTGAACAGGTTTCTTGCGATGCACAAGGCCGTGTACTTATTCCTCAAAGTTTGCGCGAATATGCAGAACTTAACGGCGAGGCGGCAGTAATAGGTATGTCGTCAAAGGTTGAGATTTGGAACGGCGATGCATTCCGCAAGGAAGAAGCAGAGGAGACCCCCGAATCTATTGCCGAGTTGGCACAGTTGCTTGGTTTCTAATCAGATATGGAGTTTAAACATATATCTGTACTTCTCGAAGAAGTACTTGAGAATTTAGATATTAAACCCGACGGCACGTATGTTGACGGAACAGCCGGCGGAGCTGGACATTCAAAAGAAATAGCCAAAAGGCTTAAAAGCGGTCATCTTTATGCGCTTGACCGCGACCCTGATGCCGTAAAGGTTGCGACTGAGCGTTTGAGTGGGTTGCTCGCAACAGTCATACATACAAATTACGCCGATATGACCGAGGCGTTAGCCGAAAAGGGTGTAAATGCGGTCGACGGTGTGTTGTTGGATTTGGGTGTTTCTTCGTGGCAGTTAGATAACGGTGAACGCGGTTTTTCATATCATGCTAATGCACCATTAGATATGAGAATGAGCCAAAGCGGTACTTCAGCTGCCGATTTAGTTAATACATTAGATGTACAAGCCCTTACAGATATATTAAGGGATTACGGTGAAGAAAAGTTTGCTTACAGAATTGCTTGTAACATTGTAAAGCAAAGAGAAAAATCACCGATATGCACAACTTTAGAATTGAGTGATATAATTTCAAATTCCGTTCCTGCCGCAGTAAGACGTGACGGACACCCTGCAAGAAAAAGCTTTCAGGCTTTAAGAATTGCAGTAAATCAGGAGTTTGAAGCCGAAACAACAGGTATTACCGCCGCATTTGAAATATTAAAACCGGGTGGCAGGTTGTGTGTTATAACATTCCACTCGTTAGAGGACAGGCTTGTTAAAAACTTATTCCAAGAGTTTTCAAAAGGTTGTGTTTGTCCGCCGGAAATACCGATTTGTGTGTGCGGACGTAAACCTCGTGGAAAATTGGTGACAAGAAAGCCGATTATACCGAGTGAAACTGAAATCAAAGAAAATGCACGTAGTAGAAGTGCTAAATTAAGAGTAATAGAAAAATTATAAATAATAGGGAGAATATGGGCTAAAATGGATAATCTCAAGTATTACAATGACAGTTTTGCATATGATTATGACCGTTTTGTGTCTGTGCCAAAGAAAAAAGCAGAAATACATGAGTATCCTATAGTTAAAACCAAGGCGAAAACAAAAGCGGATAGAAGAAAAAAATTACTTGTCCGTAATTTTGTTATTTCAGCGCTTGCTATAATGGCAGTTTGCTCAAGTCTTTTCTTGCGCGCTGAAATTTCTTCTATGAGAAGTGATATTAATAATATTAATAATGAAATTGTTGAGCTTGAAAGTGAAAAAACAAGACTTTCGGTTGAAATTGAACGTAAAGTTTCGGTTATTAACTTAGAGGAGTCGGCAACAGCACTCGGTATGCAGAAATGTGAAAAGAGTCAGGTTACCTACATTAATACAAATAATACCGATACTGCCGTAAATTCTAAAGGAGAACTCACGGTAAAACAGAATATTGATTTAAATTAATAAATATAATTGTATGTAAAAACAAAATTAACGGCGAGAGCCGGACCATATTAGTCCGGCTCTCGTTGAGGCGTTAAAAGAATATTCTAAAATCTGAATTTGGGAGTGAGACGGTTGGCTAAGACACCTAACAGAAGTATGATTATAAGGATTATAGTCGTTTGGGCGATTATGACCTTAACTATGTTCGGTCTTATTGGCGGCCGTCTTGTTTATTTAATGGTAACAAAGAGTGATTTCTATCAGCAAAAAGCTGCAGAACAACAACTTTACGATACCGTTATTGCCGCTGAACGCGGTGAAATTTTAGACCGCAACGGTGCTTTACTAGCTACAAGCGCGCAGGTTTGGACAGTTTATATCACTCCTAACAGTTTCAAGAAAATTACCGATACCGAAAAATTACAAGCGGTAAAATCTGAAATAGCAACTAATCTTTCAACCATTTTAGGTTTGGACTATCAAACCGTATTAGATTATACCAACAAAAATACAAGTTACGTTAAGGTTAAATCTAACGTAGAAAAGCCCGAAGCCGATAAAATCCGTCAGTATATGGCGGACAGTAAGTATAAAGTCGGTGAGTATATCGGTCTTGACGAGGGAAGTAAGCGTTATTATCCTAACGATAATCTCGCGTCGGTTGTTTTAGGGTTTGTTGGTACAGATAATCAAGGTTTAGGTGGCCTTGAAAAGCAGTATGATAATGTACTTACAGGTATTCCCGGTCGAGTTGTTTCTGCTAAAGACGCAACCGGTAAAAATATGACCACAAATTATGAGGTTAAGGTTGAGGCAAAACCCGGTAATACACTTATTACTTCACTTGATTCTTACGTTCAGAGTGTTTGCGAAAAGTATCTTGACCAGGCAATTGTGGATAATAAAGTTATCGAACGCGGTGCGGTTGTTTGTATGAACGTAAATACCGGTGAAATTATGGCATTAGCCGTAAAGGGCGACTTTGACCCTAATGCACCGTTTACGTTAACTGAAGCTGACCAACAGATTGTTGATGCTTTAGAGGGCGACGAGCGAACAAAAAAATTAAATGAACTCCGCAACCGTCAATGGCGTAATAAGGTTGTATCCGATACTTATGAACCGGGTTCTGTTTTTAAGGTTGTTACCGCCGCAATGGCGTTAGAAGAGGGCATTACCTCATTAGGAAAGCATTACAGTTGCAGTGGTTATATTGTTATTGCGGGCAGACGAATTAACTGCCACAAAAAGACGGGTCACGGTGCAGAAACATTGACTCAGGCTGTGCAAAACTCATGCAACCCTGTATTTATTACATTCGGTCAGCAGTTAGGAGTTAAAACTTTTAATAAGTATTATGAAGCATTTGGACTTCGCCAAAAAACAGGTATCGACCTGCCGGGTGAAAGTAGTCCGATTTACTATAACCCCGATAAAATGAGTATTTCCGACTTGGCGTCATCATCGTTCGGTCAGACATTTCAGGTTACGCCTATTCAAATGATTACTGCAGTTTCTGCTGCAGTAAACGGTGGATATTTAGTTCAACCGCATATTGTTAACGAAATTATAGACGCAGACAATAACACAGTTAAAAAGGTTGGAACAACAGTTAAACGTCAGGTTATTTCAACTAAAACGTCCGAAACAATTCGCTCACTTATGGAGGCGGTTGTTGACGGCGGTGGCGGTAAAAACGCTTATGTTTCGGGCTATCGTATCGGCGGTAAGACCGGTACTTCACAAAAATTAACCGACATCAATCAAACGGGTGAAAAGGCAATTTATATTGCGTCATTCTGCGGTGTTGCACCGATGGATGACCCCGAAATAGCAGTTTTAGTTATGCTTGACGAACCCACGGGTGACGCTTACTACGGCGGTACTATCGCCGCACCTGTCGGCGGTCAGATTATGGCAGAAATTTTACCCCATTTAGGCTATGAACCGCATTACACTGAAGAAGAACTTTCGAAAATGGCTGTGAAAATCCCGTCTGTTACGGGACAATCGGTTGAAAACGCTAAAATGTTAATTACCGAAAAAGGTTTGAAATACGAAATAATCGGTAACGGTACTAATGTCATAAAGCAGTTCCCTGTAGCAACTGAATCCCTTTACAGTGACGGCGTTGTAATGCTTTATACCGAAGAAACGTCTGAAATAATGAAAACAACCGTGCCTTCCTTTGCAGGACTTTCAATAAGTGCGGTTAATGAATTGGCAAAAAACAAAAACGTTAACGTTCAGTTCTCGGGCGCTTTAAGTTCAGGTTCGGGATTTGTGGCATACAAGCAGGATATCAGCGAGGGCACAGAGGTTGACCGCGGAACGATTGTTACAGTATACTTCCGCACAACCGAAACTGCTGAATAATTAATTCTCTTGAGAGGAAAAATATGAAATTATTTGATTTAATGAAAGAACGCTCGGGTGAGTTTGCCGAGTTGGATATAACAGGTGTTACCTGCGATTCGCGAAATGTCCAAAAAGGTAATGTTTTTGTTTGTATCGACGGTGTAACAGTTGACGGGCATAAGTTTGCAAAGTCGGCGTACGACAGTGGCGCAGCGGTAATTATTTGTGAAAAAGACGTTGGGTTACCTAATCAGATTTTTGCTGAGGATTCGCGCCGTGAGTTTGCAGAGCTTTGTGCAAAATGGTTTGGGTCACCTGCAAAGAAACTTAAACTTATAGGTATTACCGGTACTAACGGTAAGACCTCGGTTTCATATATGGTTAAAAGCATTTTGGAGCATTGCGGACATAAAGTTGGTTTGGTCGGCACTATTCAAAATATGATTGGTGACGAGGTTTTACCCTCTAAAAATACCACCCCGAGTCCTTATGAATTACAGTCGATGTTTTCACTTATGTTAGCATCAGGTTGTGATTATTGTGTAATGGAAGTTTCCTCACATGCACTCGACCAAAACAGAGTTTACGGTTTAGAGTTCGAGGTTTCAGCGTTTACCAATCTTACACAAGACCATTTGGATTATCATATCACAATGGATAACTATTTAAAGGCTAAAAAGAAACTTTTTGAGGTTTCTAAAACCGCTGTTGTAAATAAAGACGACAGTTATTTCGGTAATTTGGTTGACGGATTAAAGTGTAATATTAAAACTTTTTCCTGTGCAGGAAATGATGCTGATTTTAAAGCAGAAAATGTAAAATTAAAGTCTGACGGTTCGGCATTTGATATGATAGTTGGTAATAAAAATACCGAGATTAAAACTGCAATCGGCGGAAAATTTACTCCGTATAACGCTATTTGTGCCGGTGCTGTCGCTTTGGAGTTAGGCATTAGTTTAGAGGATATTTCTTCTGCTTTCTCAAATATGACAGGTGTTAAAGGCAGGGCAGAGGTTGTACCTACCGGACGCGATTTTACTGTGCTTATTGACTATGCGCACACTCCCGACGGTTTGGAAAATATATTAAAGACGTTCTCAGAGGTCGAGAAAAACCGTCTTATTGTGTTATTCGGTTGTGGTGGTGACCGTGACCGCACAAAGCGTCCTAAAATGGGCAGAATTGCAATTGAAAATGCTGATTATGTTATTGTTACAAGTGATAATCCGCGTACTGAAGACCCTCGCAAAATTATCGACGATATATTAGAGGGAATGAAAGATTCGCCGGTGCCGTATTTGGTTATCGAAAATCGTATTGAGGCTATAAAAAAATGCGTGCAAATTGCCCAAAGCGGTGATATAATTGTATTAGCGGGCAAAGGTCACGAAACGTATCAGATTTTGAATAGCGGAACTATTCACCTTGATGAGCGTGAGGTAGTGGCTGAAGCCTTAAAGGAATTATAAAATATTAACCTTTGGAGGAATGAATAATGACGGGAATTATACCTGCAATTGCAGTGTTAGTAAGTTTTTTTGTAGCATACCTTTTGGGATATCCTGCAATACCGTTGTTAAAACGTTTAAAATTCGGTCAAACTATACGTGACGAAGGTCCTGCTTGGCATAAATCAAAGCAGGGAACACCCACAATGGGTGGCGTGCTTATTATAATCGGAGTGTTACTTGGTGTTGCTCTTTCTATGAGTGCTACATCTTTTGTCGATGTTGGACTGTCAGCAGAGTTTGGTAATTCATTAGGCTTTACAAAGATTTTTGCAGGCTTAGGGTTGGCACTCATAATGGGCTTAATCGGCTTTATTGATGATTATATTAAGGTAGTAAAAAAACGCAATTTAGGCCTTACTGCTTCACAGAAAACCGCTTTACAGTCCTTGGCTTGCGCAACATACCTTATCAGTCTTGCTTTAGCCGGCTTAAAAACAACCTGGGTGCCTTTTATTGGTGAAGTCAGTGTTGTTTCGGGTGTGGGTATAATCTTTTGGCCTATTGCTTTCTTCTTTATCTACGGTTTTACAAACGCCGTTAATTTAACCGATGGTCTTGACGGTTTGGCGTCAAGCGTAACCTTAGTTGTTGCCGTCGCATTTATGCTTATGGCAGGTACATTACAAGAGGTGGGTGCTAACATCATTGCTTCTGCCTTGGCAGGCGCTTGTGTCGGTTTCTTAACATGGAACTGGCATCCCGCAAAGATATTTATGGGTGATACAGGCTCAATGTTCTTGGGCGGAATGGTTGTAGCACTAGCATTTATGATAAACCGCCCGATTTACCTGATGCTTGCTGGTGTTGTCTATCTTATTGAGGCTTTGTCGGTTGTGTTGCAGGTTGCTTATTTTAAGAAAACCGGCAAAAGATTATTTAAAATGAGTCCCATTCACCATCACTTTGAAAAGTGTGGTTGGAGTGAGGTTAAGATTGTAATTGTTTTCTCTATTGTAACGTTAATCGGTTGCGCCGTTTGTGTTGCAGCCGTAAAGTTGGCTTAAATTTTAAACAAAAAATATATAAGGAGATGACCGTTTTGCCCGAAAATGCAAAAACCACAAAAAAGTTAAATAAAAAGAGCAAATTGTCGGGTTTACTTGTTGAGGGTAAAATGGACTTAACTTTCCTTTTTTTACTGTTGATAATTTTAACTGTCGGATTGGTTATGTTGTTTTCGGCAAGTTACGTTTTTGCCGACACTTATTACGGTAACAGTTATCACTTTATCACGAAACAGGCAGGATTTGCCGTTTTTGGCGTTATTTTGATGCTTTTGGTATCAAAAATTGATTATCATTTTATAAGGAAATTTGCTGTTCCTTTTTATATTATAATGGCAATTTTTTTGGTGGTAATGCTTATTTTACCGCCGATGGTTGCAGGAACAAGCGTTAAACGTTGGTTTTCGATTGGACCTATAAACTTTCAACCATCTGAATTAGCAAAATTTGCAGTTATTCTATTGCTTTCACATTTAATTGCCGCTAACCAAAAACTGATGAAGACTTTTAAGTTCGGATTTCTGTTTTTAGGACTGACAGTTGGCTTGATATGTGTTCTTGTTGTTCTCGAGCCGCATTTGTCGGCAACCGTTTTGATTTTCTTAATCGGTGCGGTTATGATGGTTGTTGGCGGTTTGCAACTTCGATATATTATCGGCGGTTTAGCCGTTGCGGCAACCGGTATAATTGTAGTTATGAGCGGTGTTATAAGGTACGCTCAGGACAGAATTACATTCTGGCTTGACCCATGGTCTGCACCCGTTGGTGAGGGTTATCAGACGATACAGTCTTTGCTTGCTATCGGCTCAGGCGGATGGGTTGGTAAAGGCTTGGGTCAATCAAACCAAAAGCACCTTTGGGTACCTGAACCACATAACGACTTTATTTTTTCAATTATTTGTGAAGAGTTAGGCGTAATCGGTGCAATGATAATTATCATTCTTTTCTGCCTTTTGATGTGGAGAGGATTTTCAATCGCTGTTAAAGCACCCGATAAATTTGGAAGTCTTTTGGCTTTAGGTCTAACCTTTCAGGTGGGTCTTCAAATGACACTGAATGTTCTTGTTGTTACAAATACAATTCCTAATACCGGTATCAGTTTACCGTTTTTCAGTTACGGTGGTACTTCGTTGGTGATTTTGTTAGTTGAAATGGGAATTATATTAGGAATTTCAAGAACTTGTAATAATAAGAAAACACTTTAGCCAAAGCATTTAAACTTGAACCAGCCTTAAAGGGCGGTTTTTAGGTGTCTTTCGGCTCATTGTCGCACATAGGCGTTAGCCTTA
>JAZRSW010000092.1:0-7155 GCA_045651745.1 Acutalibacteraceae bacterium
GACACGGCAAAGTTCTTAATGTGACTGACGGACGTGTTTGCTTCATGGATTCAAATGTTTTCACAACCGGCAAAAAATATTATATTTCCTTCGATGCAAAGTCAACTAGTGGCGAAGCCCAAACAATGTGGCTCAGTATAAGTAAATCCTCTAGCAATTATGACCCGAGATATACTTTTAGCGATGACGATACTGCTCCGATTGATTGTTATATTAACGGTTCAAAGACTAATCTTACTAATATCAAAATGTTAAGCACAGAATGGCAACATTACGGTTTGGTTATTGATTTGACTGATGATGATGTAGTTTCTTATATCAAAAACAAGTGTGCCTCAAATGGTGATCAACTCTTTGATGAAGTTAGATTTTTCTGCTTCGGTGTAGCGGACAGTGTATATGACAACTTCACAATTATTGCTACTTCTGATGTTGAAGGTGCAGTTCCTGAGACCACCGGTGGCGACAATACCTACGTTTCAGAGGTTTATGAAAATGATATGAGTGAGGCCACTATTCACAAGAACGATACCGCCGAAGTTTCAAACGGTCAAGTTAACGTTACTAAGGGTCGTTTCGCAGTTGTGGGTTCCAATATTATAACTGCAGGTCATAAGTACACTATTTCATTTAAAGCTAAACTCAGTGATAATTCTTCATCCGAGTCATCACCAATGTGGTTGAGCCTTGGTACTAGCAATAGTACTAGCAGTAGTACTCGTTTCATAATCAGTAATGCAGAAGGCGTTGTGGGTGAGAGTGGTAAAAACAAAGATGCATTCGCTTACTACATTAATGATGAAAAATTAGACGGTCTTGCAGATTTCAAGATTAATAAAGAATGGAAAAACTACACTATTACATTCGATTTTGCAAATGAAGCTTATTTAAATAATTTTTCGAAGATTGCATCACAGAACAACTACTTCTTCTTTGGCTGTGCAAACGGCGAGTTCGATGACTTAAAAATCGTTGAACACACACCCGGCACTGAAACAGAAGTTTCTTATCGTGCAGAAGGCAAAGATGAAGGCGACAACTATATTTCCGCAGGTTTGCGTTTCAAAGCAGCAGTTAATAATGATGTAGCAGAGAATGCTGCTGAAATCGGTTTCGTTGCAGCACCTTCTACTTCTGCTGCAAAAACTGATAATTGGTATAAACTCGAAAATGGTCTCAACCCCATCGCACGTAAGGGTGTTGTAAAGGTTGGAGTAAACGATAGCGGTTGGTACTATGCTAAGGATAATAGCACCACATATTACCAGATGGTAATTACCGGTCTTTCTACCGAAAGCGGTAACACCGCATATAACAGACGTTTCTCTGCTGTATTGTATGTTAAGAACACTGACGGTAGTTACGATTACTACGCACTTGGCGAGGCTTCATATTACCAGGTACTTGGTATTACCGAAGCTCTCAAAGCACAATAATTAAGGAGGCAGAACTATGAGAACTTATATTAAACCCGAATTTGAAGTTACTTCAATTTTCGCACAAGAGAATATTGCCTCCAACGGTGCTTTCCCTTATTGGGATGACAGCCATATCGATGGCGGTTCTTCAATCTACATCGACAACGGTGGCAATAACGGCGGTTGGGATTTGTGGGACTAATTAGTTAGTTTCTAGACAAAATCACAACTGACTAGTAAAACAAATTACCCGATGCAAGTTTCCGCTTGCATCGGGTTTTCTTTTTTCTAATTATTTTTTTATTATAATATTGATATTTTTAAAATTTAAAAGTATAATATATTTGTATAATTATGTAATAAACATATTACATATAAAGGAGTCGTGGTTATGGATTGCAAACAGTTTTTCGAGCAAATCGGCGGTAAAAAAATCGCAATGTGCGGTATCGGTGTCAGCAACACCCCGCTTATTGAAAAATTTTTGAATATGGGCGCAAGAGTTGTTGCTTGCGACCGCAGAACACGTGAACAAATTGGTGAAATTGCCGACCAATTAGAAAGCAAAGGCGCTGAACTTCGTTTAGGCCCGACCTATCTTGACAACTTGGAAGTTGATATGATTTTCCGCACACCCGGTATGCAGTTTGACCTGCCTGAACTCCAAAAAGCGCGTGACAACGGCATCGTTGTAACAAGCGAAATGGAAGTTTTCTTCGACCTTTGCCCCGCAACTGTTTTCGCTGTCACAGGTTCGGACGGTAAGACTACAACAACCACCCTCATTGCCGAAATGTTAAAAGCAGAGGGCAAAAACGTCTTTGTCGGCGGTAATATAGGAACTCCGCTTTTACCCGAAATCGAAAAAATGACCAAAAACGATTTCGTTGTTGTTGAACTTTCGTCATTCCAACTTATTTCAATGCGAAAAGGTCCCGATGTTGCCGTTGTGACCAACGTTGCACCAAACCACCTCGACGTCCACAAAGATATGGACGAATACGTCGGTGCAAAGAAGAATATTTTACTTCATCAAAATGCATTCTCGCGTTCAGTTTTGAATTTAGACAATGACATCACGGCAGGTTTCAGCGATGATGTCAGAGGTCAGGCGCTATATTTTTCAATGAATCAGCCTATCAAAAATGGCGCTTGGCTCGGCAAGGACGGTTATCTTAACCTCTCTTACCGCGGTATTTCCGTTCCGCTTTTGCACAAGGACGATATTGCAATTATGGGTGACCACAACGTCGAAAACTATCTCGCCGCAATTTCGGCAGTTTGGGGTTACGTCGGTGCTGACAGTATCGTCAAGGTCGCACACGAATTTATGGGTGTTGAACACCGCATTGAGTTTGTCCGCGAAATTGACGGTGTCCGCTATTTCAACGACTCAATCGCATCTAGCCCGACTAGAACAATTGCCTGCCTAAAAGCGTTTAATAACAAGGTTATTTTAATCGCAGGCGGTTACGACAAACACATCCCGTTTGAGCCGATGGCACCTTACGTTGTTGAAAAGGTTAAGTTGCTCATCCTAAACGGACCGACTGCTGACAAAATTGAAAAAGCAATTAAGTCTGACGAAAATTATATAAACGGACAACCAAAAATTGTCCGCGTTAAAGATATGAAGGAAGCGGTTTTGGTAGCGCAAGAAATGGCGGTTTCGGGCGATATTGTGGCATTAAGCCCCGCTTGTGCAAGTTTTGACGCTTACCCTAACTTTGTTGCCCGTGGAAAACATTTCAAGGAATTAGTAAACAATCTGTAATTTGGAGAAACTATGCAAACTGTTAAAAACATCTTAAAAAGTTTGAGTGAGGCTGACTTTATCGGTGGTGTCGGCAGTGCTATCGACGTTGCCGAAAGTCACCTTTCTAAATATTGCACAGTACGTCGCAAAGGAAACAATCTTATCGGCGAAATCAAGGGCAAATCGGATTATACCATTCTTTTTGACGCTCACCTCGACCAAATTGGTATGGTTGTAACATCAGTGCAGGGCGGATTTTTAAAGGTCGCCACTGCCGGCGGAATCGACAGCCGAATGTTAGCAGGAATGAGGGTTACCGTTTACGGTAAAGAGGTAGTCAATGGTGTATTTTGCAGCACACCACCTCATTTAAGCAAATCCGACGCCGTTATAAAAGCCGAGGATATGTATATCGATACAGGGTTGGGCGACAAAGCAAGTGACGTCATCTCGGTTGGCAACCGCGTTGTTTTCTCTGCCGAATTCTCTGAATTAGCAGGGAATAAGGTCACGGGGAAATCGTTGGACGACCGTGCGGGTTGCACCGCGCTTATCAAATGCGCCGAAATACTGTCGGGCAAGGAATTACCCTGCAACGTAGTATTTTTGTTAAGCGATATGGAAGAATTAGGCGGAATGGGTGCTAAAACTATGAGTTTTGGCATCACACCCGATGTAGCAGTTGCAGTGGATGTAAGTTTCGGCAATGCGCCAGACATTTCACCCGACAAAACAGGTGTTTTGGGCGGTGGCGCGATGATTGGAATTTCACCCGTGCTGTCCGCGTTTGTTACGAATAGTCTTAAAGAAATTGCAAGCAATAACGAAATTAAACATCAATTTGAAGTTATGGGAGGCAAAACCTCCACAAATGCCGATAAAATTGTCGATACAAAGTGCGGTGTTCCCACGGGACTTTTGTCAATCCCGCTTCGAAATATGCATACGCCGATTGAGGTTGTTGATTTGAACGATATCCTGTCGGTTGCTGAGATTTTGGCAAACTTTGTTTTAACTCGCGAGGTGAAATGATGGAAAATTTAAAGTTACTTTGTGAGTTGAACGGACCTTCAGGTCACGAAAATGCGGTAAGGGACTGTATTATCGAGAAAATCAAGGGCAAGGCAGAGATTACGGTTGATGCTTTGGGTAATATAATTGCTTTTGTTAAGGGCAAAAACAGAGCAAAACATAAAATAATGGTCGATGCTCATATGGACGAGGTCGGCTTTATTGTCACATATATTACATCTGACGGTATGTTGAAATTCACCACCGTTGGCGGAATTAATACTGCGGTTATGCTGGCACGTAAGGTTAAGTTTTTAAACGGCGTAACGGGTGTTATAAGCTCAAAACCCGTTCATATGTTATCATCTGCCGAAAAAGACAAAATGCCCGACGATGACGCGCTTTATATTGATATTGGTGCGGACTCTAAGCAAGAGGCAGAAGGCTTAGTTTCGGTAGGCGACTGCGCGGTATTCAGTGAGCCATTTAGTAAAATGGGTAACCTTATTATATCAAAAGCCATTGACGATAGGGCAGGATGTGCTGTTTTAATTGACATTATAAATTCCGAGCCGGAATACGATTTTTATGCTTGTTTTTCGGTCAATGAAGAGGTGGGTGCAGGAGCTAGAACCGCCACATTTGCAATTGACCCCGATTTTGCAATTGTGGTTGAGTCTACAACCGCTGCTGATATTGCAGGTGTTTCGGACGATAAAAAGGTCTGTTATTTAGGCGAAGGCGCGGTGCTTTCATTTATGGACCGCGGAACGCTTTATGATAAAGATTTATTCGATAAATCTTTGGCTTTGGCTAAAGAAAAGGGAATAAAAGCGCAGGTTAAATCTTTCGTTGCAGGCGGAAATAACGCCGCAGGTATTCATCAGTCACGTGGAGGGGTTCGTACCGTTGCAGTGTCGGTGCCGTGTCGGTATATTCACTCAGCATCATCTGTGGCAAGTGTTGACGATATAAAATCAGTACATGATTTAACTTGTGTACTCATAAACAAAATGGCTTCGGGTGAGTTAAGTTGATAGAACGAATTGAAAGTTTACCCGAAACGTTAGAACAAAGCGTTTTTACTGCAAGGATTGAGGCACTCATTAACACTTATTGTGACTCGATAGGTGTGGATTTGTTCGCACAAACCGTTGATGATGAACTGACGGCGGTTTTTGGCGGTATGGATAATTCTTTCACGCTGATTTGCTTTAATAATGCCGATTTTGATGAATTGAATTCGTATTTTTCGTTTTGTAATGCTATTGTTTTTTGTGACGGTAAGGTGTCAGAGAGGCTAAACGCCAAACAAATCAACAAAGCATTGCTTTATGAGTTTAGTAAAGAGGCAAAACCTACCGACTTTCCTTATGAAAACGGGCGTGGAAGCATTACTGACGTGTATAAACTACTCAAAAAGGGGACAGACGGTGATATTGACTTACCGCCATTTGAATTTTGGTATACTGATTTTTGTTTGAGGTTTAACCATAATTCTTCGGAGTATTTTATAGTGGAAAATGCCGTCGCGGTCGCAGGTTTTGTGACCGAACACAGTTCGCTTGTGACGGGTGTTGCGGTTGATATTAACGACCGCAAAAAAGGCTTTGGTAAAACGGCGTTATCGGGGCTTATACATAACATTGGATGTAAATATCCTCAAAGTAAAATTTTTGCTTCGACAGTTAATGCAGGCGGATTTTACGAGACTTTGAATTTTAAACACTGCGGTGATGTTGCCGTTTGTGAATTTTAGGAGATATAAAAATGGACTTTTTCAAAATTGACAGTAGAATCAAATCGGTTTCAGATAAGGCGTTGGCAAAGGCAGAAAAAACTTTCGGTGAAATCGACAAGGTGACAGAGTATAACCAACAAAAAGTGTTGTCGGCGTTTATAAATAACGGCGTTGCAGAAACTCATTTTGCACCCTCTACGGGTTACGGATATAACGACCGCGGTCGCGAGGTTTTAGAGCAGGTTTTTGCTGAATGTGTCGGCGCTGAAAGTTCGATTTTCCGCCACACATTCGCTTCGGGCACTCATACGCTCACCGTAATGTTGTTTGGTATTTTGCGTCCCGGTGACAATCTGCTTTGCTTGACGGGTCGCCCTTATGATACGCTTATCGGAGTTTTGGGTATTGACGGTCACGTTGACGGCTCTTTACGGGATTTTGGCGTAAATTATGACGAAGTCGCACTTAAAGGTGACGGCACACCCGATTTAGCTGGGATTGAATCGGCTTTAAAATCTAAAAAATATGCCGTTGCATATATTCAGCGTTCACGCGGTTACAGTTTAAGACCGAGTTTGTCGGTCGAGAAAATCGGCGAGTTGGCAAAATTGGTCAAAAAAATATCGCCCGAAACAGTTGTTATGGTAGACAACTGCTATGGCGAATTTGTCGAAGAAAAAGAGCCGTTAGAGGTCGGAGCCGATATTATGGCAGGCTCACTCATTAAAAACCCGGGCGGTGGAATTGCACCTTGCGGCGGTTATATCGCAGGACGTCGCGATTTGGTCGAAAAATGCGGTTACAGGCTTACTTGTCCCGGTGTAGGTTTAGAGGTTGGCGCAACGTTAGGGCACACGAGAGAGCTGTTTATGGGATTATTTTCGGCACCTCACGTTGTGGGTGAAGCAGTTAAAACGGCGGTGTTCACTGCGGCACTTTTTGAGGAGCTTGGATTTAGTGTAACTCCCGCATTTGACGAAAAGAGAGCCGATATTATTCAGTCGGTTATCACGGGTAATCCCGAAAGTCTTATTGCGTTTTGCAAGGGTGTTCAAAGCGGTTCGCCTGTTGATTCGTTTGCCTCACCCGAACCTGACGATATGCCCGGATATGACAGTAAGGTTATTATGGCGGCAGGCGCTTTCACGTTAGGCGCTTCGATTGAGTTATCTGCCGACGCGCCGTTAAGAGAGCCGTTTGCAGTTTGGATGCAGGGCGGTCTTAATTTC
>JAZRSW010000093.1:0-15830 GCA_045651745.1 Acutalibacteraceae bacterium
CCCCAACTTTCACCCCAACCCCATATTTTACTTTAATATAAGCAGTACGGAATATGCTTAAAACCCGCATAAATACAGGATTTTCAAGATTTTATGTAATGTGATAAACCTCCCTTTATGTAAATTTGTGTGTAGAAAAAGACCATACCCTCGTGTGTTGGGTATGGTCTTATTTTAACATCATCAGGTGCCATGGCGGCACCCATATTATTCATGTCGGTGACACTGAGGTCGATGATTTTGCCGACGGTGTAGGCATTGACCTTGATACCCTTTAAATTCCTGCTCAACAGTACCGAGCCCGAGCCGGTAACTGTCCATTGTGCTGTGGGCGGACGCTGTCCACCATATTCCAGCGGAAAACGGAACTGTCTTTCCGAACTACAAAAGTGTGATGATGTGACGGCAATTGCTTTTTCTGCCGCACCGCTTTCAACTGCTGTGGAAGCCATAATTGTGCTTAACGCCATTGTCGAGCAGGCACCGTAGAGTCCTACAAAAGGAATTCCAAGTTCGCGCAAGCCGTAGGCACTGCCAATGCACTGGTTCAATAGGTCACCTGCGAAAATCATATCAATGTCATTGGGGGAGAGGTCAGCCTTTTTTAAGGTTGTACTGACCGAAATTTTTTGTAATTGGCTTTCGGCTTTTTCAAATGAGCTTTGTCCTAAAAATTCGTCCTGAAAGGTTTTATCAAAGTATTTTGAAAGAGGTCCTTCGGCTTCTTTGGGTCCGACTGCCGCAGAGTATGAGCCGATATATACACCGTTTTCCAAAACGGTTGTGCGTTTGCCTTGTCTTTTAGCCATAAATTTACCGCCTTTTTTCGTTTGGGGTTATTGTTGCACGAAAAGGCTGCAATATACAAAAAGCGGTCCGCGTAAGTAATACGCGAACCTCTTTTAAAACCAATCAACAAATCAATTTTATCATTTTTGAAGAAAAATGTCAACTGACGGGATAAACAAAGATTTTTTTGATATTTTGTTGAACTTGCGAATGGATTTTTGTCTACGCCTTGTGTATAATGTAGTCAGAAGGAAGACAAAAAACAACAAAAAACAAATAAACCACGATATCGTAATGGTAAGAAAGGGGACTGATTCCAATGAAAATGTTAGATGAACCACCGGTGCATTTTGGTGGAAATAAAATAGAAAGGGATGAGTCCAAAGAACAGTTAAGTTAACAACCTCAAAACTATAAACACGCAAAGGAATGAGTCCGAAATACAGTTAATTTAAAGGTTTAAAAACCATAACATATATATCTTAAGATATGCGAGGTTTAGACCAATGGAGATTCAGAATTGATACCCACCGAAATTCACGAGTGATTTTCGGTGGGGACTTTTTTGTGTAATTACAATGAAAAGCGTTGCTTATTTTAAGCAACGCTTTAATAATTTCATCAACCGTGGTAAAGTTTTTTGGTTTGGTATCTTGGCTCTAAGGTTAAATTTACGCCCAATTTCTTAAACACGTTAGTGTCAACGGTGCTTAACATAACCGAACTGTGTGCTTCGCAATGACGCAATTCCGAAAGTTTGTCCATTGCCTTTTTGGCGTTTTCGTCGGTTACTGCCGAAATGCAAAGCGCAATCAGAATCTCGTCGGTATGCAATCTCGGGTTGTGGTTGCCCAAAGCGTTGACCTTTAATTCTTGCACAGGCTCGATAACGTTTTGCGGAATCAAGCGGACTTCTTTTGGAATTCCTGCCAAAGCCTTTAAAGCGTTAAGTAAAAGTGCCGAGCTTGCGCCGAGCAGGGAAGTTGTCTTGCCGGTGATAATACGTCCGTCAGGCAACTCGATTGCGGCGGCAGGAGCGCCGGTTTCTTCGGCTCGCTCGTTTGCGGCGGCGATAACCTTGCGGTCGGCAATATTAATGCCTGCCTGCTCCATCAAAAGTTCAATTTTCATGGTTTCGGTGTCGTCAGCTTCGCCCTTGCTCTTGCGACATTGTGCATCATAATAACGGCGGATAATCTCGTTATCGGCAGCCTGTTTTACGGCATCAGCGTCAAAAATGCAGTTTCCTGCCATATTAACACCCATATCAGTGGGTGATTTATAAGGGCAACTGCCCAACATTCTTTCCATACAAGCCTTGACAACTGGGAAAATTTCAACATCGCGGTTGTAGTTTACAGTTGTTTCGCCATAGGCCTCCAAATGGAACGGGTCAATCATATTAACGTCATTCAGGTCGGCAGTTGCAGCCTCGTATGCGAGGTTTACCGAATCTTTCAAAGCCAAATTCCAAATGGGGAAGGTTTCAAATTTTGCATAACCTGCTTCAACACCGCGTTTGTGCTCGTGGTAAAGCTGACTTAAGCAGGTTGCCATTTTACCGCTTCCGGGTCCCGGTGCGGTAACAACAACGAGGTTTCGTGTGGTTTTGATATATTCGTTTTTGCCGTAACCTTCGTCAGAAACAATCAATTTAAGGTTAGAAGGGTAGCCGGCAATCGGATAATGTTTGTAAACGGGAACGCCTAAATTTTTCAATTTATTAGCAAAAGCGTCAGCCGAGGATTGACCGGTATAGCGGGTAAGCACAACACTGCCCACGTAAAGACCAAATCCGCGGAAAGCGTCAATAAGACGTAAAACGTCGAGGTCGTATGTGATACCGAGGTCGCCTCTGACCTTGTTTTTCTCAATATCAGCGGCATTTATGACAATGACAATTTCGGCTTGTTCTTTCAAACGGGCAAGCATCTTGATTTTGGAATCGGGAGCAAAACCGGGCAAAACACGTGCGGCATGGTAGTCGTCAAACAACTTGCCACCAAATTCCAAATATAACTTACCGCCAAACTTCTTTATGCGTTCCTGAATATGTTCGGACTGCATTTGCAGGTATTTGTCATTATCAAAACCGATACGATACATTTCTTAACCTCTTTTACTCTAAACTTCAAAATTGTTCCTCAAAAAAAATAAGCGAAATGAATTTCGCAGAAACCCTTTTCGCTTATACAGTTTAACACACTTTTTTGTGTTTTACAAGTGTAAAAACACAAAATTTTGACAATATGTTGTATTTTACTTAATTTTCTCTAACGTATCGAGCAATGCAGTGCAACCCAAAAGAATATCGTTGTAGCAGGTGGTAAAGTCGCCCGAATACCAAGGGTCAGACACATCGCGGTCTTGTCCTGCAAATTTTAAAAGTTTATGAACCTTTTTATCGGGGTCAGAGCCGATAATCCGCATAATGTTTCGCATATTATTGGAGTCCATCACAACGAGGAGGTCATAGTTTACATAATCCTCGCGAGTGACCTGCACGGCACGTTTCCCGTCACACGAAATGCCGTGTCTTTGAAGCTCGGCTTTGGCGGGCGGGTATACGGGGTTGCCGATACCGTTCCATATTTCCTCGGTGCTGGTTGCCGAGGAGGAAACGTAGTATTTGTCGCTCAAACCGCGTTTTTCTAAAAGGTCTTTGAAAACAAATTCCGCCATCGGCGAACGACAGATGTTGCCGTGACAGACGAACATTATTTTTATCATTATTTTAAACTCCAATCAGATTTTTATATCCTTGCCTCCCTCGTCAGAGGGAGGCAAGGCGGTCACAATGCTTCTTGATTTTAATATAACATTTTGCGATGCTATTTTCAATCTTTTTATAGTTTGTTCGTTGTGGCAAGGGCTTACCCCTGCACCCCTAATATTGCTTTTGTTTGACAAAAACAATATAGAACACAAACACCAATACTGAGTCGCGTATTGATATTTGTAGCAGAATATGATATAATCAACAGACTGATAAACTTGAATTTGACGGTTTATTATAAGTTTCAAAGGGGCTAAAATATATGAGCAAAAGAACACGACAATATCTAGGATTGTTGTCCGCGGTTCTGGCATATTACATTATTCATGAAGGTGCGCATCTAATATATGCGCTTATAACAGGAACATTCAAACAAATCAATATCATGGGTTTGGGGATGCAGATTGATATTCACGCTGAGAGGATGACAGATATTCAGTTGGGTATTTTCTGCCTTGTAGGTTCTATCGCAACTTTTATAACGGCGTATATTCTTGTTCTGCTTGTAAATAAAATCGGAGATACTTCTTCAAAAATCTTTAAGGCATGTATGTACTACATCACGATTGCAATGCTTCTAATTGACCCCGTATATTTAAGCGTTCTTTGTGGTTTCTTCGGAGGCGGCGATATGAATGGTATATCTCTGTTCTTTCCAGAATTGGCAATTCGAATTGTGTATGGAATCATTCTAGCAATCAATATAGCGGTATTTGTCAAAATTGTTTTACCTAAATATCAATTAGCATTTTCAAAATAAAGTGTTTGCATATAAAACGCCAAATTCCAATATGTCGAACTGATAGCAACAGCGGGTTGCTTGTGAACTTGAACATCTCGTATTATAATATTATCGAGGTGGTGATTCTATGGAAACAAAAGATATAATTCTTGAACTGAGAACCAAAAAAGGAATGTCGCAAGAAGAACTTGCAGAAAAAGTGTTTGTAACACGTCAGGCAGTTTCTCGCTGGGAAACAGGAGAAACTGTACCCAATACCGAAACATTAAAGCTACTTTCAAAACTATTTGATGTTTCGATTAATACGCTACTTGGCTCACCAAGACAGCTTGTTTGTGAGTGTTGCGGTATGCCCATTGATGATAGTAATGTCAGCCACGAAAAAGACGGAGCTTTTAACGAGGATTACTGCAAGTGGTGCTATGCAGACGGAAAATACACCCTTGACGTTTTTGAGAAATATAGGGAACTCGGCGGAAAAGAAAAGTTCGAAGAATTCAAGCGACAGCTTATCCACGAATTTAATACATTGCTTCATATTGAGGGGTTACCAAAGGTTGAAAACCTTAATGTCTTGTCGGGGAGTTTTATCAATTTGGAATATCGACTCCCGAATGGTCAGACCGTAAAATTCCTTGATGATAATGCTACCTATCTTGGAAGTCAGCTTGAATGTGAATTCGGCGGCGACCGTTGTTTCGGTATTGCCGCTAATATGGATTTTTTACTTGTTTGTACTTATGAAGAAAACGGAGAAAATCCAGAGTTGGGTATTTACAAAAAGAGATAGGTGTATTCCAATTTGTTGAACAGATAAAAGCAACCGCAGACTTGCAAGTCTGCGGTTGCTTTGTGTCATATTCAAGGCTTTTTTAGTTAATTTCAAAAGTAGTAAAAAGTAGTAAACTATCAAAATATTTTTGCAAGGCTTGGCATAAGGTTGCATAGCTTGGGTTATTCAATTCTTCCCGTGGCAGACGAACATGATTTTGAACATATTATACCTCAAATTAATAATTTAATAAAAATTGCCTATGCGGGAGCATAGGCAACAGTTGTTTTTGACTTAATCAAACTGCCGAACGGCTTGCAAGCGGGTCGATATAGGTCACTCTGTGAATATCAGCGCCGACGGCGGACAGTTTTTCAACGATGTTGTCGTAACCGCGGTCGATAAACTCAACGTTTTCAATCTCTGTTCTTCCGTTTGCGGCAAGTCCTGCCAAAACCATTGCGGCACCGGCTCTGAGGTCGGTCGCTTTAACGGGTGCGGAATTAAGACTTTCAACACCATTGATAATTGCAACCTTACCATCAACCTTAATTTTGGCACCCATAAGTGTCAACTGGTCAACATACTTAAAGCGGTTATCCCACACACCCTCGGTCATAACACTTACGCCGTCACTCAATGCCAACAGTGTGGTCATTTGCGGTTGCATATCGGTGGGGAAGCCGGGGTGTGGCATAGTCAAAACATTGCAGGTTTTGGGACGGCGGTTCATAATAACACGCACAGCCTCGTCATACTCTAAAACCTCTGCACCGGCTTCGACCAATTTTGCCGAAATCGATTCCAAGTGTTTAGGTATAACGTTGGTAATCGTCAAGTCACCGCCTGTGATAGCGGCGGCAATCATATAAGTACCCGCTTCAATCTGGTCGGGGATTACGCTATAAGTTGTGCCGTGTAATGAACTGACACCGCGGATTTTAATAACATCGGTACCGGCACCCATAATATTAGCGCCCATAGAGTTCAAGAAGTTGGCAAGGTCAACAATATGCGGTTCTCTTGCGGCGTTTTCGATAATTGTCAAACCGCGAGCTTTAACCGCTGCCAACATTATGTTAACCGTTGCTCCGACTGAAACTTTATCAAGATAAATAGAACTGCCAATCAGTTCGGTAGCGTAGGCGTGAACCATACCGCTGTCAATCGTGACGGTAGCGCCCAAAGCCTCAAAGCCTTTTATATGTTGGTCAATCGGTCTTACTCCGAAATCGCAACCGCCCGGAGGGGCAACCTTTGCTTTTTTGAAGCGACCGAGCATTGCACCGATAAAGTAACTGCTGGCGCGCATTTTTGATGACATTGAAGCCGATAAAATATGTGAATTTATGTGAGTGGGGTCAATTTCGACAGTGGTATTGTCGATAACCTTAACGTAAGCACCCAGCTCATATAAAATTTTAATAATAACATTAACATCGGAAATAGCAGGTACGTTTTCGATACGGCAAACGCCATCGCACAACAAAATGGCAGGGATGATTGCAACAGCGGCATTTTTAGCACCGCTGACGGCAATCGTGCCTTCAAGCCTATTCCCTCCGTTTACGATTATTTTTTCCAAACAGGATGCACTCCCAACATTTTTTAATGCTAAAATATTATGCCCTCAAATCTATGTACCAAAAATGGTAAAACATTTAAAGCATAATATTTTTTGGAGAAAAACAAAATTTCAAAATTACTCTATGTAACATTATACACAACACTGTGCATTTTGTCAAACATATTATCAATATATGGATAAATTTCGACAAAATAATAGCATATTTTGTTTTGGTGTGTACCAAGTGGGGACATCTTAGCAAAATTGTTACCTAAAATTCAAACTAAATTACAGTTGAAAAGAGTCGGATATTAGGGTATAATTGAGAATACTAAAAAACACACGGAGAATAGTATGTCTGAAATAAATGAACAATTTATAAATTTACGGCGTGAGGTTATAAAAAAATATTTCAGCCGTATGAACGATAAACAGTTTGAGGGTGTAACAACGGCGTTAGGTCCTGTGCTTATTTTAGCCGGTGCAGGAAGCGGAAAAACCACAGTGCTTGTAAACAGAATAGCATCATTGGTAAAATTCGGCGACGCGTATAATTCAAAATTTGTACCGCCTTTTATAAATGAAATCAATATGTTGTCGGCAAAAGCCGCCGCCGACAATGGCGAAATTGAAAACGGCGGTATTTTTTCGGTTGACGCGGCATCCCCTTGGGAGATTTTAGCCATTACATTTACCAACAAAGCGGCAGGTGAATTAAAGGAAAGAATTGCACTGATGTTGGGTGACGACGGTCTTGACATTTGGGCAGGCACTTTTCACTCGATTTGCGGTAGAATGCTCCGCCGTTTCGGTGACTCAATAGGTTATTCTTCCCACTTTACAATTTATGATACCGACGACCAAAAAAGAGTAATGAAAGAGGTTTATAAAAGCCTCAATATCGACGAAAAAATGATACCCATTAAGTCGGCACTTAACGCCATAAGCAGTGCAAAAGATAAGTTGATTGACCCCGATGAATTTATGGAAATCAACTCGACCGATGTCCGTCTTTCTAAAATCGGCAAGGCTTATGCGGCTTATCAAAAGGCACTGAAAGATGCTGATGCGATGGATTTTGACGATATGATTGTCAATACCGTTAAAATGCTGAAAGAAAACCGTCAGGCATTGGATTTTTATCAGCGTCGGTTCAAGTACATAATGGTAGACGAGTATCAGGATACCAACCACGCACAGTATGAGTTGGTCAGCCTGCTTGCTGAAAAGAGTCGCAATATCTGTGTTGTCGGTGATGACGACCAAAGTATTTATCGTTTCAGAGGCGCGACAATTGAAAACATTTTGAGTTTTGAGGATACATATCCCGATGCAAAAGTAATACGCCTTGAGCAGAATTACCGTTCAACTTCGGTTATTCTTGATGCCGCGAATGCGGTTATTGCCAACAATAAAGCAAGAAAAGGTAAAAATCTTTGGACAAGTGCCGAGGGTGGCGACAAGATAGAGGTTTACACTGCCCCTGACGAGCAGGGTGAGGCTTCACGCGTTGTGGATACTATACTTAATAATGTAGCATCAGGCGGTAGGTATTCTGATAACGCTGTGCTTTACCGTATGAATGCACAGTCTAACGCTATTGAAAATGTGCTTGCCCGTTCGGGTGTGCCGTATAGGGTTGTGGGAGGTCACAGGTTCTATGACCGTAAGGAAATTCGCGATGTTATTGCATATTTAAACGTTATTGCCAACCACGGTGACCGTGTGAGGTTGCAACGAATTATCAATGAGCCAAAACGCGGTTTGGGTGATACAACCATTGGTCGTGCGGTTGAAATTTCTGACCAAACGGGTTTAAGTTTGTTTGAGGTTTTCAAAACTGCAGAAGATTTCCCGCCCTTACAACGCAGTGCCAAAAAACTCGGTGAGTTTTGTAATATGATTGAATCTTTAACCGAATTCGGTGCGACCGAAGGTGTGACGTTGGTTCAGTTGTTTGAGGAAATGCTTGATAAATCGGGTTATACCTTAATGCTTATTGCCGAGGGGCAAGAGGGTGCCGAGCGATTGGAAAACGTTAAAGAATTGGCGTCTTCAATTGCTCAGTATGAAAAGGAAAATGAAAACCCAAGCCTTTCGGGATTTTTGGAGGAAGTAGCCCTTATCAGTGATATCGACCAGTTTGATTCCGAGGCTGACGCAGTTGTTTTAATGACGGTACACTCAGCAAAGGGTCTTGAGTTTGAGAATGTTTATTTGGTCGGCTGGGAAGAGGGCATTTTCCCCGGTAACCAGTCGATTTACGGCACACCTGAGGATATAGAGGAAGAACGCCGTCTGGCATATGTTGCTATTACCCGCGCCAAGAAAAAATTACATATTTCTAATGCCTACACCCGTATGCTGTTCGGTCAGACGAGCAGGAATTTGCCGTCACGCTTTTTGGAAGAAGTGCCCAAAGAGTTGTGTAATATTAAAAGTGTTCGCAGCGGTATGTCGGCATTTGGCATGGGCAGTGCAGATTATCGTTATTCAAGTGGTAATAGTGACACAACCTACGGTTTCGGTTCAAGGTCATACAGTCAGCCGAGATATGATGATGATTTCGCAAGTTTCCGTCCTTCAGGAAGGAATAACGGTACTAAAAGTGGTTTTGGTCAGGGTAGAGGCGAAACATTATTGCAGAAATCCAAACCCTCAACTGCCTCGAAACCTGCAACATCTAATGCATATACAGTAGGGCAGAGGGTTAAGCATAAAGCTTTCGGTTGCGGAATGGTTATTTCGGTAAAACCGATGGGCAACGATACTTTGTTGGAAATTGCCTTTGACGAAAAGGGCACCAAAAAACTTATGGCAAACTTTGCAAGACTTGAGAATATGTAAACTTTTCAAAGTTTGAAAATTTTACTTGTAAAACGGTTAATGTTGTTGTAAAATAAATTTGTAAGAGAGGTGCATATTATGAACGGTAACAATCAAAGCACAATAACTTTCAGCCTCGGCAACGAGAGTGAGATGGAAGTCAGAAGAATAATGCTCGTGGTTTATAACGCCTTAAAGGAAAAGGGTTATAACCCCGTGAATCAGCTAGTGGGATATATTTTGTCGGAAGACCCGACTTATATCACCACGCATAATAATGCACGTAATTTAATCAGAAGAATTGACCGTGATACATTATTGCAGATTTTGGTTAAGTATTATTTGACTAATTGATTACACATTATAAAGCAACTTCTAACCGAGCGTTAAAAGTTGCTTTATTTTTTATTATGCAAGTATTAAATCTTAATAAATTTCTTGAAGATTTTGTGCAAACCGCTAAAATATAAGAAATTTATAAAATTTTGAAAATAATTGTTGAAAAAAGGAAAAGAGTGTGCTATACTCGTTCCCATAAAGCCCAATGAAGTGCCGGAAACGACAGTGACCGGTATCGGAGGGGACTCTGGAGAATCTCGTTAATCGGGTGCCGAAGGTGCAAGGAAGTGTTACTTCCGAATCTCTCAGGCAAAAGGATAGAGTTTTGAATTTTTTCTTTCAAAATACGTCTTTTTATTTTCTTTGGAGTCGCTTTTTTAAGGCGGCTTTTTTATTTTAGGAGGGTGCTATTATGCAACAGATTTTAAAGGAAATCGCCGAAATTAATGGTAGTATTAACGGCGTAGTATGGGGCTGGGCAGGTCTTATTCTTCTGCTCGGTACAGGCGTACTTGCTACTGTTTTCACTAAAGTTTTTCAAATTTCTCATTTGAAGCATTGGTGGAACAACACAATTGGTAGTCTTTTCAAAAAGGATGTTATCGGTCACACTAAGGATAAAGGCTCGGTTTCTCCGTTCCAGGCTTTGTGCACTGCTCTTGCAGCAACTGTAGGTACAGGTAATATCGCCGGTGTTGCCGCCGCTATTTGCGTTGGTGGTGCAGGTGCTGTTTTCTGGATGTGGGTTGCCGCTTTCTTGGGTATGATGACCAACTATTCTGAAAACGTTTTAGGTATTTTCTACCGTCGCAGAAACGAAAAGGGTGAATGGTCCGGCGGTGCTATGTACTATCTTAGCGACGGTTTGGGCACAAAGAAAAACTGCAAATGGATTGGTAAAGTTTTGGCAGTTCTTTTCTGTATCTTCACAATGCTTGCATCTTTCGGTATTGGAAGTATGGGTCAGGTAAACAAGATTGTTGCCAATGTTGCTGCCGCATTTGATGTTAAGGCCATTTCTTCTATTGAAGTTTTTGGCGGTGTTTCGCTTTACAATATTCTCTTGGGCGCTTTAATTATGGCTCTTACCGCACTTATTACTTTGGGCGGATTAAAGAGAATTGCTTCGGTTGCCGAAAAGGTTGTTCCATTTATGGTTGTACTTTTCGTTTTGGGTAGCCTTGTTATCATCGGTATTAATTATGCAGCAATTATCCCCGCATTCAAAGCAATTTTTGTTAATGCATTTAAGCCGGAGTCTTTTGTCGGTGGTACTTTGGGTAGCGCAATTATGTTAGCGGCCCAGCAGGGCTTTAAGCGTGGTGTTTTCTCTAACGAGGCAGGCTTGGGTTCTTCTGTTATGGTTCACTCGAACTCCAGTATTAAAGAACCTGTTAAGCAGAGTATGTGGGGTATCTTTGAGGTATTCGCAGATACTATGGTAGTTTGCACAATGACTGCTTTGGTTGTACTTACTTCGGGCGGTCTTAACGGCGGTGTATTTAATGCAAAAACCGGTGAAATTGCCGCCGGATTCACCGATGCAACCTTGGTTGGCGGTGCATTCAACACTGTATTCCCTTGGGGTAACATCGGTCAGAGATTTGTTGCAATTGCAATGTTCCTCTTTGCCTTTACAACCGTTCTCGGTTGGTCGCACTACGGTTCAAAGGCTTGGGAGTATCTCTTTGGTGCAAAGACAACCTTTATTTTCAGAATTATCCACGTTATCACCGTTATCTTCGGTGCTGTACTTACATCTTCATTGGCTTGGGATATTTCGGACACCTTCAACGGTTTGATGATGATTCCGAACTTAATAGGTGTTGTTGTAATGCTTCCGTTGGTTATTAAGATTACCAAAAACTATATCGACCGTAAGATTAAAAACAAGGATGTTGAGCCCGTTGTATCATACGACAGCAAACTTGTTGAAGATTTCAAACAGAGCGAAGAATAATTCGATTTAAGTCAATTAAAAACACCGCCGATATCTCGGCGGTGTTTTTGTATAAATTTCTTTACAAATAATTACTTGTGGTATAAAATAAATTCGTAAAATAAAACGTTAGGGGAAGAAGTATGAATCTTGAAGCGTTAAAGAACATAAAACTTTTTCTTTTTGATATGGACGGCACTTTATATTTAGGTGACCGACTGTATGATTTTACAAAAAAACTGCTTGCGACTATAAAGAAGCAGGGAAAACGCTATTTGTTTATGACCAATAACTCCTCAAAAAGTGTAGAGGATTATATAAAGAAGTTGGCGAAGTTGGGGATAGAGGCGGAATATTCTGATTTCATAACCTCGTCGCAGGCAACGGCAATGTACCTGAAAGATACCTGCCCCGACGATAAACTGTATGTTTGCGGAACAGAGTCTTTAAAGCAAGAACTTCGCAACAGCGGGTTTACCGTTACCGAAGATTTAAACGAAGTTGACTGTATCGTTATGGGTAATGACACCGAATTGACCTTTAAAAAGTTGGATGATGTCAGCAGACTTTTATCAACTAGAGAAGTGCGGTATATTGCGACCAACCCCGACTATGTTTGTCCGACCGAATACGGTAGTGTGCCCGACTGTGGCAGTGTTTGTGATATGATTTTTAATGCTACAGGTAACCGCCCGTTGTTTATCGGCAAGCCTGAACCTGCAATGCCTAAAATTGCTATGAAGATGACCGGTTTTAAGCCAACCGAAACCGCAGTAATAGGTGATAGAATTTATACCGACATCAAAAGCGGAATTAACGCCGGTTGTGTTACGGTTTTGGTGTTAAGCGGAGAAACGACGCTTGAAATTCTGCAAGAAAGCGCCGACAAGCCTGATTACTGTTTAGAGTCGGGTGCTGATTTACTCAAGGCTATCATATAAAAAATCCTCGGCAACCTCTTTTAAATGGCAAAGTTCTAACCCTTCCGTGTTTAATACTTCAACAAATTCGGTGATTTTATCAAAGTCGGCGGTTAAATTTTCAACCAAAACCGTTTCGTTTTCGTTTGCGCCCTCAATTCCGTATTTTGAACCAGATTTGATGACGCGGTATAAGGGTTTGTGAATATTTTCATAAATTTCCATAATAAAATCACCTTTTGTGAATTATTTTCAATTTTATTATAGCAAACCCTCGACAAAAGTCAACAATTTTTGTGAAAATAATTAAAAAGTGAAAAATTATCACAAAACCCTTGTTTTAACCAAGTTTGGCAAAAACAAGGGTTTTTGAATTCTCATTAACCAATAAATGTAAATCTTTGAAAAGTTTTTCCGTCGCGGGTTATGGTTTCGTTCCACATTTCATAAGGGCGTACCCAAATGTCACCGTCACCGTAAAGCGCTTTGTAAACCACCATGGGTGCTAACGTTTCGCTGTGCTTTGCTATTCCGATTTCCGCGTATTCGTTACCTTTGAAGTGGCGGTATTTTCCCAATTTGATTTCGTTTTCCATAAACATCTTCCCTTTATATTATGATACATTAAAATTATACGGTAATTTTTTGAATAATTCAAGGGTGAAAAGCTTTACTTTATTAAAAAAGGTGATATACTTACAGATAATGATATTATTGTACTGTTAAAAGAGGTGAGGGTTGTGTCTTTAAGGGAAAATAAAAACCTTTTAGAAGGCTCACTCTGGCGTAATATTTTAATGTTTACATTGCCGATTGTCCTTTCGGGAATGTTGCAGTTGGTGTTTAATGCGGCGGATTTGATTGTTGTCGGTAAGTTTGATAGAGTCAATGGCTCGTTAGCGCAAGCGGCAATCGGTTCAACCGGTTCAATGATAAATTTGATTGTTTGCGTATTTTTAGGCATTTCAATTGGCGTTAATGTTGTAATTGCACGTTTAATTGGTGCAAAACAGTTTGAACATTTAAAAACCGCCGTACAAACAGCAATGTTTATCGGTGTTATTGCCGGTGTTATGATTGCAGTTTTCGGTTATATTTTCACAAAACCGCTGTTGCATCTTATTCAGACCGAAGAAAGCGTTATGCCGTTTGCGGTGGACTATTTGCGGATTTATTTTATCGGCGCACCGTTTTCAATGATATACAATTTCGGCAGTGCGATAATGCGCGCGTGGGGTGACACTAAACGCCCAACTATATACTTAACAATCGGCGGTATAGCAAATGTTATTTTAAATTTATTTGCCGTTATTGTTTTGGGGTTGGGGGTAAAGGGCGTTGCAATTGCAACAACAACCTCAAATTTAATCGCTTGTGTCCTTATAATAATAAGGTTAATTAAAACTGATGAGCCGATAAAACTGCACATTAAGGGTATAAAAATCAATAGCCACTGGCTGACGCAGATTTTAGCATTAGGGTTTCCTGCAGGTGTTCAGGGCATATGTTTTTCGTTGTCAAACGTGATTATTCAATCGGCGGTCAATTCGTTTGGCGACTCGCACATCACCGCGGGCAACGGCAATGCCGCAAACGTCGAAAATTTCATATATATTGCGATAAACTCATTTTCTCAGGCGGCGGTTACGTTTACAAGTCAGAGCGTGGGTGCAAAAAATTATAAACACGTTAAGAAAATATTATATACAACCTTGATGTTGGTTGGAATAGTAGGGGTTACATTGAGTTCAGCGGTTTGTATTTTTAGAGAGCCGTTGATGGAGTTATATTCCTCTAATGCGGATGATATCAAAGCCGGTATGAGCCGTTTGGTAGTAATTTGTATGGCATACTTCATTTGTGGATTTATGGATGTCACAACCGGTGCAATCAGGGGAATGGGTAACTCGACCGTTCCAATGATAATTGCGCTTATCGGTGCTTGCGGAATGAGAATTGTCTGGGTTTACACAATATTCCGTTCGTGGCACACAACGACCAGTCTTTATATTTCTTATCCAATTTCGTGGTTGGTGACGTTTTTGGCGTTGTTCACCTTTGCGACATATTACCGAAAACGCTTAGAGCGAAAAGAGATAGAAAGACAAAAAACTTGTCTTAATAAAGAAAGTGAATAAATTTAAAAAATAATGCTTGACAAATTGGAAACAGTATGATAGTATACTTGTGTTAATTCCAAAGACAGTAGGTGCTTTGCGTAAAGACGTGTGTCTGCCTACCGAGGATGAACACTTAAATCGTCTTATTATTTTTTATGACTTTTTTCGTGCCTGTCCTTCTTTGGAACAGGCACTTTTCATTTTTCGGAGGTGAATATTTTGCCCAGTCAGTCAGTTTTGGAAATGAAGCAACAGCAGGTTGCCGAAATCAAGGCTAAAGTTGAAGCTGCTTGTGCCGGCGTTATCGTTGATTACAGCGGTATCTCGGTTGCGGATGATACTAAACTCCGTAAGGAGCTTCGTGAGGCAGGCGTTAACTACTCCGTAGTTAAGAACACCCTTCTCCACAAGGCCGTTGAAGGCACTGATTTAGCTGAAATCGACCCGTTCCTCGAGGGAACAACCGCACTTGCTACTAGCACCGACGACCATGTTGCCGCTGCAAGAATTTTAAGCAAGTACGCAGAGACTAGCGAAAGCTTCAAAATCAAGACCGGTTTCTTAGACGGAAAGGTTATTGATTTAGCAACTATCGAGAGTCTTGCAAAGTTGCCGACAAGAGACGTTCTTCTCGCAACCGTTTGCAATGCATTCAATGCACCTATTTCTGCATTCGCCCGTGTCATTCAGGCTATCGTTGATAAAGACGGTGAAGGCGCAGCAGAGCCCGCAGCAGAATAATTTATCTGCTTAAAACAAATTAAAACAAAAACAAATTACAAATTATTGGAGGAAAAGAAAATGGCATCAGAAAAGATTGCAGCAATGATTGAAGAAATCAAAGCTCTTACCGTTCTTGAGCTTTCAGAGCTCGTACACGCAGTAGAAGAGGAGTTTGGCGTATCCGCAGGAGCAGCAGTTGCAGTAGCAGGTCCCGCTGCAGCAGCAGGCCCCGCAGCTGAAGAGGAGGGCGAGTTTGACGTTATTCTCGCAGACGCAGGCGCAGAGAAGAATAAGATTATTAAGGCTGTTCGGGAAAT
>JAZRSW010000094.1:0-21300 GCA_045651745.1 Acutalibacteraceae bacterium
AGGAGCCCGCGAGGGCGGCCTCAAGTTCTAAAGAAGGAGGAGAATACTTTTGGCTACTATGATCGACGCATCCACATTGGATTTGAAAGAAAAAGTTGTTGCTATTAACCGTGTATCTAAGACTGTTAAAGGCGGACGTATTATGAAGTTCGCAGCTTTAGTAGTTGTTGGTGACGGTAATGGCATTGTCGGCTTCGGTGTAGGTAAAGCAGGAGAAGTTCCTGATGCCATCCGCAAGGGTATCGAAGACGCCAAGAAAAACCTTATCAAGGTTTCCTTGAAAGGCACTACAATTCCTCACGAAGTTACCGGTATTTACGGTGCAGGCTCTGTTCTTATGAAGCCCGCCGCTCCCGGTACCGGTGTTATCGCCGGCGGTGCAGTTCGTGCAGTTGTTGAAACTGTCGGTATCACCGATATTCGTACCAAGGCTCTCCGCACTAACAATCCTTACAACGTTGTAAGAGCTACCATTGAAGGTCTTAAAGCTCTTCGCACCGCTGAAGAGGTTGCTGCAATCCGCGGTAAGTCTGTAAAAGAAATCTTAGGTTAAGGAGGACGAGTACAATGGCTAATCTTAATGTTAAGTTGGTAAAAAGTCTTATTTGCTGCAAGGCAGACCAGATTGCTACCGCCAAGGCCCTCGGCCTTCGCAAGCGCGGTGATTCGAGCATTCAGCCCGATAACGCTGCAACCCAAGGTAAAATTAAAAAAATCATCCACCTCGTCGAGGTAACAGAAGAGTAAACTAAGGAGGTGCGAACTATGAAAATTCATGAGCTTAAAGCCGTTGAAGGTTCTACCAAAGAGGTGAAACGCATCGGTAGAGGTCATGGTTCCGGTAACGGTAAGACTGCCGGTAAGGGACACAAAGGTCAAAAAGCCCGTGCAGGTCGCGGACAGAGATTTGGTTTTGAAGGCGGACAGATGCCTTTACAAAGACGTGTTCCGAAGAGAGGATTCAACAACATTTTTGCTACCGAGTATGCTACAGTAAACCTTTCCGCTCTTAATGTATTTGAGGACGGTACAGTTGTTGACGCAGCAGCACTCATCGAAAAAGGCATCATCAAGAAGGAGTACGACGGACTTAAGGTTCTCGGCAATGGAGAACTTTCTAAGAAAGTAACCGTGAAGGCTGCAGCCTTCTCTGCCTCTGCAAAGGATAAAATCGTGGCAGCAGGTGGAAAGTACGAGGTGCTCTAATATGTTAGAGACATTAAAGAATGCATGGAAGATTAAAGACCTCCGTAATAAGATTCTTTTTACTCTCTTCATTATCTTGATTTTCCGTATCGGTTCGGTTATTCCCGTTCCGTTCATCGACCCTGAAGCACTTAAGGTGGCTTCACAGGAAGGTGCAAGTGCATTTATGTCACTTTATTCAGCACTTTCCGGTGGTGCTTTACAGTACGGTGCAATCTTTGCAATGGGTGTTACACCGTACATTAACTCTTCCATCATTATGCAGCTTCTCACTGTTGCGATTCCGTACCTTGAGAGATTGACTAAAGAGGGAGAAGAGGGTCAGAAGAAGATTGCAAAATACACAAGATTCGTAACCGTTTTATTGGGACTTATCCAGGGTATTGCATACTTCATTTACTTGAGCAACAGTGATTGCTTAAGTGTTTCAAAGACCGGTGCTAAATGGTTTGCCGGATTCGTCGTTGTTTTAACACTTACTGCAGGTTCAGCACTTGTTATGTGGTTGGGCGAACAGATTGACGAAAAAGGTATTGGTAATGGTATTTCAATACTTCTCTTTGCGGGTATTATTGCCCGTGCTCCCGATGCATTCAAGCAGCTTTATGCTTGGTGGGACGCAGAGTTCTATGCATCAGTAATTGCCATTATCCTTGTTTTCATTGCAATTATCGTTTTCATCGTATGGATGACAAACGCAGAACGCAGATTGCCTGTTCAGTATGCAAAACGCGTTGTAGGACGTAAGATGTACGGCGGTCAAAACACACATATTCCTATTAAGGTAAATATGTCAGGTGTTATGCCGATTATCTTCGCCAGCTCCATTTTGATGATTCCCACTATGATTCTTTCATTCTGGGGCGATAAGAACCAAAACTGGTTCTATAAGATTTTAACTATGTTCAGTACTCAGGGTGCTTTCTACGCCATTATCTACTTCGGTATGATTATTGCTTTTGCTTACTTCTATGTAACCATTCAGTATAATCCCGTTGAAATGGCTAACAACCTGAGAAAGAACAGTGGCTCAATTCCGGGTATCCGTCCCGGTCAGCCGACTTCTGATTTCATTCAGAAGGTTTTGTCAAGAATTACACTTATCGGTGCGTTGTTCTTGAGTGTTATTGCTGTTGGACCGATTATCTTCGGTTTGTTCAACCAGACATTCGCCAGCGTATCATTGGGCGGTACTTCGGTATTGATTATCGTCGGTGTTGCTCTTGAAGTAGTTAACAATCTTGAATCTCAGATGATGATGCGTCATTACAAGGGCTTCCTTGATTAAGGAGTAAATCATGAAACTTATTCTTTTAGGTGCTCCCGGTGCCGGTAAAGGCACTCAGGCAGAAATCATTTGCGAAAAATTATCTATTCCCACCATTTCGACCGGAAACATTATCCGCGAGGCGATGAAGAACGGTACAGAAATGGGACTTAAAGCCAAGGCCGCTGTTGAAAGCGGAAAGCTCGTATCTGATGATGTTGTTATCGGCATCATCAGGGAACGCCTTAGCGAGGATGACTGTAATAAAGGTTTCATTCTCGATGGCTTCCCCAGAACCATTCCTCAGGCTGAAGCATTGGATTCATTAGGTATTGAGATTGACGTAGTGCTTGACATTGATGTCGAGGACGAGACAATCGCAGGACGACTCGGCGGTCGCCGTGTTTGCCCTAAGTGTGGAGCAAGCTACCACCTTGATTACAAAAAGCCCTCGAAAGACGGCATTTGTGACAGTTGCGGTGCAGAGCTTATCCAACGTAAAGACGATGCACCTGAAACAGTGCTTGAGAGACTTGCTATCTACCACGAACAGACCGAACCGCTAAAAGCTTACTATGCTAAAACTGGCAAATTAAAGTCTGTTAAGGGTCAAGAGGGCGTTGAGGAAACCACTAAGCTCGTATTCGAAGCTTTGGGTATCTGATAATGATAGTTCTGAAAACGGCAAGAGAGCTTGGCATTATGAGAGAAGCCTGTGTAATTTCTGCACAGGCACTCCAACTCATAGGAAACGCGGTTGAGCCGGGAGTTTCTACTTGGGAACTTGACCAAATGGCTGAAAAGTTCATCAGAGAAAAGGGTGCAGAACCCAACTTTAAAGGACTTTACGGTTATCCGGCAACCGCTTGTATTTCTATCAACAACGAGGTTATTCATGGCATTCCTTCGAAAAAACGCATCTTAAAATCAGGTGACATTGTCAGCGTCGATTTAGGTGCGAAGTTCCAAGGATATAACGGCGACAATGCCGCCACTTTTGCTTGCGGTGATGTTTCACCCGAAGCAAAGCGGCTGATGGATGTGACAAAAGAGAGCCTTTACGAAGGCATCAAACATGCACTTCCCGGCGGTAGAGTTGGTGATATATCTGCGGCAATTCAAAGTTATGTCGAATCTCGCGGTTACTCGGTGGTCCGCAATTATGTTGGCCACGGCGTAGGCACGAGCCTTCATGAAGCCCCGGAGATACCCAATTTCGGAGTATCCGGCAGAGGAGTTCGTCTTGTTCCGGGAATGACAATCGCTATTGAACCGATGATAAACGCCGGTTCGTACGATGTTAAGGTTATGCCGGACGGTTGGACGGTGCTTACTTCAGACGGTTCACTTTCAGCTCATTTTGAGCATACCGTAGCAATAACAGCTGACGGTCCGAAGATTATGACTATTGCATAATCTTAAAGGAGGAAGTATGGAACTGATAAGAGGTACGGTAGTTCGTTCTAAAGCCGGTCGGGACGGCGACAGTTTTTTAGTTGTGTTGGAAGTTTTAGACGGGTTTGTACTTGTCGCAGACGGCAAGCAACGACCTATAGAACATCCAAAACGCAAAAGTATAAAACATATCGCTATAACCCAACAGTTAGTCACAGAGGAACAATTACAAACTAACAGATCAATACGACACGTTTTAAGCGATTTAAAATCGCACACTTGTGAAGGAGAGATTTGAATGTCCAAAGAGGATATGATAGAATTGGAAGGAACAGTCGTTGAGGCGATGCCAAATGCGATGTTCAAGGTTGAAATTCAGGGAGGACACGTTATTCTTGCTCATATTTCGGGCAAGTTGCGTATGAACTTTATACGAATCCTTCCCGGAGATAAGGTAACGGTGGAAATGTCACCATACGACCTGTCTAAAGGACGCATTACCTGGCGTTCAAAGTAAGACAGTCAGTAATTTGGAGGTAAATTAAGATGAAAGTCAGACCTTCTGTCAAAAAGATTTGCGACAAATGCAAAATTATCAAGCGCAAGGGCAAAATCATGGTTATCTGTGAGAACCCCAAGCACAAGCAGCGTCAGGGCTAATCCCGGACCTAATTTTGAATGAGAGGTGCAATGATTTATGGCACGTATAGCAGGTGTTGACCTTCCGAATAATAAGCGAGTCGAAATTGGACTTACCTATATTTTCGGTATCGGTCTTACAACATCAAAGCAGATTCTTAAAGATACCGGCATCAATCCTGATGTTCGTGTAAAGGATCTTTCAGAGGACGATATCTCTAAGTTGAGAGAGTATATCGACCATAATCTTCAGGTTGAAGGCGACCGCCGTCGTGCAATCGCTTTCGATATTAAGAGACTTGTCGAAATCGGCAGTTTCCGTGGTTCACGTCATAAGAAAGGCTTGCCCGTAAGAGGTCAGCGTTCTAAGACTAACGCCCGTACACGCAAAGGTCCGAAGAACACCATTGCTAACAAGAACAAGTAAGGGGGAGGAAGAATAATATGGCTAAAGAAACAACTATCCGCAGACGCCGTGAGAAAAAGAATATTGAACGCGGTGCTGCCCATATTCAGTCAACCTTCAACAATACTATCGTAACAATTACCGATGTAAACGGTAATGCACTTTCTTGGGCTTCCGCTGGTGAGCTTGGCTTCCGCGGTTCCAGAAAGTCTACTCCGTTCGCAGCACAGTCTGCAGCTGAAACTGCTGCTAAAGCTGCTATGGAGCATGGTCTTAAATCAGTTGAAGTATACGTCAAGGGTCCCGGTGCCGGACGTGAAGCTGCTATCAGAGCTCTTCAATCCGCAGGTCTCGAGGTAAGTATGATTAAAGACGTTACCCCGATTCCCCACAATGGCTGCCGTCCTCCCAAGAGAAGACGTGTCTAATTTTTTGGAGGTGTAAAACATGGCTAGATATACCGGTGCGGTATGCAGACTTTGCCGTCGTGAAGGTCAGAAATTGTTCCTCAAAGGCGAACGCTGCTACTCCGAAAAGTGTTCCATCGGCCGTAGAGCTTACGCTCCCGGTCAGCATGGTCAAGGACGTAAAAAGACTTCCGAGTACGGTTTGCATCTTCGTGCAAAACAGACTGCAAGACGTTACTACGGCGTAAATGAGGTTCAGTTCAGCCACTATTTTGAAATCGCTAAACGTAAAGTTGGCGTTACCGGCGAAAACCTCTTAAGAATTCTTGAGTCACGTCTTGATAACGTTGTTTACAGAGCAGGATTTGCTTCCTCTCGTGCCGAGGCAAGACAGTTAGTCGGTCACGGTCACTTTGAAGTAAACGGCGGTCGTGTTGATATCGCTTCCTACCTCTTGAAGGCAGGCGACGTTATCACCATTTGTGAGAAGGCTCGTGCAAGCGAGAAGATTAAGGCTGTCCTCGAAGCAAACGCAGGTCGTCCTGTTCCTTCTTGGCTTGACAAGAATGCCGATGCATACTCTGTTAAGGTTGTTAACCTTCCTGACCGTGATGCTATCGACGCTCCTATTGAAGAGCAGCTCATCGTTGAGTACTACTCAAAATAATAATTTGTGCTTTTTATCTTGGCTTCTCGTTTTGGGAAGCCAGGCACAGCACAGTTTGTTTCTGTTTCTGATGAAAACCTATATCGGCGGATTTCCGCACACATCGCCGATATAACAAAAATAACATCAAGTGCGGAGAAATGGAGCTTTTATATGATAGAAATTGAGAAGCCCAGAATTGAAACACTGGACATGACGCCGGATGGCACATACGGCAGATTTACCCTTGAACCCCTTGAGAGAGGTTACGGTACTACAATCGGCAACAGCCTTCGTAGAACCTTACTTTCTTCTTTACAGGGCGTTGCTGTTACCTCAATTAAGATTGACGGTATTCAGCACGAGTTCTCAACCATTCCTCACGTTAAAGAGGATGTAACCGAGATTGTTCTTAACGTAAAGGGTCTTACTGCTAAACTTCATTCCGACAGCGTGAAAACTGTTTACATTGAGGCTGAAGGTCCCTGTGAAGTAACAGGCGCTTCCATCAAGGCAGACAGCGAGGTTGAAATCCTTAACCCCGAGTTGCATATTGCAACTTTGGATGAGGGTGCTAAACTCAATATGGAACTCACTCTTGATAAGGGTAGAGGTTATGTTCCGGCCGAAAACAATAAGACCGAGAATACTCCTATTGGCGTAATCCCCGTTGACTCTATCTATAATCCTGTTGTTAAGGCCGACTACAGTGTTGATAACACACGTGTTGGACAGCAGACAGACTATGACCGACTCACCATCGAGGTATGGACCAACGGTGTGCTTACCGCAAAGGAAGCAATTTCTTGGTCTGCCAAGATTCTCACTGAACACCTCAAGCTTTTCACCGACCTCTCGCAGGATGCTTCCAATAGCGAGATTATGGTAGAAAAGGCCGGCGACGGAAAAGACAAGATTCTTGAGATGACCATTGAGGAGCTTGATTTGTCGGTACGTAGCTTCAACTGCTTGAAGCGCGCAAACATCAACACGGTTGAGGACCTCACCGAAAAAACCGAGGAAGATATGATGAAGGTCAGAAACCTCGGCAGAAAGTCGCTTGAAGAGGTTATTGCCAAGCTTCAGTCGCTTGGATTTACTCTTAAAAGCGATGACGAATAATTAACTTTCTTAAAGGAGTGAGTTAAATGCCAGGAACAAGAAAACTCGGCAGAACTGCAGACCACAGAACTGCAATGCTCAGAGCTATGGTTACTTTCCTTCTCGAAAACGGCAAGATTGAAACTACCGTTTACAGAGCAAAAGAAGTCAGTGCTATGACCGAGAAATATATCACACTCGCTAAAGATAACAGTCTTGCTAACAAGAGACAGGCTCTTGCGTTCATCACCAAAGAAGAAGTTGTTAAGAAACTCTTTGATGAAATTGCACCTGCATACTCTGAGAAGAACGGCGGTTACTGCCGTGTTACCAAGACCGGTCCCCGTCGCGGCGACGCTGCCGAGATGGCAATCATCGAGCTTGTGAAATAATTTGATTCAATTTAAAAACCGACCTGATTTCAGGTCGTTTTTTTCTATTTTGTCGGGTGAATTTACATTTACATATATTATGTATACAAGTGGATTTTATGTCGAATTTTATTGACAAAATTTCAGTGTTGTGGTAACATTAAAATATGATTTAGGGCAATAGTTTACTTTTATTTTGAGGAGGCTGTAGCATATAAGGGACAAGCTATTTTTAGTAGGGTCGCTTTGTGCAATAGTCTTTTTTTGATTTTGGTGTAAATAAAATTTACATAAAAAATTTATTCGGAGGGAAAATACAATGAAAAAACTTCTCGCACTCTTACTTGTTTTCGTTATGTTGCTTGGAGTAACTGCTTGTGGCGGTACCAAAAAAACGGATGAAGATGTATCTCCTGTTTCTGACCCGTTGCTTGCTGCTCCTGCTATCGTAAAGGATTATGACGTTAAGTCTGATTTCAAACTTGGCGTTATCCTTCTCCATGACGAAAACTCTACCTATGACCTTAACTTCATCAACGGTGTTCTTGCAGTTAAGGAAGCACTTGGCCTTACTGATGACCAGGTAATTATGAAGAGAAACATTCCTGAATCTAATGATTGCTATGAAGCAGCAAAAGACCTTGCTGTTAAGGGATGTAAGGTTATCTTCGCTAACTCTTTCGGTCACGAAACCTATATGCTCCAGGCTGCTAAAGAGTACACTAATGTTGAGTTCTGCCATGCTACCGGTACTATGGCTCACACTGAAAATCTCGCAAACTTCCACAACGCATTTGCTTCTATCTACGAAGGTAGATATCTTGCAGGTATCGCTGCAGGTATGAAGCTTAATGAGATTAAGGCTGCCGGCAAACTTAAGGGCGAAAAACCCCTTATCGGTTATGTTGGTGCTTTCACCTACGCTGAAGTTATTTCCGGTTACACCTCTTTCTATCTCGGTGCAAAATCTGTTTGTCCTGATGTTACTATGAAAGTTCAGTTCACTGGCTCTTGGTATGATGAGAACGAAGAAAAGTCTGCTGCACAGGCTCTTATCGCTGCAAAGTGCGACCTTATTTCTCAGCACGCTGACTCTCTTGGTGCTCCTACTGCTTGTGAAGACGCAGGTATTCCTAACGTTTCTTACAACGGCAGCACCTTTGAGGCAGGCGAAAACACCTTCCTTATTTCTTCTGCTATCAACTGGGCACCTTACTTCAACTACATCATCAAGTGTGCTAACACCGGTACTGCTATCGCTACCGACTGGACAGGCTCTATCGCTACCGGTTCTGTAGTTCTTACCGGAATTAACAACAACGTTGCAGCTGAAGGCACTGTTGACGCTATTAACAAGGCTATCAACGAGTTCAAAGCAGGCACCCTTAAGGTGTTTGATACTTCTAAGGATAACTTTATCCTCAAAGATGGCGCTAAGGTTACTACCTATCTTGCAGACGTAGATACCGATGCTGCTTTCACTCCTGATACCGAAGTTGTTTTGAATGGCTACTTCAATGAGTCTTCATTCCGTTCTGCACCTTACTTTGATATGCAGATTGACGGTATCGAGCTTGTAAACAGCAAGTTCTAATTTAGGACATAGTTAATTTAAGTTTAGTTTAATGGGTATAGGCTGCCGCTAATGCGGCAGCCCATACTGATTTAAGAAGTATGATGAAATTTTTAGCATTTAAAGTTTATTAATCGGAGGAAAATCGTGGCACAACAAATTGCAGTTGAGATGAGAAATATATCCAAACATTTCGGTAGCACTTTGGCTAACCGTAATGTTGATTTGGATGTTTACCGTGGAGAAATACTTGCCGTTCTCGGTGAAAACGGTTGTGGTAAAACCACTTTGATGAATATGCTCGCAGGCATATATTATCCTGATGAAGGACAAATATTTGTCGACGGTAAAGAGGTCACTATTGCCTCTCCGAAAGACGCGTTTGATAACGGTATTGGTATGATTCACCAACATTTTAAGTTGGTAGACATTTTTACCGCCGCTGAAAACGTGGTTTTGGGTGTTGAAGAAAAGGGTAAATTCAACATCAAATCGGTTAATACCAAAGTTTCAGAAATTGCTGAAAAGTATGGCTTTATTATTGACCCAAAAAAGAAAATATATGATATGTCAGTTTCCGAAAAGCAAACCGTTGAAATAATCAAGGTTTTGTACCGCGGTGCTGATATTCTTATTCTTGATGAGCCTACTGCCGTTCTTACTCCGCAGGAAACTCAGAAACTTTTTGCGGTTTTACGCAAAATGAGAGATAGTGGCAAGTCAATTATCATTATTACTCATAAACTTCACGAGGTTTTGTCGATATCTGACCGAGTTGCAGTTATGAGAAAAGGTGAGCATATTGCTACCGTTACAACGGCTGAAACGTCCGAGGATGACTTGGTTGAGATGATGGTCGGCAAAAAGGTTGAACTTAATATTGAACGAAGTGAACCTAAAAATACCGAGCCTCGTCTTGTAGTTGAGAACCTTTATAGTGTAAACGAAGAGGGTGCAACCGTTCTTAACAATGTGTCTTTCACGGCTAACGGCGGTGAGATTTTGGGTATTGCCGGTATTGCAGGAAGCGGACAGAGAGAGTTGCTTGAAGCTATTGCAGGTCTTCAACCCGTTACAGAAGGTTCAATAATTTATAACAACCCAAAAACCGGTGATAAGGAAGATTTAAGAAACAAGACACCTATCCAAATCGGGGAATTGGGTGTAAGACTATCGTTTGTTCCCGAAGACCGTCTTGGAATGGGCCTTGTAGGAAGTATGGATATTGCCGACAATATGATGCTTCGTTCATATAGAAAAGGTGTTTCGGTACTTGTTGACCGAAAGAAACCCACCGATTTAGCGGAACATATTGTTGCCGAGCTTGAGGTTGTAACTCCCGATGTTAATAAAACACCTGTTAGTCGTCTTTCGGGTGGTAATGTTCAGAAGGTGCTTGTCGGACGTGAAATTGCTGCAGCTCCAAGCGTTCTTATGGCGGCTTACCCCGTACGAGGACTTGATATTAACTCGTCATATATGATTTATAACCTTCTCAACAAGCAGAAGGACAGTGGAGTTGCTGTTATTTTCGTTGGTGAAGACCTTGACGTACTTGTGGAACTTTGTGACCGCATTTTAGTTATAAACGGCGGTAAAGTTACGGGTATCGTTGACGGCAGAACTGCCAAAAAAGAGGAAATTGGTTTCCTTATGACAAAAACTGATGAAACGGAGGGCAAATGATAAATGGCTAAAGAAATAAAAGAACCATTGATACATATTACAAAACGTAGTTCTGTAAGTACAAAACGTGCAATAATTGTCAGAATTGCAGCAGTTTTGCTCGCTCTCTTGGTCAGTGGTATTTTTGCATTTTTGCTTATTGAAAAGTTAAGTGCCGAGCCTTCAAGAATTTTTGAGTTTTATAGTTGTTTCATAGAAGGTGTTTTCTCTTCAGGAGAGTTGGTTTGGACCTTTTTTAAGAACGTTGCCGTTCTTTTGTGTATTTCATTGGCTGTTACACCTGCATTCCGTATGAAATTCTGGAACATCGGTGCCGAAGGACAGACCCTGGTTGGTATGCTTGGCGCTATTGCGGCATCTTTTTATCTTGGTGGAAAGGTGAACAATGCACTTTTGTTAGTGATTATGTTGATTTCCGCTATTATTGCGGGTGCAATTTGGGCAGTCATTCCCGCAATCTTCAAATCAGTGTGGAATACCAACGAAACACTTTTTACATTAATGATGAACTACGTTGCAACATATCTTGTAAACTTTGTGTTGCTTATGTGGGTGCCGAGTGGAAATGCGCTTGGTATTTTGCATCACGGTTGGCTTCCCGCAATCGGTCACAATTATCTGCTTATTATAATCGTTGCGGCATTGCTTACTGCATTCCTTTGTGTTTACTTTAAACATAGCAAACAAGGCTATGAAATCTCGGTTGTCGGTGAGAGTGAGAGAACTGCAAAATACGTTGGCATCAATGTTAAAAAAGTTGTTATCAGAACAATGGTTATTTCGGGTGTGCTTTGCGGTTTGACAGGATTCCTTATCGGCGCAGGTCTTGATCATTCGATTACACCTGAGGCCATTGGTGGTCAAGGTTTTACGGCAATTATGGTTTCCTGGCTTGCTAAGTTTAACCCTTTGTTTATGGTTATTACCGCAGGTCTTGTTATTTTTCTTCAGACCGGTGCAGGTCAGATTTCCGAAACTTTTGACGTTCAGGGCGCTATGCCGAATATTATTGTTGGCATTATTTTGTTTTTCATTATTGGTTGTGAATTCTTCCTCAATTACGAGGTTCATTTCAGAAAAAACAAGTCCCAAAAGAAAGGAGAGGCTTAAATTATGGAATGGCTTAACTTCTTTCTAGAGTCGCTTGCTTTTGGCGCCACATTTATTTACGGCTCAACGGGTGAGATTATCACCGAGAAATCGGGGCACTTAAATCTTGGTATCCCCGGCATTATGTGTATGGGCGGTGCCGGTGGATGTGCTATCCTTAACGTTATCGGTAGGTCGGATATGCCACCGCTTGTAATTGTTGCATTAGGCATTTTGTTCTCGTTCTTGTCAGCAGCCTTGATGGGACTTATTTACAGTTTCCTTACTGTTACCTTGCGTTGTAATCAGAACGTTACGGGTCTTGCTTTAACTACTTTTGGCGTCGGTCTTTCGTGGACTATTATGGCTAAATTAAAGCAGACACAGTATCTGACATATCCTAAAAAATATTTCCGTCTTCCTTTCTCCGAGAACTTGGAACTGTGGCAGGAAATGGGACTTTCTTCAATGCAAAAGTTGGGATTAATGTTCTTTTTAGCAATTATTATTGCGATAGTTGCTTCGTATGTTTTGTACCACACCAAAGTTGGTCTTAACCTTCGCGCTATTGGAGAAAATCCCGCAACGGCTGATGCTGTTGGTATCAACGTTACCAAGTATAAATATCTTGCAACCTGTATTGGTAGCGGTATTGCAGGCTTGGGTGGACTTTATTATATTGTAGACTTCTCAACTTCGGGTGAAGCATATAAAAGTCTTGAGGCTTTTGGTTGGCTTTCTATTGCACTTGTTATTTTTGCTTTGTGGCGTCCGCATATTACAATTCTTGGCTCAACCGTTTTCGGCTTTTTATTCAGTTGTAGTTCAATGTTGAGCAATCTCGACTTTGTGAATCTCACAATGTCATCCACTCCGTTGCTTCGTATGTTGCCTTATGTTGTAACAATTATTGTTTTGATTATTACAAGTATCCGCAATAAAAAGGAAAATCAACCTCCGCAATCATTAGGTCTTTCATATTTTAGAGAAGAAAGATAAATTCTATTCTATAATTAAAACAAGGCACTGTGCAAAAGCACAGTGCCTTGTTGTTTTGTGTGATTATATTTTAAATGTTTTCGATTTTAGAAAAATGACATTCTGATACGGTTAATTCAGGGAATGCTCCCGCAATGTCACGGCAAAGCACCGAAACGATAGGGTCTTCGGTATTGAAGTGACCTGCATCGTAAAGGGAAATGCCAAGCCTTGAAGCCTCTAAAAACATATGATGCTTAACGTCGGCGGTCACTAAAGCATCTGCACCGCAGTTTACGGCGTCATAAAGGAAATCTCCGCCCGAACCTGAGCAAACTGCAACCGTTGTAATGTCACGGTTGCCTGCGGTAAACTTCACACCGCCGCCCAAAGCACTTTTAAGATGCTTAGCGAAATCGTAAGGGTCTTCAGGGCTATCAAGATAGCCTTTTCGAATTAAAAAACCGTCACTTGCCGTCACTTGTTCAATGTCGTAAAGACCGATTGCTTCTGCAAGCGCGTCATTCACACCGCCGTCGGTTTGGTCGAGATTGGTGTGCATTGAAATAACCGAAATCTTTTTACGGATTAGCTTAAATACCAAGCTGTCGGCAGTGACCGATTTTAATCCGTCAAAAATAATTGGGTGGTGTGTCACAATGAGGTTTGCACCTAAATCTTCAGCACGGTCAATAACCTCGTCGAAGCAGTCTAACGAAACCAAAACACCTTTAATATCAGCGTCCTCGTCACCGACCAAAAGACCGACGTTGTCAAATTCGCAAGTCAAATTTTTGGGTGCTACAGTGTAAAGGAAATTTAACATTTCTTTAATCTTCATTATGTCACACTCCTTTTATTATATTTATAAATATTATTTCTTGCTGAACGAATCCTTAAGTGCTACTGTGCGGTTGATTACAATGTGGTCAGGTGTGCTCAGAGTATCGACAGTAAAGTAACCCTGACGCATAAACTGGAATGTTGAACCGATAGTGGCATCTTTCATAAATGCTTCGCATTTGCAGTTTTCTAAAATTGTTAAGGAATCGGGGTTGAGGTTGTCCTGGAACGAGGAAACGCCCTCTTCGTCAGACGGGTTTTCAACGTTGAAGAGGCGGTCGTAAAGCCTTACCTCTGCATCTACACAGTGTGCGGCAGAAACCCAATGGAGAGTACCCTTAACCTTACGTCCGTCGGGTGAATCGCCACCCTTGGTTTCAGGGTCGTAGGTGCAGTGAACAACAGTAATGTTGCCGTCGTCGTCCATTTCGTGTGAAGCGTATTTTACAAAATATGCTCCCTTTAAACGAACTTCTTTTTCAGGACAGAGTCTGAAATACTTGGGCGGAGGAACTAATGCAAAGTCATCCTGTTCAATGTAAAGTTCACGCGAGAACTCAATATTTCTGGTGCCTAATTCCGGCTTGTTAGGGTTGATTTCAACTGCAATCTCTTCTACTTGACCCTCGGGATAGTTGTCAATAACCACCTTCAAAGGACGTAAAACAGTCATAGCGCGCTCTGCGTTGATGTTAAGGTAATCTCTTACGCAAGACTCAAGCAAAGCATAGTCGATAACGCTGTAGGCTTTGGAAACGCCGATTTTTTCACAGAAGTTACGGATAGCCTCGGCAGGATAGCCACGGCGACGCATACCGCTGATGGTTGCCATTCTCGGGTCATTCCAACCCTCAACAATGTTGTCGTTAACCAACTTTAAGCACTTACGCTTACTGGTAAGAGTGTAGTTTACGTTCATTCTTGCAAACTCAATCTGTCTTGGAGGGGTAGGGATGTTTAACACTTCCAAGAACCAGTTGTAAAGCGGTCTGTGGTTTTCAAATTCCAACGAGCAAAGTGAGTGAGTAACACCCTCTTTAGCGTCGGAAAGAGGATGAGCAAAGTCATACATAGGATAAACGCACCACTTGTCACCTGTGCGGTGATGGTGTGCTTTTAAAACGCGGTAGATAACCGGGTCACGCATATTAAGGTTGGGTGAAGCCATATCAATTTTAGCACGAAGTACCATCGAACCGTTTTCGAATTCACCCGCGGTCATACGGGCAAATAAATCTTTGGTTTCCTCAATAGGTCTGTCGCGATAAGGACTGTTTTTACCGGGTTCGGTCAAAGTGCCTCTCATTTCACGAATGGTATCAGCATCCGATTCGTCAACGTATGCCAAACCTAAATCAATAAGCTTTAATGCACAATCATAGATAAAATCAAAGTAGTCCGAGGCGTAGTAAACGTTGTCCCACTGGAAACCGAGCCAGTTAATGTCTTCCATAATGGCGTCGACATATTCGACGTCTTCTTTGGTCGGGTTAGTGTCGTCAAGACGAAGATTGCACTTGCCGTTATACTTTTCAGCAGTACCGAAGTCAATGCAAATAGCCTTTGCGTGACCGATGTGCAAATAACCGTTCGGCTCGGGCGGAAAACGGGTTTGTACCTTTTCGTAAACGCCATTTTCAAGGTCTTCGTCGATAAAATCGTGTATAAAGTTGGAGGGTAACACAACCTCCGGAATGTTGTTGTTTTCCATTTTCAGTTCTCCTCGGTCAAATTTTGTAAAAAGCAATCGCATTATCTATGCGGTTTAATACTGTTTCAGTTCCCAAAACTCTCATAATACTGCAAAGGTCGGGAGTATTGGTACGTCCTGTGATTGCCACACGAATGATGGTTGAAGCATCACCGGGGCTTCCCGAATACTTTTCAGGTTCCTGCTTATATGCTTTTGTATCTGTAGCAAAGTTAGCACTGGGGCAAATAGACTTAATAGCCTCAAACCATTGTTGGTTATCGTGGTCGGGACTGTAAACACCTTTGTAAGCCTCTAAAATCTTAACAGCAGACTCTTTGGTGATGTTTTCGGGCAGGTCAAAGCAGGGTGTAAACAATTCGTCGAACATAAATGCCGAATACTGTTTTGCGTCACTCCACTTGATTATATCTTTTCTGGGCTTGGGATTTTCACGGTCGATATTGAAAATCTGTAAAGTCTTTTGCTCGTCCTTTTTAAGAATTTCGTAAAATTCTTTATCGTATTCCTTAGCCCAATCTAAAAGACAGTCAACAACCTCTTGTGCTTTCATTTTGCTGATAACGGTTTTTGAAACGTCATTAAGCTTGTCCGTATCAAACAACGCACCCGAAGCACTCATTTTCTTGATATTGAACTTGAATTCCTTATAGTCAGCAATCGGGTTGGCACGGCGAAAATCTTCAAAATCGCTTGCGGCGATGGTCATAAGATACTCAATAACGCTGATTGCGGGATAACCTTGCTCTGCAAAATAGTGTACGGCAGCCTCGGGGTCTTTACGTTTGCTGATTTTACGCTTGTTGCCGTTGTCAAGTTTCATAATGGGTGAAACGTGAACATATTTCGGCGCTTTAAAACCTAACAAACGGAACAACTGCAAATGTTTTGGGGTAGAGGAAATCCACTCGTCACCGCGGATAACGTGGGTGGTATGCATCAAATGGTCATCAACCGCATGAGCAAAGTGGTAGGTCGGAATACCGTCAGACTTCAAAATAACAAAATCTTCATCATTTTCGGGCATTTCGATTTTTCCCTTTATGCCGTCATCAAATATAACCTTGTTTTCTTCACTTCCTGGTGACTTTAAACGGACAACAAAGGGCTTGCCTTGGTCGATTAAAGCCTTGGCTTCTTCGAATGTAATATTGCGGTGTTTAGCGTATTCACCGTGATAGCCTGTACGCACCTTTAACGCTTCCTGACGTTCGCGGGTTTCGGCTAACTCTTTCTCAGTGCAGAAACAAGGGTATGCAAGACCTTGTTTAATTAAAGATTTAGCGTAGCACTGATAAATATTAGCTCGCATTGACTGTTTGTAAGGACCGTAGTTACCGCTTTCAAAGTCGGGAGTAACAAAGCCTTCGTCAATTCTTATTCCGAAGTGTTGCAATCCTGAAATAATATCGGCAATACCGCCCTCTACCTCACGCTTTTTATCGGTGTCTTCAATACGGGTAAAGAAGATACCGCCGGTAGAGTCAGCAACAAGTCGGTTAATCAAAGATACAAACAATGTACCTAAATGTAAATAACCGGTAGGACTTGGTGCAACACGTGTAACCCTTACGCCTTCACCCAAATCACGGGCAGGGTAGAGTTCCTCGTAGTATGATGGTTCTTTATCAATATCGGGCAGTAATAGGTCTGCCAGTTTTAGGAAATCTGTCATATAAAAACCTCTTTATAATATCATCTAAATATTCTACTATATTATCGCAGATTTTACAGATAATTACAACCATAAATATTAAAAATATTGGGCTAAATTGTTGTTTTTTTTATTTATTTATGTTATACTCAATTAGAAGATTTAAAATTTTGGAGAATTTTTAGAATTTAACAGTAATCAGGAGTAAAAAATATGAAAAGAATTATTGCATTGGCTGTTGTTTTTATAATGGTTTTCTCTTTTGCCGCTTGTGGTAAAAAGGATAGAAATAACACTGTGTCGAATCAGGTTGTCGACAGTAATACAATCGATATTGTCAACAACGCTTACAAAACCACGGAAGACCTTTTAAAGAAGGTTCAGGCGTTGGATGTTCAGTCTACCGTCGTTAAGACGCTTACTTCTGATGGTGAATCTTTTTCCGAGCGTGTTACTTCTAAAATGAGTTTTGTTAATAGTGAAAACGGTAAGTCATATGCACTTGGTACTGTTATAAAAAGCGGTGATGTAAGTGATGAAATGCAAATGTACTGTGACGGTAAAAACACGTACGGTGCAAGAGCAGGCAAGACCTATATTCTTTCCAAAAATAAGGATACCGATGCTTATGTTGACGGCGTTTTGGCAGGAATCAAGATTGGTAAAGTTACCGATGTAACAGTTGTTAACACTACTATTGTAAATACCTCAACCGGCGGTCATGGCTTCGTTTTGGAGTATGATTGCAGTAATATTGATGCTGAAAAACTCTTCGGAACTTATTTTACCGAAAAAAAAGCAGGCATTGAAGTTAAGTTCACTAAACTTACCGCAAGCGGAATTGTTGATTCTGATGGTAGATTAACTGCTCAAACCATTACGCTTGAATACACTTATGACGTTAACCTCAGCGCTTCATCCGAGGATACTTCTTCAGAAAGCACTTCGAGTAGCACCACTTCTTCTAACAACAAGAAAACAACTTCCAGTGAAACTACAAGTTCCGAAGTAACCTCAAGTGAAACTACTGAACCTGTAATTAAAACCGTCACCGCAAAACTTTCAATTGATAATACATTCAAGTATGATATTGATACAGTTAAGGTACCTGACCTTGTTGTAATCGGCAAGGATGAAGATGGAAATGACATTAAGCATGACGAGATTTCCATTCAGGACTTCACAGGTCTTGCATCAGGTTCTTCCGAAAAGGATGAAAAATAAAAAGATAGATAAAACCGGTGTTAAGCCGGTTTTATTTGCGAGATAAGGAGATTTTAAAAATGGCAGAAGAAAGAAAATGTAGTGATACAAGTTGTACGGGAGATTGCAGTAGTTGTAAAAGTGCAAAAAAAGAGCCTGAAAGCCTTTTAGCAAAACTTAATGATTACAGCAGTGTCAAACACGTGATTGGTGTAGTCAGCGGTAAAGGTGGCGTTGGTAAGTCGATGGTTACGGCTATGCTTGCCGTTTTGATGAACCGCAAGGGTTACAACGTTGGTATTTTGGACGCTGATATTACCGGTCCTTCAATTCCTAAAATGTTTGGAATTAACAGTCGCGCTATGATGGATGATAAGGGAATTATCCCTGCCGAGACTGCTAACGGAATTAAAATTATGTCCTGCAACCTTTTGCTTGAAAATGCGGAAGCACCGGTTGTTTGGCGTGGACCTGTTTTAGCGGGCGCAGTAAAGCAGTTCTGGACCGACGTTAACTGGGGCGAGGTTGACTATATGTTTGTTGATATGCCTCCCGGAACAGGCGATGTTCCGCTTACCGTTTATCAGTCTTTGCCGATTGACGGTACAGTTATCGTTACCACCCCGCAGGATTTGGTTTCGATGATAGTCAAAAAGGCTTGCAATATGGCTTCTATGATGAACATCCCCGTACTTGGTATGGTAGAGAATATGAGTTGCGTTAAATGTCCCGATTGCGGTAAGGAATTTAACATTTTCGGTGACAGTCATTTTGAAGAACTGTGCAGTGAGCAACAGATTATGCCGTTAGGCAAGATGCCGATTGATACGACTTTGACTGAATTGTGCAACGTTGGTGAGTTTGAGCGTTTCGATGTTGATTATCTCAAATCCGCCGCAGACTTGATTGAAACTGCAACTAAATAATAAAAAACGAAAAACCTCCGAATTTTCGGAGGTTTTTATGTTTATTCTTGGCCTATTTTCTTAATATTTGGGCATTTAAGTTCTGTCAAGCGGATTTGCGGTGCTGCCCAATAAACAGCGTTTCTGATAATTGTTTGTACGTTGCGGTCCTTGAAAATCGGGTATGTTTCGTGGCCGGGTTGGAAGTAGAAAATACGTCCGTTTTCTCTATGGAAAGTACAACCTGAACGGAATAGTTCTCCACCTTCGTACCAACCCATAAAGATAACTTCATCGGGGTTGGGGATGCCGAACGGCTCGGCGTAGGTTTCCACGTGCGGAAGTTCAAAGTATCTGTCAATACCTTTGGTAATCGGGTGAGCAGGGTTGATATTCCAAATGCGCTCCATATCACCGTGCTTGCGCCAACTTAAGTTGCAGGAAGTACCCATCAAGCGTTTAAACGGCTTGGAGTGGTGAGCTGAATGTAACGCGATAAATCCCATACCCTTTAATACAGAAAGTTGAACGCGTTCGGCAACTTCTTCGGGAACTTTGTTATGCGCCATATGACCCCACCAAATAAGCACGTCGGTATCGTCTAAAATTTCTTGAGTCAGTCCGCATTCGGGGTCGTCGAGAGTTGCGGTTCTGACCGATATATCGTCACTTTTCAAAAATTCGGCAATACAGTTATGGATGCCGTCAGGATAAACATTTTTTACAGCAAGCTCGGTTTTTTCGTGGCAAAATTCATTCCAAATGGTTACTTTTAGCATAATTATCCTCCTAAAATTGAGTGATTTATTTATACCATATCACATAAATATCGCGATTGCAATAATTATTCTTTAAATATCGAACTGGATATTACATTGTTTGCGAATTTTTTGCATTAAACGGTTTACCGAAACTGCAAATTTGTTTAAATTTTCTAGTTTATCACGACTGTTAACGTCGGTTATATAACGGTGAAAATCTGCGGTTTCGTAACTCATAAGTTCGGGCTTTTCAGGATTGTGGAACAAAGGCTCGACACTGCCGTCTTTGGCAATAAATTGAGCGTTTCTTAAAGTGGAAATCGACGGCATAACGATTGTCCCGTTTTCACCTATAATCTCGCTACCTAAACGCGATTCACCCGTTTTTGACCAAGTGAGTTCTACATTTAAATCGTCGTAATGCAATATAGCGCCACCCTCGCCGTCAGCGCCCGTGTCAAGAAAACGACAGTAGGAGTAAACGTCCTTTGGCTCGCCAAACCAACAAACAGCTGGGTAGACGCAGTAAACCCCTAAATCCATTAATGCACCCGCTGCCATTTTTGGGTCAAAAATATTTTGGTGTTCACCTCTGAAAAGCGCGTCAAGTTTGCTTGAGCGTTGAGAAAAGTCGAACCTCGCGTGGCTGATTCTACCTAAATTCGAAATTTTGTCAATAACAGTTTCCCACGCAGGTAGGTGCGGGCCCATAATCGCTTCCATATAAACAGCGTTATTGAGCTTTGCAAGCGCCTGCAATTCCTCGAGTTCTTCGGGTGTTACGGTAATCGGCTTTTCACATAATACGTGCTTTTTGTTTTGCAACATCAATTTGCTTTGAGAATAATGGAAAGCGTTGGGACTTGCGATATAAACCGCTTCGATTTCGGGGTCAATGGCTAATTTTTCGATGTCACAAATTACGTTTTCGCAACCAAACTTTTTACCGAACTCAAGTCCTTTTTCGTAATTCCTTGAATAAACGGCAATTAATTGAAATTTATCTTTCAACAATCCGCAACCCAATAAAAAGGCTTCGGTTATCCAACTTGTACCAATTGTGGCTAATTTAATCATAACATTATCCCTTTTTCTGTTTTATAAATTCAGTTTACCATATTTTATAATATTTTACAATAAAGATAAATAATTTACTTGAAAAAAACGTTTATATAAAGTATTATATATTTATAAGGGTTTAACCCGAGATTTGGAGGTAATTTAAAATGAAATTAGGCGTTTTTACAACACTTATGAGTGATATGCCTTTTGCAGATGCTTGTAAGTATTTTAAGTCAATCGGTTGCGATATGATTGAAATCGGCTGTGGCGGTTATCCCGGTAATGCTCATGCTGACCCCGAAGTTTTACTTAATGATGAGGCAAAATTCAATGAATTTATGTCAATTATTAAGGACAACGGATTAGAAGTTAGTGCTCTTTCTTGCCACGGTAACCC
>JAZRSW010000095.1:0-12377 GCA_045651745.1 Acutalibacteraceae bacterium
GAACGGTTGGTTTAGTGATTACATATTGGTTCGTGGCGGTTCAACCGTATTTAACGTAAGCGACCTTGATTTAGATTCACGAATCCTTATTGAACCCTGCGCAGTTTTAATTCACGCTGTTGAGCGCGCTAAAACAACCGGTATTCTTAGATTCAACAGCCGTGTTGTTGTTCAGGGTTGCGGACCTATCGGTCTTATCTGTATCGCAATTTTACGCACAATGGGTATCGAAAACATTGTTGCGGTTGACGGCGAAGAAAAGAGACTTTCTTTCGCTAAAGAAATGGGTGCTGACCACACTGTTAACTTCAAGGACCACAAGGGTATTGAGGCTTTGACAGAGGCTGTAAAGGACACATTCGGCGGTTATTATGCCGACTTTGCTTTCCAGTGCACCGGTTCACCGATTGCTCACAGCAACATTTACAAATTTATTCGCAATGGTGGTGGATTGTGTGAATTAGGCTTCTTTATCAACGGCGGTGATGCAACCATTAACCCGCACTTTGATATTTGCGCTAAAGAAATTACCACTGTCGGTTCTTGGGTATACACTTTAAGAGATTATGCTACAACATTTGACTTCTTAAAGCGTGCTAAAGGTATCGGTCTTCCGATGGAAAAGCTGATTACTCATAAGTATCCGTTATCAGAAATCAACGAAGCACTCCAAACCAATCTTAAAATGGAAGGTTTGAAGATTGCTATTGTTAACAAGTAATCCGGGAGGTTTTCATTATGGGAAATGCAACCGGTATAGTTGAGGTTTACGGTCTTGTTGCGGCTTTCGTAGCGTGTGACGCCGGATGTAAGGCAGCTAACGTTACAGTTGAGCATTTTGACAAGAACAAACCCGGCAACCCCGACGGATTAGATGTTCCGCTGATTGTAGCGGTCAAGTTCCGCGGAAGTGTTACCGACGTTGAAGCCGCTGTTGAAGCTGCAAAGCTTGCAGCCGAAAAGGTTTCAGGTGTTGTAACCTCACACATTATTACCCGCACAGAAGCGGATACCGAGCCGATGCTCAAACTTAACGCATTTGATAAAAATTAATTTTTATATTATCGGAGGAAATAAAAATGGCTAAAGAAGCACTTGGTATGATAGAAACTCGCGGTCTTACCGCAGCAATCGAAGCAGCAGACTCTATGGTTAAGGCTGCTGAAGTAGTATTAATCGGAACTGAGAAAATCGGTTCGGGACTCGTATCTGTTATGGTACGCGGTGACGTTGGCGCAGTTAAGGCTGCCGTTGAAGCAGGTGCAGCTACTGCATCTTCTTTGGGCGAATTGGTTGCTACCCACGTTATCCCCCGTCCTCACGAGGATGTTGAGAAGATTCTCCCCAAGTTTTAATTAATTGTTAGGAGAACGCACTATGAAGTCATTAGGAATGATTGAAGTATCGGGCGTTACCGGTGCGATAGATTGTTTAGACATTATGTGCAAATCGGCTGACGTTGAGTTTGTTACTTGGGAACGCAAATTAGGCGGAAGACTTGTAACGGTTGTTGTTCAAGGCAACGTTTCTGCGGTAACTGCCGCAGTTGAGAATGCCGTAGCAAACGGTATTGTAAAACCTTGCGCACACGCTGTTATTGCAAGTCCCCACGAAGAAACCTGGCGTATTTTACAAATTAGTGCTGCCAGAATTGCACAGAAAGGCAGGTAATCTTTATGGCAGAGAAAAAGACTACTACAACCAGCGCAACTACCACAAAGACCACCGCAAAGGCTCCCGCAAAATCCACTGCACAAACTACAGTAAAAACGGTTGAAACAACCGAGATTACAACACCCAAAAAGGAGGTAAAGAAAATGGCACTTGAAGCATTAGGCATGGTTGAAACCAGAGGTTTGGTAGCCGCTATTGAGGCTGCTGATGCAATGGTTAAGGCTGCTAACGTTCAGCTCGTTGGTACCGAGAAAATCGGTTCCGGACTCGTAACCGTTATGGTTCGCGGAGACGTTGGTGCAGTTAAGTCTGCAGTTGAAGCAGGTTCGACTTCTGCTTCCCGTTTGGGTGAGTTAGTTGCTACTCACGTAATTCCCCGCCCTCACGGTGATGTGGAGAAAATTCTCCCCACCTTGAAATAATTTGCAAATTATTACTAAATTAGGAGGAAACAAAAATGGCACTCGAAGCATTAGGTATGGTTGAAACCAGAGGTTTGGTAGCTGCAATTGAAGCTGCTGATGCAATGGTTAAGGCTGCTAACGTTCAGCTCATCGGCACCGAGAAAATCGGTTCCGGACTCGTATCTGTTATGGTACGTGGCGATGTTGGTGCAGTTAAGTCTGCTGTTGAAGCAGGTTCAACTTCTGCATCTCGCTTGGGCGAATTAGTTGCTACCCATGTTATTCCCCGTCCCCATGAAGACGTGGAAAAAATCCTTCCTACTCTTAAATAATTGTAGGAAAATCGCTTGTTAACTTATGAGGGGGAGTCCTCTCCCCCTCGGTTAACCAAATTACACGAAAGAACAGGTGACAAAGATGATAGTCGGAAAAGTTGTTGGAACAGTAGTTTCCACACGTAAAAACGAAAATCTTATCGGCTGTAAGTTTATGGTTATTGAGCCTATTGCTGAACTTGGTGGCTCGAGCAAAAAATTAGTTGCTATTGACAATATCGGCGCCGGCATCGGTGAAATGGTATTGGTAGCACAGGGCAGTGCAGCAAGAATCGGCTGTAATATGGCTGAATCTCCCGTAGATGCCGCCATTGTAGGTATCGTTGATGACGGTACAGGTCTTGGAGTGGTTAAATAATGAATTTGGAACAGTTGAAAACTGCTTTACGTGAAGCAGGCGTTGTCGGCGCAGGCGGTGCGGGTTTCCCCACTTATGCGAAGTTATCCGAAAAAGCCGACACTTTGATTTTAAACTGTGCGGAATGTGAGCCTCTCTTACGCTTGCACCGTCAGGTACTTAAACTCTATACTTATGAGATTTTAAGTACCCTTTATGAAATTTCGAAATTAACAGGAATAAAAGACATTATTATAGGCATCAAAGCTTCCTACAAGGAAACTGTTGATGCTATAAACGGTGAAATTTCTTCCTTTGAAAATATGAGAATTTGCACGTTGCCTGAGATTTATCCTGCAGGCGATGAAGTTGTGCTTACCTATGAAGCGACCGGCAGGGTTGTACCTGCAGGTCAAATTCCTTTATCTGTGGGTGTTACGGTACTTAACGTTGAAACCGTTTACAATGTTTATAAAGCATTAAATGGTGAGCCGGTTACCCACAAATACGTTACCGTAATCGGTGAGGTTAAAAACCCTATGACCATTTTGGCACCGATTGGTACACCTTTAGAAAACTTGATAAAAATGGCGAGCGGAGTTACAATATCCGACCCCGCTTACATAATAGGCGGACCGATGATGGGTCCTTTGGGTTCTTCTTCGCAACCCGTCACAAAAACTACCAACGCGGTAATTGTTTTACCCAAAACCTCACCGTTGGTTCAAAGAAAACAGACCAAAATTTCTGTGGATATACGACGCGCAATGTCGGCTTGCTGTCAATGTAATTACTGCACAAGTCTTTGTCCGAGACACCTTTTGGGTCACCCTATTGACCCGAGTGCATTGATGAACGCGGCAGCACATTCGGTCACAAGCGATACCTCACCTTACCTTAACGCCGCTTTCTGTTCAGGATGCGGACTTTGTGAGGCTTACTCCTGTAACCAAGGCTTATCACCGAGAGCATTACTTGGTGCAACTAAAGCATCTTTGAGAAAAAACGGAATTAAACCGCCTGAACAGCCCGATATGCGTGATGTTGACGCGACTCGCGATTTAAGAATGATTCCGGTTTCCAGGCTTCGTGCGAGATTAGGGCTTGACCCTTACAATAAACCAGCACCTATTACTGAGGACAGTGTTTCGGTGAAGCGTCTTGTAATTGCCCTTTCACAGCACATCGGTGCACCGGCTAAAGCCTTAGTTAAAAAAGGTGACAAAGTTTCAGCAAATCAGCTTATTGCAGAACCGCAAGAAAACGCATTGAGTGTAGGCATCCACGCACCGCTTAACGGCACTGTGTTGGATGTAAACGATAAAAACATTATTATCTCTGTAGAATAGGAGGAGACTGAAAAATGAAAAAGGCTATTGGTATGGTAGAATTTAAAACTGTTTCCTCCGGTATGCGTGCAGCAGACCGTATGGTTAAAACCGCAGAGGTTGAGTTACTTCAGGCAGACACTGTTTGCCCGGGTAAATTTTTAGCATTAATCAGCGGTGATTTAAGTGCTGTTAATGCTGCAGTTGAGGCTGCCGCAAACGCCGATAGAGAGCAGTTGATTGACACATTTGTATTGGGCAACCCACACGATTCAATCTTCTCGGCACTTTACGGTGCAAGCAACATCGGAACACCTAATGCACTTGGTATACTTGAAACATTTTCAGCCGCTACCGCAGTTGTAGCCGCCGATGTGGCCGCAAAAACCGCTTTGGTTGACTTGATTGAGCTTCGTTTGGCACGTGGTATGTGCGGTAAGTCATACTTACTGCTTACGGGTGAAATTGCCGCAGTTGAAGCCGCTATTGAACGTGCAAAACAGGGCGCCGGCGACAAAGGAATGTTCCTTGACAGCGCTGTTATCCCCCGCCCTGATGAAAAATTCTGGAGTAAAATTCTGTAATTTTAAGGAGAGTATAAAAATATGCTCGCAATTGAACGCCGTAACGCTATACTTGCAAAGTTAAACGCTGAAGGCAAGGTTATTGTCACCGATTTAAGCCGTGAGTTCGACGTTACCGAGGAAACCATCCGACGCGACCTTGAAAAACTCGACAATGAAGGTCTTGCAACCAAGACCTATGGCGGTGCAGTAGCCAATAAAAACTTGAACGTTGACCTTCCTTACAGTGTTCGTAAACGTTCTAACATTGAACGTAAGATGAAAATCGCTGAAAAAATTGCCGAAATGATACACGACGGTGATTATATAATGATGGATGCAAGTTCTACCGCAATTTACGTCACAAAATGTATCTCACACCTTAATAATATCACCCTTATCACCAACTCGATTGAAATTTTGATGGAATTAGCTGATAAAAGTGATTGGAATATCCTTTCCACAGGTGGTACTTTAAAAAAAGGCGCTTTGTCGTTGGTTGGAACTTCGGCTGAACGTATGATTAAAGGCTTCCACGTTGATTTGGCAATCTGCTCATCAAAAGGTCTTGATATGAATATGGGCGTTACAGATTCCAACGAAAAGGATTGCGAAATAAAGCGTGCAATATTTGCCGCAGCCAACCGCAAAATATTGGCGGTTGACGCAACAAAATTTGATAAAATTTCGTTCGTTCACGTTTGCGAACCGAATGATATTGATACGATAGTAACCGATGAAGCCCCATCTGACCGCTGGGTTGAATATTGCAGGGACAAAGAAATTGAATTGGTTTACTAATTGATTGATTATTGGGAGGAAATTGAAAATGAAAATACTCGTTTTAAATGCAGGTAGTTCTTCATTGAAATATCAGTTATTCAATATGGATAACGGTGATGTTTTAGCTAAAGGACTTTGTGAGTGTATCGGCGGTAAAGGTGGTATTGTAACCCACAAATACGCTGACAACAAACACGTTATCGAAACCGAACTCGAAGACCACGAAAAAGCGCTTTCTATCGTTCTTGACTTGCTCGTAAGCGACGAACACGGAGTTGTAGCAAGTATCGACGAAATCGGCGCTCTCGGACACAGAGTTGCTCACGGTGGAGAAAAATTAAAGGCTTCCTCCCTTATCGATGACGAGGTTGTAAAGTACCTCGAAGGTATTGTGCCGATTAACCCGTTACACGGACCTCCGGCTATCAAAGGCATCACCGCTTGCAGACGTTTGATGTCAAGCGTGCCGCAGGTTGCCGTATTTGATACCTCCTTCTATTCTCAAATGGAGGACTTCCGCACAATCTACCCTATTCCGTATGAACTTTATACTAAATATCAAATCCGCCGTTACGGTTTCCACGGTACTTCTCACCGTTATGTTGCCGCTAAAGCCGCAGAGCTTTTAAATAAGCCGATTGAGGAATTAAAAATTGTCACCTGCCATTTAGGTAACGGTTCTTCCATTACTGCGGTTGATAAGGGCATTGCGATTGACACTTCTATGGGCTTTACTCCGCAGGAAGGCTTACCGATGGGGACCCGAAGCGGCTCAATCGACCCGACTGTTATCCCCTATATTATGAAAGCTGAAAATCTTTCACCTGATGAAGTTGAAGATTTACTCAACCGCAAATCAGGTCTTTTGGGTATCAGCGGTGTTTCTAATGACTGCCGGGCTATTGCTGAAGCTGCCGAAAACGGCAACTACAGAGCAAAACTTGCTCAAAAAATCCTTGTTAACAGCATTAAGAAGATTATCGGTAGCTATGTTGCTGAATTAAACGGTATTGATGCTCTTGTTTTCACTGCCGGTATTGGCGAAAACGATGCCGCTTTACGTGAAGCAGTTTGCGAAGATATGGATTTCTTCGGAATTAAGATTAACAAAGAATTAAATAAAACTTTACGCGGTGTTGAGAAGGATATTTCTACTGCCGACGCAAAGGTTAAGACAATGATTATTCCCACCAACGAGGAATATATGATTGCTTTAGATACTTTGAAATTTTGTAAGGAGTAATTAACAATGGCAAACATTTCAGAAAGTGAAATTCGTGAGGTTGTTAACCTTGTTTTAAATAAAATGAAAACAAGCGACACATCTGACTGGGATAGCACACATTACGGCCCCAGAAAGTTTGTCGGTGTTTACTCGGATATGAATGACGCTATTGCAGCAGTTCAGGAAGCATACTTAAAGGTACGTGCTATGTCGGTTGAGCAGCGTGAAGCAATTATTACCGAAATCCGCCGTTTAACACGTGCTGAAGCTCCCATTATGGCACAGCTCGGCGTCAGCGAAACCGGTATGGGTAAGGTTGAACACAAACGTTTAAAGCATATTTTGGTTGCTGATAAGACCCCCGGTACAGAGGACATTGTTTCTAACGCTCGCACCGGTGACAACGGTTTGACATTGGTTGAAATGGCTCCGTTCGGTGTTGTAGGTGCTATTACTCCGAGTACCAACCCGAGTGAAACCGTAATTTGTAACAGTATCGGTATGATTGCCGCAGGTAACGGTGTTGTATTCAACCCCCACCCCAACGCAATTGCTACCTCTAACTATGCAGTTGACCTTGTAAACCGTGCTTCTAAAGCCGCAGGCGGTCCTGAAGTTTTGGTTTGCTCAATGGTTAAACCAACTTTGGAATCTGCTGCAATTATGCAGTCACACCCGTTAGTTCGTTTGCTCGTTTGCACCGGCGGTCCCGGTGTTGTAAAAGCCGTGCTTTCTTCGGGTAAAAAGGCTATCGGCGCAGGTGCAGGTAACCGCCCCGTTATCGTTGACGATACTGCTGATATTCAAAAGGCAGGTAAAGACATTATCGATGGTTGTACTTTCGATAACAACCTTCCTTGTATTGCCGAAAAGGAAGTTTTTGCATTCCGTAATATTGCAGATGAGCTTATCTCGGTTATGCTCAAAAACGGCGCTTATATGATTACATCTGAGCAGGCTGACGCATTGGCTAAAATCGTTCTTGTTGAAACCAAGGATAAGAAAGGTAATACAAGACTTGTTGTTAACCGTAATTGCGTTGGCCGTGATGCTAAAGTATTACTCGAGAAAATCGGTATCAACGTAAGCAATGACATCCGTTGCATCATTTGTGAAACCGATTTCAATCACCTCTTCGTTCAGGAAGAACTTATGATGCCCATTTTGCCTATCGTTCGTGTTAATAACATTGAAGAGGCTATTGAACTTGCAGTTAAGGCAGAGCATGGCAACCGCCACACTGCTCATATGCATTCCAAGAATATTGACAACCTCTCGGCATTTGCCCGTGCAGTTGAAACTACCATTTTTGTTAAGAATGCACCCTCTTATGCAGGTATCGGCTTCGGCGGTGAAGGTCACGCTACATTTACTATCGCAGGTCCTACCGGTGAGGGTATTACTTCGGCTCGAAGCTTCACCCGTCAGCGTCGTTGCGTAATGGCTGACAGCTTCCGTATTATATAAGAGGTGTGAATTATGGCTTATGATGAAAAAATAGTTGCCGAAATAGTTAGTCGCGTAATGGCTCAATGCTCTAACGGCTCAACATCGGCTAACGATACAGTTCCGGTTGGCGTTTCTAACCGCCATATTCACTTATCGAAAGCGGATTTGGAAACCCTTTTCGGTGTAGGATACGAACTTACACCTATTAAGGATTTGTCACAGCCCGGTCAGTTTGCTTGCAAAGAACAGTTGACTATTATCGGCCCCTCGCTCCGTCCTATTGAGGGTGTAAGAGTTTTAGGACCCGTCCGTAAAGAATCTCAGGTCGAAATTTCCCGTACTGACTCATTTACCTTAAAGGTTAAACCTCCTGTACGTGAATCGGGCGACATTAAAGGCTCTGCACCGATTACTATCGTCGGACCGAAAGGCATTGTAACCTTGAAAGAGGGTTGCATCATTGCTAACCGCCATATTCATATGAGTGACGAAGAAGGCAAACAATTCGGACTTAATGACGGTGATTATGTAACTGTCGAGGTTGACGGCGAGCGCAGAACTACCTTCTATGACGTTCAGGTTCGCGTTAACAAGGCTTTCCGTTTGGAAATGCACATTGATACTGACGATGCTAATGCCGCAGGTATCGGTAACGGATTTAAGGTTAAAATCGTAAAATAATTGGACGTTTTATGAATAGATTTAAGATACGTACAGAGGTGCGTTTTAATTCAAACGCTCTTGATACTCTTAAAGAGTTTAAAGGTGCATCAGCCGTAATCATAACCGACAAATTTATGGTTTCTTCGGGTATGATTAACAAAATCACCGATAAAATGGCTGATTACAAAAACATTTCAATATTCGATGATGTAACGCCCGACCCCTCCACCTCACTTATTGCCAAAGGTTTGAAATTTATTACCGAAAATCGTGGCGAAATTATAATTGCTCTTGGTGGCGGTTCTGCTATTGATGCGGCAAAGGCTATCGTCTTTATGGCTGAAAAGTCGGGGATGGGTGATTTGAAACTCATTGCTATACCTACAACCAGTGGTACGGGTTCAGAGGTTACAAAGTTTGCAGTTGTAACCGACGACACTGACCACTTAAAGTATCCTTTGGTTGACGAGGGTATGTTGCCCGACCTTGCTATTCTCGACCCTGAGTTAGTTTTGTCAGCACCGCCTTCGGTTACCGCGGATACGGGTATGGACGTTATTACTCACGCTTTTGAGGCGTTGGTTTCAATCAACGCTAACGATGCATCTGACGCCTTGGCTGAAAAGGCGTTGTTACTTGCTTTTCAGTATCTCCCGTATGCTTACAAGGACGGACACGATGTTGTAGCAAGAGAAAAAATGCATAGTGCTTCGTGTCTTGCCGGTATGGCATTTAACGAGGTTGGTCTCGGTATTAACCACGGCATCGCTCACGCACTTGGCGCAAAGTTCCACATTCCTCACGGTCGCGCCAATGCAATGCTTTTACCACACGTGATTAGATTTAATTCACATTTACGTGCATGCTTTGGCTCAGAACCTTGCGAAGCAGCAAAACGTTATGCAGATATTTCAAGAAAGTTGAGCCTACCTCACGACAACGTTCGCATTGCTGTTGAAAGCCTTATAGACGAAGTTAAATATATGCTTCGCCGTATGGAAATTCCGGCAACCTTGTGGGATGCTGGTATTAGCAAATCTGATTTTGAAAGAGAAAAACAAAACATCATCAATGCCGCCATCGATGATTTGTGTACCGCATCAAACCCCAGAGAAATAAATGAGGAAGCAATTGAACTTCTATTAAGCAAAATTGCCCCGTAATTAAATAATAATTAAATTATTTTATGAAAGCAGTCGCTGTTAGGCGGCTGCTTTTTTGATGTTTCTATTGACATTTAGATTGTGAATGTGTTATAATACTTTCGAACCATAATTATATATTATTATAATTTAATTTATTTATATTTGTTTTTAGTTCAAGGCGGTGAAAAAATGTCTAAAAACTCTGTAAAAATAGTTTCTGTGACAAATATTATTAAGGGCTTTAGTGTGTCCGATAATTCTGATACTTGGCAAATGTTATATTTACACAATGGTTCTCTCACCGTTACGCTGAACAATTCTGTTTATCTGCTTTCACCCGAAAGTTTATTGCTCATTTCCCCTGACGACTTCTATTATATCGACGAAAATAGTGCTGCACATTACACCGCTATACAATTCAAATTGAGCAATTTATATGATTTTAGTTCAACCGATAAAATCTTCAATTTAGATGCATCGATAGTTGATTTAGTCGACTCTTTATTGACCGACAAAGACCAAATTCAGCAAGAATTATTACTTCAACTACTATTAAATAAATGTAACAAATTAAATTCCAACCCTACCCCGCTAAAAAATGAAAAGACACACGTGTTTTCAAAAGCCGTTTCTATTATGGAAAGATATATCGCATCAAAAATCACTGTTGACGAATTGGCCGATATGTTACGGGTTAGCCTTTCAGGTTTAAAACGCATCTTTTGGAAATATACAGGCATTGGCGTTCACGAATATTATCTGATGTTGAAAATCAAAAAGGCAAAAGAGTTGTTACTCGCAGGATACGGTATAACCCGTATCGCAAAGGTACTGCAGTTTTCGAGTCAGCCCTACTTCTCTACCACCTTTAAGCGTGTAACGGGTCTTTCTGCAAAAGCATTTTCTAAAGGGGAAATTTCTGTATCTAAACTGTCAAAACCCAAGGCAATTAAGCCTAAAAAGAAATTCAAAACCACTCATTCCTCACCTAAAACTCAAACTCCGACCACTGTTGAAATTCAACCAACAAGCACTCCTGCTCCCACATCCCGACGTTCCGATTTACCGGATTATTTATTATAATATTGGTCTTAAAAAGACACTTAATGTGAGCCTTGCCTAGTTCACATCAAGTGTCTTTTTGTATTTATTTAGCATATATTATTATCCAACAAATAATGAAGCATTTTCTCGGGGTTGTTCAAAAAGTTTTTTGTTATTTGAAAATGCTCAGTGTCCTGATAATCCACTTTTTTAATCCCGCTTTGTGAAAACTCCAAAATTTCAGCCTCCGGGAAAGCCATTAAAATAGGTGAATGGGTGGCTATTATAAATTGAGAATTTTCCTTCACCAACTTATCAATTAGGGCAATCAATGTAAGTAACTTCATCGGCGATAATGCTGCTTCCGGCTCGTCCAACATATAAAGCCCGTTGCCGAAAAAACGATTTTGCACAATTGATAAAAAACTTTCACCGTGAGATTGATTATGTAAAGATACGCCACCATACCCGCCTATTATAGGCGCATCGAACGATGGAAGCTTGTCCATGTCGTCGATATTAGTAGCAACATTATAAAGACTTTCTGCACGAAGGAAGAAACCATCCTTTGCAAAACCTTTTTTACCGACTTCTATATGCTTAAACAATTCTGAATGGGTTGCATTGGTGGAAAAAGTGAAATTCCTCGAACCGCCCTCTGCATTAAATCCGTATGCTACTGCTATTGCCTCCAATAATGTGGACTTCCCTGTTCCGTTTTCGCCGACAAAAAATGTGACATTTGAGGAAAAAGTTAATTGTTTTTCTCTTGACAAAAACTTAATAACCGGCAAATCATTAAGATAAGAATTTTTGTCTAATTTATTAAGAAACAAAATATTGCTTATGTATTTGTCTGACATATTTCCACCTCTTGTGTATATTATACATTGTATAAACAAAAAAGCAAGGCAAAGCCTTGCTTTTTACTGCTAAAACTCTATTTCCTTTAAACTAACCGAGCCGTTGTTCATATTGCATTCGATACCGAAATATTTTATTTGTCCGTTTTTATCTTTATAAGATACTGCTCTATTAAGCGTAGCGTCATTAATATATGTGTGGAAGATATAAGCCTCGCCAATTTTTGGGGATTCTGATTGATAAAGCGTTTTGCCAATACTTAAAGCATCAGAGTTGTCCAATTCTAAAAACTCAAGACCATCAATCTGCTCGTTTACCGTTATGACAATTTTCCAATCGGTATTTACATTACCCTTGTCATAAAAATGAACATAATCAGTAGTGTTTGAAGTCTGTTTATCTGTTGCAACACTAACCGAAACAGCTATGCTGGAATTACTGCCGTCAGAACTGTTAGAATTGACAGTGGCTTTGGCCTTATCGTTGCACGCATAAAGACAAAACGAAAATACAACGAGCATTAACATAATCACAAAACGTTTTCTCATATTAGTCCCTCTTTT
>JAZRSW010000096.1:0-32885 GCA_045651745.1 Acutalibacteraceae bacterium
AACGACATGGCTACGATCCGACTTTACCGAAAATATTAGAATCCCAAATTTTAGTTGGTTCTTCCTCAAATTCATTAAGTAAATACATTACTAAATCTTCCGACTGCTTTTCACTGCCAACTATGGGACTAACCTCGGTTGTGATGTCTGCCTTCATCATATGAATTGACGGTGCAGAGGCACGTAATCTTACTCCGTAACGTCCGCCTTGCTTTACGATTTCAGGTTCCTCTAATGTTAACTCGTCAATTTCAGGCATCACAATACCGTACCCCGTTGCCTCAACCTCATCAAGAGCGTTTTTAAAGCGGTAATATTCCTTTTTTATATTTGAAAATTCAATAATTTCACGCATTAGCTGTTGTTCGTTATTAATATCAACGCCGGTTGACTCTTTTAAAACCTTATAGAACAAATCACGGTCGATATCTGCCTTTACAACTCCGCTACCTGACCCTAATTCAACATTATCAATTGAACAATAGGTCATATTTTCGCATTTTGAAAGTTTTTTAGTAAAACTTTTTATATCCGAAACCTTTTTAACTTCATTTGCGGAAGATAACACCGAATTATAGATATTTCTTTGTAACCAATGGTCAGAGTCTAACGCTGTAATCCACATCGGCAGTTTAATTTTAATTTCTTTAACCGGGAATTCATATAGTATTTCTGACATAATATCAAGAATATCACTTTCAGAAAGTTCAAGGCAGTTAATTGGTTTAACCGAAACGTCGTATTTTTCGGCAATATCCTTTGCACATTCAATAGCACTTTCGGACTCTGGATACATACTGTTCATAAGTACAACAAAAGGTTTATTTATTGCTTTAAGTTCTGATATAACACGTTCCTCGGCTTCAGAATACTCGTCACGCGGGATATCACTGATACTTCCGTCGGTAGTGATGACCAAACCGATTGTTGAATGTTCAGTAATAACCTTTTTTGTGCCATATTCAGCAGCCATATTAAACGGTACAGGCTCCTGAAACCAAGGTGTCATAACCATTCTCGGATTATCGTCCTCGATGTAACCAAGAGAACTTGGAACAATGTAGCCTACACAGTCAATAAGACGCACGTTCATTTTAACCGAGTCATCAACGCTAATTTCAACACCCTTTTCAGGAACAAACTTCGGCTCTGTGGTCATAATCGTCCTACCGCCTGCCGATTGCGGTAATTCGTCGGTTGCCCGCTCTCTTGAGTATTCACTCTCAATATTAGGTATAACAAGAGTATCCATGAATTTTTTAATAAAGGTAGATTTACCTGTTCTCACAGGTCCTACAACACCGATATAGATATCACCGCCGGTACGTTTTGCTATATCGTTATAAAGATTTGAGCTTGTCATAAACATTCCTCCGCATTATTTTAAGCTTTGGTAATGTTTATGATAAGCTCACAGAAAATATAACTATTTAATTTAAACGCCCTCTAAATTAAACGGCGGTATGTATTCAGCAGTAGAACTTGAAAGTTCTTGTGTAAATATATTGTAAATTTTAGTTTGAGAAGCAAAATCTAAAACCTTATTATACTCACGATAGGTAATTTTGCGATTAATTTCCTTGTAATCGGTCAAATCACCGCAAGGAGTATATTGACTCATCAAACTTAAAAACGCCCAAGGAACGTTATTTTCGACCCATTTTATAACCTCTATCGCATCGTTGGTGCCTTGTGGCAAAATCAAATGACGGATAATAAGTCCCTTTTGCATAATGCCGTTTTTATCAATTACATTTTCTTTAATGATTTCAGCACATTTTAAAATGGCTTTCTCGGCAATTTCAGGGTAACTTTCGGCTTTAGAATACTTTCTGGCCCTTTCATTTGAACGATATTTGTAATCCATTAAGAATATATCGGTGAATTTTGATGCTCTTTTAATTTGTGATTCGGTATCAAACCCTGACGAATTATAAACTATCGGAATATTAGGTTTATATATCTTAATTGCCTCTTCAATAGCATCTAAATAATGCGTTGGGTTGACGAGGTTTATATTATGGGCACCTTTGTTTTCTAATTCATTAAAAATCTCTGCCAAACGTTCAACAGATACTTTCTTACCGAAGTTTTTATGAGAAATTTCATTGTTTTGACAAAAAACACAACCTAATGAGCAACCGCTGAAAAATATTGTGCCCGAGCCGTTAGTACCACTGATACACGGTTCTTCCCAAAAATGCAAACCCGCACGTGCAATCACGGGCAATAATGGCATTTTGCAATAACCGTTGCCGATGTCATTATTACGTTCCAAATTGCATTTTCTTGGACACAAATTACAAATCACATTACTCACCTCTTTTACAACATTATTATAATTTTATTTTAAATCTATTTCAAGCACATTTCTAATTTTCTTTAAATCTTTTACTGAATTCCCGCCAAAAACTAAAAGAAAACCTGAATTTATTATAAGCATAGAGGAATTAAATATATCGGTCAAAACCCATGCAACTGCATCATTGAATATAAGTGATAACGGAACAAAACAAACGAAAATAACTGTATATATTTTTCTTGCTATTGATGTTTTATTTAAAAATTCAAGTGCCTTAATTCCGTAAAATGACCAACCGATGATAGATGCAAAGGCAAAGCAACAGGCCGAAATACATAAAAGTTTTATACCAATAGTGCCGAAAGAATTTTCAAAAATACAGCATATTAAGGCAAACGGGTCACTTATATTTCGATTTAAATAAATCGGTGACGTAAGCACTGCAAAAGCTGTCAAAGTGCAAACGATTATTGTATCAATAAAAACTTCAACAATACCCCAACAACCTTGGATAAATGGGTCAGGATTTTCGGCACTTGAATGTGCAATCGGTGAACTGCCCATCCCTGCCTCGTGTGTAAATAATCCTTTCATAATACCAACTTTAATAGACTGTGAAATTACAAATCCACTAAAACCACCAACTGCTGACCTAAATCCAAACGCTTCACTAACAATTGACAATACTGCATTAGGAATATTTTTGAAATTTGAAATAATTATATACACCATTGAAAAAATATAAAACAACGACATTAACGGTACAAAAATGGCTGAGAAATTTTGGTATAAACGGTCTTTTCCGAGTATTATAACAATTAAAAGCGGAACAACCAAAAACGTAATTAAAATAGGGTTAATATTAAAGCCTATTTCAGCAAAACGGTAGATAGATTTTGACTGAATTATATTTCCTGCTAAAAACGAAGCGCCGACACAAATTAAAGCAAATACAGTGCCAATATTTTTAAAAATACCCTTACACTGAGCTTTTAAAAAATACATCGGTCCACCTGAATTTCTTTTATTTATAATTTTATCCTCAACCGAAATATATGTTTCTGAGAATTTAATAATCATACCGGCAAAACCCGACAAAAGCATCCAAAACACTGCACCCGCACCGCCAATAATTACAGCAGAAGTAACGCCTACTATATTCCCTATTCCAATTGTACTCCCTAAAGCCAATGCCATGGCCTTAAAGCCTTTTAAATCTTTAGCTTTAATCAATTTTTTGAAAGTAATTTTAAAAATTATATCAAGATGTTTAAATTGAAAAAATCCAGATTTATATGTTAATATAACACCGTTTGTAAGTAATAAAATAGCACTAATAATTGCTAATATACCCATAAATAATCACCCGTACAATTTATATTAAAAAGTACGGGTGATTATTTTAGTTTTCTATTTTGTTTTCTGCTAAATCAGGCTTGACTTTTTCAACTTTTACAGGAATTGCGGGTATAGGCGCGGTATTATGCTTGACAACTACCTTGTCATAGTATTTTTTAAAGGTGACCCTGCCAACAAATTTATTATCACAGTCCTGACACAAAAATTCAGCTCTGAATCCATGACCTCGAAATGTCCAGGGCGTCATTCTCTTAGCGTCTTTACCACATTTTTCACATTTAAACTCCATCTTCTTTCTATTGACAAGAGGACTGTTCAAATCGCGGATAATGTACGCTTTAAAAGTAAGCCTGTCATAATAATCGGGCGCGCTTGTATCTATAACGTATGTAAGCAACCTATTCTTATTATAAACTTTTCGAAGCATTTCGGCGCAAAGCAAACTATCGTCTAATGCACGATGCAGGTCAATTCCGTCAATAGAAATCCCCAACATTATTGCAGCGTTTGAAACCGAAATTTGAGAAGTGATATTATTTCCCAACTTAATCATTTCGTTTTGAACATATTTTTGTAAGTCCAAATACTTTACGATAATCGGAACTCTGTTTAATTTTCTGCGAAGCCTGAAGTTTTCCAATAAAACGTATAAATCGGAGTTACTCCAAGTCATAGTAATAGCGTCCTCGCCCGCCCATTCACTGTATAGTGAAATTGCTTGCTCAAACGTCATACCCTGACTTAACATTTCTTCGGTTGTAATGTTGGTTAAACGCTGAAAACGGCTGTTAAGTTTCTTGGTGAATGTTGACTTAATTAGCACCGAAAATCTTGAAATTTCCTTCAAGTTTTCGTCTAACTTAACAGCACCGATTTCAATAAGTTCATTGAAGCATTTGCCGTTAACTTTACAGTAAGGCGTATGCCATTCGTTATCAAGAATAATGTATTCCATTATTGCTTTCTCATTCTGCTTTCATATTTCATTCGGGTTTCTTTATCGAGAATTTTCTTTCTCAATCTGATTGAGGTCGGAGTAATCTCGACAAGCTCATCAGATTTAATAAATTCAAGTGACTGTTCCAAACTCATAATCGACGGAGGAGTTAATTTTAAAGCATCGTCAGAGCCCGCAGCACGCATATTTGTAGCTGCTTTTTTCTTACATACGTTGCAGACGATGTCTTCATTTTTTGGATTTTCACCGATAATCATACCCTCATAAACAGGCACACCGGGACCGATAAACAACTTACCGCGAGATTGTGTATTAAACAGACCGTAACCGGTAGATTCACCTGATTCATGTACAATTAATGAACCTGTAAGACGGTTTTCAATATCACCCTTATATTCCTCATATCCGTGGAAAATATGGTTCATAATACCGTTACCGTTAGTATCTGTCATAAACTGTGAACGGTAGCCGATAAGTCCACGTGCTGGAATAAGGAATTCCAAATGGCTCAAACCTGTTTCACGTGTACCCATATTTTGCAATTCAGCGTGACGTGAACCAAGTCTTTCCATAACAGAGCCGACATATTCCTCGGGAACTTCAATCATAAGCAACTCGATAGGCTCTAACTTTTTGCCGTTTGCATCAGTTTTATAGATAACCTCAGGCGGAGAAACCTGGAATTCATAACCTTGACGGCGCATTGTTTCAATAAGGATAGATAAATGTAATTCACCTCTGCCCGATACCTTAAATGTATCAGCAGAATCAGTTTCTTCAACACGCATACTAACGTTAGTTTCAACCTCTTTGAAAAGGCGGTCACGAATATTACGCGAGGTAACAAACTTACCCTCTTTACCTGCAAAAGGTGAATTATTAACCATAAAGTTCATTGACAAGGTAGGCTCGTCTATTTTAATAAAAGGCAATGGCTCAATATGCTCGGGGTCGCAAACGGTTTCACCAATATTAAGGTCGGCAATACCTGCAACCGAAACCAATTCACCGAACTTTGCTTCCTCAACCTCAATACGACGTAAACCTTCAAAAAGGAACAACTTTGTGATTTTAACGTTTTTATGAGTTCCATCTTCACGACAAAGAGCTACGTTTTGACCAACTTTAATTGAGCCTCGCTCAACACGTCCAACACCGATACGGCCGATGTAATCATCATAATCAATATTAGAGAAAAGAACCTGTGTAGGACCGTCAATGTCACCTTCAGGTGCAGGAATTTCGTTAATAATAGCATCATAAATCGGTTTTAAGTCAGTACCCATATTATCAGGGTCGGTCGATGCGTAGCCGTCACGACCCGATGCATAAACTACAGGAAATTCAATCTGGTCATCATCTGCACCGAGTTCAATAAATAAATCAAGAACTTCGTCTATAACTTCTTTAGGACGAGCCATAGGACGGTCTATTTTATTTACAACAACAATAGCTTTTTTACCAAGACCTAACGCTTTTTTTAATACAAAACGTGTCTGTGGCATACAGCCCTCAAAAGCGTCAACAAGTAATACAACGCCGTCAACCATCATTAAAATACGCTCAACCTCACCGCCGAAATCAGCGTGTCCCGGGGTGTCAACGATGTTAATTTTAATATCACCGTACATAACGCTTGTGTTTTTAGAAAGAATTGTAATTCCGCGTTCACGTTCAAGGTCGCCCGAGTCCATAACACGCTCGGCAACTTGTTCATTTTGGCGGAATGTACCGCTTTGTTTTAACAATTGGTCAACCAAGGTTGTTTTACCGTGGTCAACGTGAGCAATAATAGCAACGTTTCTTATGTTTTCTGCCTTACCCATTTTTTCAACTTCCCTTTAATTTGGAATTATTTTTTACAAATTAGTATTATAACAGATAATAAACACATAAACAAGGCATATTTTAGAGAAAATACGCTAAAATATGCCTTATTATTTATCAAATTCTTATAAACCTAAATAGAAATTTCGGAACTTAAATGAGTTGAATAAATTATACATTCTTTGACAGATATTGAAAAAATCTCACTGATAGCCAATTTGTAAATTTCCAACTGTTTAGAATATCGCTCTTTAAGTTCATCTAAAGACGAAACTTTATCTGTTTTGAAGTCAATAATTATAGCATTACCGTTTTCAAAGAAAATACAATCCGCAATACCCTGAACTATAGTTTCACTACCCTCATACGGATAATTAACCATAAATTTATACTCTCTCAAAACCTTTTCGGCGTTTTTTAAACGACTATAAAGGTTACTTTTGAAAAAGTTTTGAAGCGCATTACAGTCTAGACTCTCGAATTCCTCTAAACTTAAAAATTCGTACTCGTAAAGACGTTCAAGTTCTAAATTCAGGTCTTTTTCAGCATTGTCAAAATTAATGAATTGCATAACCTTGTGCATTGCAGTTCCGCGTTCTGCAGGTGTTAAACCCGATTTTGACATAAATCGCGGACGAGACTTAAACGCAAATGCTGTTTTTTCACCGTGAATAAGGCTAGTAACTGCAATTTTTGAAGGGATTTTAGTATCATTAATAAAAGGATACTCAAAATTAAATCTTTCATCTAACTTCAATTTTGTTTCAGTATCACAAATATAACTTTGCTTTGAATCTTCAATAATATCTTCAAAATCAACTTCAAATGAATGACTTTCTGTGTAATGGAAATTAAACTTGGCGTCACCGTTAAAACCTATCGGGTCAATATCGGCTATTTCACCTAATTTATCGCCATCATTTTGTAAAAGTAAAGCAGATAAAAACATTGATTTAAAGCCATGAGCATTAATTACGGCATCTGCGGGTACTAAACCTGTGTTAACGGCGCTTAATCCTAAGGATGCTGCAGCAGAAATAACGTCTTCCCTACATTTTGACGATGTAATAGAAATCATTAATCTTTCTTCAGCTCTCGTCATCGCAACGTAGCGCAATCTCAATTCCTCGGCAATCAACTTTTCGTTTTGCACCAATCTTAGCGCCTTACGGGCTATTGTATTAAGTTTCACACCATTATTTACAATGTTCAATCCCAAACCGAAGTCGTTGCTTAATATAATTCTGTCGTTTAAATCGGTTTTATTAAAGTTATTACCAACTCCTGCGATTATGCAAATCGGAAACTGCAAACCTTTAGAGCCGTGGAAACTCATAATTTTTACTGCATTGCCATTAGAGTTAGTTGATTTGTCGCCGTTGCTACCATCTTCAGCCAAACGGTCAAAATGAGCCAAAAATCCTTGGAGTCCACCTTGTGATATACCCTCATAATCGGTGGCAATACTTACCAAATTCAGTAAATTAACAAGGCAATCGTTACCGTTAGTACCGGCACATAATATTTCGCGCAGAGATGTAACGGTATACATTTCGTTTAAAAGTCTGCTAACAGGCAATATGACAGAACGCGTACGAAGCTCATTAATTTTGTTAAGAAAGTTTTTACTTTTTTCATCACCGTCTTTAGCTGATTTAACAACGTTGGTGTATAAACTTTTTGATTTATATTTAATTTTCAAACTTGCAACATCATCAAAATCAAAACCAAATGCGACACTTGTCATAGCAGATAACAGCGAAATTTCATCGGTCGGATTGTTGATAACTTTTAATATAGAAATTGCAGTTAATATTTCATAAGATTTAAAAAAATCACCAACGTTATACGATACAGGAATACCGTGTCTTTTTAATGCGTCGGTGTAGCATCGCACTTTTGAACCGGGCGAACGCATTAAAATAGCAAAATCTCTGAAATCAGCTTTTCTTAAATTATCACCGTCTTTTAAAAAAGGTGCTTCTTCCATAGTTCTTTTGATGTATGATGCGATAATTTCAGCATCTGTTTCATCCCGTTTGTCACTTTCGCAATTATTTAAATATACGTCTACTGCGTTTTTTTTGTTATCGGGATACTCGGCTTCGGCGACAAGCTTTTCCTCATTGTCATAATCCATACCGCTAGTACTTTTTTGCATTAATGTTTTACAAATGCCGTTGACAAAATTACAAACACCGCTACGGCTTCTGAAATTAGCGCTCAAAATAACTTTTGAAGGGTCTTTTTCACCGTCATACAAAGGAAAAGCGTTTTTGTGTTTTAGAAAGTTATCAGGACTAGCGTTTCTGAAACCGTAAATACTTTGTTTTACGTCACCAACTAAGAATAAATGCTTGCCCGAATCTGAAACGGCATAAAATAATGAATCTTGCAAGTCATTGTTATCCTGATATTCGTCAACTAAAACTTCATCATAAAGTTTGCAAACTTCTTTCGAAATTTCGGACGGAACTAGCCTTTCGCCGTCTTCTTCACATAAAAGTTTTAATGCTAACTGTTCAATTTGCGAAAATGTGAAAATGTTTTTGGAGAGCAGTAAATTGTAGTATTCATCTGAATATTCATTAACAAGTTTAACCAACATTTCTACTTGAGTAGCAGAATGTTTTAAGGACTCAATGACAACGGTATCAGGACCAACCATATCGTCGGCAATACTTTTAATGCTATCTCTACAGTTATCCCTTACCCTTTTTACCTTGTCTAAATCTTCCTGACTATCCCACTTTTTAGCAATTGGCAAACTCGGTGTAGAATAAGAATTAGATAAATTATAAAGATTATTCCAATCCTTTTTCTCAGCGCAAGACTTCATATTGTTGAGATATTCAATTGCAACACTGAAACTTTCAGTAACCTTTGCACCGACTGAAAGGTCAGCCGTTTCAAGCATAATCATATTAAACTGCTCAATCACTGAGTCTATTTTCATTAAAGCGTTTTTGAAAATAATATCAGCAAAGCAATTAGTCTTTAAATCGGTGTTATTATAATTTTCAACTGCGTTTTTAAGCCAAGTTTTAGGTCTCGACATGCACAAGCAGGAATCATAAATATCCTTAATAGCACTGTGTAATCCGTTGTCGCTACTGTAAATATTAAAACTTTCACACAAATCTTTAAAATCTTGACAAGGATTTGCAAAATGCTTCGCAAGAACAGTTTTTAACGCTTTTTCACTTAAAAATGCAGTGTCAGAAGAGGTCGCAACCGAGAAATCAGGTGAAATTCCCAAAATACCGAAATGTTTACGAACAAGGTCAATACAAAATGAGTCAATTGTGCAGATTTTAGCATTTTTAAGAAGGAGTTTCTGTTTTAAAATGTATGTATTATTAGGATTTTCTTTTGCCTTTAAATCCAACTCTTTACCTATTCTTACACGCATTTCAAGTGCAGAAGCGTTAGTGAAAGTAACGATTAGAAGACGGTCAATTGTTGCAGGGTCATTAGGGTCACATACACGTTCAATAACGCGCTTTGATAATACAGCAGTTTTACCCGAACCCGCAGCAGCATAAACAAGTATTGTACCCTTGCCGTAAATGGCATTTTCTTGTTCTTTAGTAAATTTAATTGCCATTTAATTTTCCCATCTCCTCTTCCATCATAGTTAGCGCTTCACTGTTTTTGCAGTTAAAACCTTCTTTTTCAGGCGCTTGTGGCGAAATTCTGCATACTGCACGGTAATCACAGTATTTGCATTGAGATTTGTCACCTACCTTTAATGGTTCAGGTGTGATTTCGCCTCGCATTATTGAACTTCCGATTCTGCTCAATAGCAGTTCGAGATATCTAAAAATAAGTTTAAACGCATTTTCGGACACCATTGATTCAGTGCTGTAAAACGAAGCACTATTAGGTCTAATGTGTGCAGGAATAATTTTACCCTCAAGACTTTGTTCCATCTGTCGTAATGTGCTCTCGTCATCCAACAATAAACCTGACATTTTTATGTAATCATTAGTACTGTCACTCACCTGTTTTTTCGCCGGGAAATACAAGACACCTGCCGGAACATCGGCCTTGAGCAAATCCTTGCCGTTTTTAATGCAAGAGTATAGATATAGAAGCATCTGCATATCTTGTCCATTTAATATTTCAGATAGTTTAAAACTATCACCTTTTGAGCCGGTTTTATAGTCAACTACACGTACTTTACCGTCAGGTGTAGTATCAACGCGGTCGATATATCCCTTTAACGTCACTCTGTTACCACTATCAGTCATAACGTCAATGCCCGATATTGCTTCACCGTCACCAACATTTAACTCGCAGAATTTCGGTTTAAAATCACTCTGCTTAAACTCGCTGTTTAAAGAAATAGTAAGATAAATAACAGTATCCTTTACAAGTTGAACCATATAATTAAACTTTTCATCTAATTCATCAACATTATCAACCGTTAATTCGATATATTCATCACAAAGTGTTGTAACTTCAATTGCTATATCATCTTCTGACAAACTACCAATATCGTTTAAATGCTTTTCGACAAACTTTTCAAGGCAATAATGCACGATGTTTCCTCTTGTAAGTGGGTCAAAATCAGCTTTTTCACGTTTTGAAACGCCTAAACCATACTTACAAAAATACAAAAATTTACAACCTGCAAAATCGTTTGTTTTAGATGCGGAAAGCCTAATCTCATCTCCATAAAGTCCAAGAGCAGATTCTCTACTTAACTTTAAAGGTTTTTCAGTAATATAATTATCTATTGCCTTAATTCTATCGTTAAATTCAGGTTCGTTTGAAAAATAACCTTTTAAATTACTAATCAAATCGCTATCTTCACTATAATTCTCTGCTAATTTGCGGAATGCCGCTTCTTTAGTTTCAATAATATTTTCGTAAAAATAATCCCTTGTGTTAATAATATTTATATTAGAAAACATATTTAAAATAGTTTCAATTTCTAAAGAAGGTTCTAAACTCGAACACGAAATTGAACTTTCAGTGTACGACAAATAAACCTTATCGAACGACGAGGTTACAGCTAAATAAAATAGAAATTTTTCATCCAAACAATCGGAAAAAGATAGGTCGGCGATTTTAAAGCCATTGGATATAATAACATCTCTTTCAAACTGCGATAAAAGTCCATCATCATTTAAAGTTGCAGGAAATACATCTTGGTTTACGCCAATGACGAAAGTGACTTTTGGTCTAAAAGTCCTGATATGGTCGGCTGTTCCATATATAACATGGTCTTTGGTTTGAGGGATTTCACCAACGGTTTCGAACGAAAGGATTGATGATAAAATTTCAAGAAACTCTTTACTGTTGATTTTTCTGTCACATAAAACAGTTACAATTTTATCAAAGGTTTTAATAATAGCGTCATAACCTGCTATTTGATATTCAGCCTCAACTAAATTTCCGCAAAGTTCTAATTTCGATGTTAATTGTTTTAAATTTTCAATAGTATTACAATCTTCTAAAAATCTTAAAATTGCTCTGCAAATCGATTCAGCAGTGCCACTAAGACCTAATCTTAAAGCTTCAAGCGGTTTTATAACTTGTTTTTTGATTTCATTAATTTCTCTTGCCTCTAATATAAGCTTCTCAGCGTCTTCTTTGGAAATATCAACAGATTTGAATCCTTTGGCGCTCATATTCCAATCATTAAGCCATTTGTTTCCGTCAATATTCCAAATATAAGCATAATTTTCAAGCCTTATAATACTATCCAAGTCTAAACTGCAAAGGCCTGTTTTGAGCATTTTAAGTATATCTTCAGTGTTCATACTTATAGCAGATTTAATTGCAGAAGTAAGAAAAACAGAAAAAGGTAACTCAGATACTCTAATACGATTGTCAGTGAATATTGGTATATCGTAAATTTCTGCAATATCTTTAATTATATTCTTATACGAATCATTGCGCGAGATAATCACAAAATCACGATAACGATATTTTTCCTCGCGTACAAGACGCCGAATTTCAGACATACAAAATTCTATTTCATTATAAGTATTATCTGCTTTACAAACGGTGATGTTTTTTGCATATATATCATTCCTCTTAGTTGGATTATCAGACAAAAGTTGTTCTAATGCCTCAACATCATCTGAATAAATGCCTTGATTCGAAAGCAAAACCGGCTCACATACTTCAATTAGATGAGATTTTGCTATATCAACTAGACGAATGCCGGATTTTTTGATGTTTTTGAAAATATCTGTGTCGTTGCCTTCTGTTAAACTATCACAACAAAGTGTTACGAATGTATTGTCAGACCCTGCAATAATTCTGTCTAAAAGCTTAAACTGAACCTCTGTGAAACCTTTAAATTCGTCAATAATAAAAGTTTTATCTTTAAAATACAGGTTGTCCTGCATAATATTCAATGTTCGCTCGATTAAATCGAGAGGGTCTGAAAATTTTGATTTAAGTTGAGCATTATAAGCCGATAAAATAAGACTTAAATCAAACAGTTTATTTGAAAAGTTAATATTTTCAGTATTTTCTGCAATATTGCTTAAATTTTCGGGATTTATGCTATTTTGTTTAAACTCGGTAATGATATTCATTACTTCTTTAATAAACGCAGATGAGTTGTAATACTTGCCGTAAATTTTTAAATTATCTTTAACCGAATTTAATGCTTGTCCGATTAATGCGAATCGTGTTCCATCATCAACGTTTATACCTGAAAATCCACCTAATTTAGCTTGAATTTCGTTGCAAAGACCTGTAAAACTTAAAATATCAATTTTATTGAAAGTTTTACTACCTAAAATTTTAAGCAAATTTCGCTGACACTCAAACGAAAATTGTTCAGGAACAAGAAAGACAACTTGCTTTTCGTCTTTCACTAATTTTTCAGCTAAATTTTGACAATATTGAGTTTTTCCGCATTTTTTACGACCTAAAACTAATTGTAACATCCTAAAACCCCTATATAATCATTCTTAAAATCAATAATCCTAATACACCGGGCATACCAAAAATGGCTGACGAGCCTAAAGTCCAAGCATTAACAGATATAGTAATACCGGTCAATGAAGATAATAAATTTACTGCAGTAAAAGTGATAATACCTGATAGCGCAGAAATTAGTAAAGTTTTTATAATTTTCCCATTTCTATATGAAAAATATAAAAGAAAAATTATATAAATTACCAATATAATAATAAAGGATATTTTAATAAATTGCAAGGCTATTTCCCCTTTCTTATTATATTTATTAATGTTAAATATTTTTTATGCAAAAGAAAAAGCAGACCATAAAGGTCTGCTTTTAAAATTATTTAAAAATATTAATTATTTTGCTGCAAGAGCGAAAACGTTAGCAACTACTGCAAGTACAAAAAAGGCAATTGCAATATATTTTGTCATTCTAGCAAGTTTAGAATCCCAGTCTCTTGCTTTATTCTTAGAAAGAAAGGTATCAATACCGCCGGAAATAGCGCCAACGCCACTGCGACGACCCTGCTGAAGAAGAACTACAGCAATAATAATTATAGAAGCAATTATCATTAAAATACCAACAATAATCTGTGCAATACCCATTTTTTAAACTCCATTCTTCCGAACAAACTTCGGTTACAAATTCTTCAAGTGCAGTAATTGTAACACAGTCCGACTAAAAATGCAAGCATTTTTTACATCGGATGAATTTTATTAGCTGAATCAGCGTTATCAGCATCAACTTTGTACTTTTTATTGGCTCTCTTTTCAAAGAAATCAACAGCTACCTTCGGGAACTGTGCATAAGACAAAACGTCTTCATCCTGTTCCATCCATTTTGCACATTCTTTTTTAAGAGTTTCCAATTCCGGCTCTAACAAATCGGCAGGACGGCAGGTAATCGGCTCTTCATCGCCAATGATTTTCTTCTGGAATTCAGGGTCAATCGGCATTGGTGTAGTACCGTATTCGCCTCTTACAACACCCTTAAATTCTTTGGTAACCATTTTATAGCGTTCACCCATAATTACGTTGTAAACAGCCTGTGTACCCACAATCTGTGATGACGGTGTTACAAGCGGAGGATAACCGCAGTCAGCTCTAACCTTGGGAACTTCTTCCAAAACTTCGGTTAATTTATCTTCCTTGCCTGCTTGCTTTAACTGTGACAAAAGGTTTGAAAGCATACCGCCCGGAACTTGATAAATCAAGGCCTTAGCATCTGATGCCAACATCTTAGGGCTTAAAACGCCGTCAGCAATATACTTCTCACGAAGAGTTGTAACATATTTAGAAATTTCATCCAAAGCCTCAAGGTCAAGACCAGTATCAAATTCAGTACCTCTTAATGCTGCAACCATTGATTCGGTTGCAGGATGCGAAGTACCGCCAGACAATGGTGACATAGCAGTATCAATAACATCAGCGCCTGCTTCAATAGCCTTTAAAAGTACCATTGCGCCAAGACCTGATGTTGAGTGTGAATGAACCTGAACAGGAATTTTTACACTTTCCTTAATAGCCTTTACAAGCTCATAAGTTGTATAAGGAGTAAGCAATGCTGCCATATCTTTAATACAAAGCGAGTCAGCACCGACGCTCTCAAGCTGTTTAGCGTAGTTTACGTAGTACTCAGTGTCAAAAACAGGACCTGTTGTATAAGAAACGGTACCCTGAACGTGAGCACCTTTTTCTTTTTTAGTTGCATTAATAGCGGTCTCAAGGTTTCTGATATCATTCAAAGCATCAAAGATACGGATAATATCAATACCGTTTGCTACCGACTTTTGAACCAAATATTCAACAACATCGTCAGCATAATGACGGTAACCCAACATATTCTGACCGCGGAAAAGCATCTGTAACTTTGTGTTAGGACACTTTTCTCTGATTAAACGAAGTCTCTCCCACGGGTCCTCATTAAGGAAACGAAGGCAAGAGTCATAAGTTGCACCGCCCCAGCACTCTAACGAGTGAAAACCGACTTTGTCGAGTTTTTCGAGCATGGGCAACATATCTTCGGTTGTCATACGTGTTGCAAGAAGTGACTGATGAGCGTCACGCAACACGGTTTCAGTAATACCTATTTTACGTGCCATTTTTGAAGGAACCTCATTTCCTTAAATTATTTAATGGTAACAAGTACCTTACCTGCATCAACAGAATCGCCGGTGTTAACGCAAACTGCAGTAACAGTACCGTCAACCGGTGCAGAAATTTCATTTTCCATCTTCATTGCTTCAAGAACAACAACCGCGTCACCTGCTTTAACAGCCTGACCGTTAGAAACCAATACTTTAAGAATAGTACCAGGCATAGGTGCTTCAACCGGAGTACCCTCGCCTGCTGCAGCAGCCGGTGCGGGTGCGGGTGCAGGCTCAGCTGCAGGAGCCGGAGCAGCTACTGGAGCTGCGGCAACCGGTGCAGGTGCTGCTACGGGAGCGGGAGCGGCAACAACTACGGGTGCAGATGCTACTGCTGCGCCCTCTTCAACCTGAACATCATAAACTCTTCCATTAACAGTAATTTTAAAGTTTCTCATTATAATTTCCTCCTATTAGTACGGCATATTTGAATGTTTTTTATCTAATGTGTTTACACGTTTAGAAGCCATCATATCAAGTGCTTTAATAACGTTTTCTGCAACAGTATCAGTGGTAATGATATCATCGATAGCACCGTTAACTGCGGCTTTAAAGGGAGAACCTTCGGTTAAGATATACTCTTTTTCCAAATCTTCTCTTTTTTCCTCACCCAAACGGTCGAGATACATAAACTGAACTGCAGTAGTTGGATTTAAAGCGCAGATTTCTGCGTCTGCTACTGCAAAACACAAATCAGCGCTTGAACCCTTACCTGCAAATACTGTAAATGCGGCACCGTAAGCCTTACCAACAATAACAGTGATTTTTGCAGTAGTTGCTTCTGTATAAGCGCCTGTTAACGCTGCAACAGAACGAACAGAGCCTGAAAGTTCATCATCTGCCTTTCCCATAAATCCTTTAGAGTTAAGCAAGGTAACAACCGGAATAGAAAATGCATCGCAAAGACGAACAAATCTTGTGATTTTAGCGGCACCTTTATCGCAAAGGTAACCGTCATTTTTGCTAACATCGGTTGCAACAACACCAACAGCATTGCCTGCAACTCTTGCGAAACCGACTTTAGCACATCCACCGAATGACTTATTAATTTCAAAGAATGTATCAGCATCAACTACGTTTGATATATCGCTGTAAACACCCTCGCCATTAATTATAGCGGGTACGTAATCAGCAGAAAGGCTTACCGAAAGGTTATTTTCAGGCAAGAATGAAAGTAACTCTTTAACATTTGTTAAAGCAACTTCATCGTTCTCTGCAATAATTGATACTGTTCCGTTTTTAGCAGAACTTTTTGCAGTACCAACAGTCTTCTCACCTGTAATTGCTGCAGAGTTTACACACAATTCTGCACCGTCAACCATAACGGTTAAATCAGCCAAATTAGCTAAAATAGCGGCAGAGCCGATACATTTACCTGCAATAACCGAAATCTGAGGTACTACACCTGAAATTTTGCCTGCTGCAGCAATTAAATCGCCGTAAGCGTTAAGAGCGTCAACGCCCTCTTCAGCAAAAGCACCTTTAGAATCAAAAATACCGACAATAGGTGCCCCGTTCATCAAAGCCAAATCATAAACCTTTTTGATTTTTGCCGACTGACTTCTGCCCATTGCACCTGAAAGCACGGTAATATCCTGCGAATAAGCATAACATCCGATACCATTAACAGTACCAAAAGCGGTTACAACTCCACAAGCGGAATCACCGTTTTTTTGGAATCTGTCAAGTTCGGTATAGGTTCCGTTATCAAAAAGAAGTTCTAAACGTTTATAAGCATCGCTATTACCCAAAGCTGCAACTTCTTTTTCTAAACGAGAAAGACCGTTTTCACAGTTCATCAAAATTCCTCCGTTCGAATTTTCTAATTAATAAAATTAGTTAAAAATATAACTATTTACAATCAAATGATATTATATACTTAAATTTACCAAAAAACAAGCATAAATTTACTGAATGTCACAATTTTTGCAAGATGAAAACAACTTGTCCACATTTAGTTCTCTATTTTCTTCATTTTTAATAAATTTTAATTTAGAAAAAAAGTCTTTAGGTGCTTTTTCAGAGTAAAAAGCCGACATAATTCCGTTTTCTACTCCAACGTGTAAAGCTGAACGTAAAATTCCATCTAATAACATCAAGTCGTTTTGCGGTTCTAATGAATGTACGACAAGTGAATCAGCCAACATATCAAACAAGCAAAATCCTAAAACATCTTCACCATCTGCGCAAACAACCGCCATTGAACTTTCATTCATTTTAACGTTGCTATCAACGTACAATTTCGCCAACTTTTCCTTATCGCGTAATGGAAGTATTTCAATCATTTTGGTTCTCCTTAGAGATGCTAATGTTCATTAAACGTTTTACTTCCTTTTCGGTAAGCTCACGCCATCTGCCTTGAGGTAACATACCAAGTTTAATTCCTGCAATCTCAACGCGTTTTAGTCTGATAACATCAAGACCAACCGCCTCACAAAGTTTACGGATTTCACGGTTTTTACCCTCATATAACGTAAATCTTAAAACTGTGCGGTCCTCGTGTTTTTCTATAAAGCCAATATCACAAGGTTGAGTTGTATATTCTTCAAGTTTCATACCGACAGCCATTTTATCAATCTGTTCCTCGGTTGCTTTACCTTTTACAGTAACTCTGTAAACCTTAGAAACGTGGCGTTTCGGGTGGGTTAATATATTAGTAAACTCACCGTCATTTGTCATAAACAAAAGACCTTCGGAATTACGGTCAAGTCGACCGACAGGATAAAGACGTACACCTGCATCAGCAACCAAATCAGCAACACAACGTCTTCCCTGTTCATCACTCATGGTTGTAACAAAACCGCGAGGTTTATGCAACATAACGTACATTTTATCGTCTTTATTCTGAATAGGTTTTCCAAAAACAGTGACCTTATCGTGCACGGGGTCAACCTTATCACCTAAAATTGCCTTACGTCCGTTTATTTTAACTTTACCTTGCTCAATTAACTCCTCTGCCTTGCGACGCGAGGCAACCGAGCATTGTGAAAGATATTTTTGTAATCTTACTTTTTCAACTGCCATAATTACTCCTAAATATAGTGCTTGAATATAGTATTTAAATTTATCATGAATTTTTGTTTGAAAGTTAATTTGATTTCCTTTTTATCGGTTGAATTAATTGTAATAATATCGCTGGATTTTATTATTTTGTTATCATAATAATAATTAACTTTGCCAACAGTTTGCCCTGTTTTTACAGGCGCGTATATAAACGGTAGAATCATATATTCCGCTGAAATTCCGTTTTTTGAAATATCGGTACATCCGCACATAAAACGTTCGGTCGCAACCGTCACACTATCTTTAACTCCACCAACAACCGAAATGCTATTAATAGGTAAATCGTATGTAACGTCATATTGTTGTAAGCAACCCAATCCGTACTCCAAAAGGTATTCGTGGTCGTTCCAATCGTTTGGCGCATTTAAGGTCACTGCAATGACTCTACAACCGTCTTTTTCGGCGGCGGAAACTAAACAACGTCCCGATTTTTTAGTAAACCCCGTCTTAACGCCGATACAATATTCAAAAGTATTCAATAACTTATTATGATTGTATAATGTGCGTTGGTATGGCGGATTGCCGTAGGTAACAGTAATACTCGGCTTCGACGTAATATCACGAAGTACATCATTTTTAAGAGCGTAAGCCGCAAGTAAAGCCATATCAAAAGCTGTTGAATAATGCTCATCGTCATCTAACCCTGAAGGTGTGACAAAATGAGTGTTTTCCATACCGATTTCACGGGCTTTTTTATTCATCAAATCGGCAAATTTTTCAATAGAACCTGCAACCGAAATTGCGGCTGTATTTGCCGCATCGTTGCCCGACGGCAACATCATACCAACAATCAATTCATAGTACGAAACACTGTCACCCGATAGAAGTCCCATAGAAGAACCTTCAACAGTAACCATTTCTTTGGTTGTGATAACCTCTTTTTCAGGTGTATTTTGTTCTGCCAAAATCAATGCAGTCATAATCTTGGTTGTACTTGCCATCGAAAGTTTTTTATGAATATTATCCCCTGCTAAAACTTCAAAAGTATCAGCATTAATAAGAATATATCCCGATGCATTCACAGAATAACACTCGACATCTGTAATAAGAAACGTAAAACACACAACCACAGATAACAAAACCGAAATAATTTTAAAGTACGATTTCATACTTTGTACCTCCGCTATATATTCTTTAAAAATAATATGGCGAAGGTACTGAAATTAAAACTTATTATTTTATTTCTTCAGGTTTGTCCTTTTTAAACAGTTCTGAAATTTTGTTAACAACGTCAGGAACGGCAGAAATTGCTTTTTCAATTGGAGTTTCAACCGCAGTAGCGTTTAAAACTTTAACTTCATTTCCTTTAATCACAAGGAAACATACAGGACTGACAGTTGCACCTGCACCGCCGCCACCGCCAAACATTTTACCGTTAGTGGCTTTTGATGGAAATTCTGAGCCACCCGAAGCTAAGCCGAAACTAAACTTAGAAATCGGAATAATTGTAATATCTCCAACATTGATTTGATTACCGATAATGGTGTCCGAATCAACAACTGTGCGGAGTTTATCCATTGTAACATCTAATAAACTGCTTATATTATTCTCTGCCATTTTTTATATCCCCTTTTTAACATCATTATTTTTTAGTATTTCTGTGACTTTAGCTTTTACTAAAGTGAATAACACTCCTAAAACTGCCGATAAAATAAAATATAGCTTTAATTTTACTTTAAACTCAATCTCTATTTTTGATTTATTACCGTTAAAATCGCTTTGTACAAGCATTTGTGTTTTATTGAGGTTCCATTTCATTAATTCCTGCAAACCGCGTAAAAGCGTGAATGAAACGCCTGAAACCTCACCGTACTCAATCGCAGTTTTACAAGGGTCGTCTGAAGCGACAGTAATTACACAGCGGAATTTCTTAACACGAATATGTTTGACTGTTTTCTTTAACTTTATTAAAATAACCTTTACAATTCCCGATAATTCGCGGATTGTTGCAACGAGACCGTTTTTATCAATCATTTCACGGATTTTATTAGGTTTTTTAATATCGTTTTCCTTTGATTTCTTTTTCGTTGGCTTTTCACTTTCAGGAATCAAGGTTTTATGGTAAAACAGATATCCGATTTTTATATTTACACTTTCATTAACAGAGCCAATAACCGACACACTGCAAAACAACAGTAAAACAATCAAACCCAAAATACCGCCGATTACACAAGTAGCAATCAATTAAATTTCCTCCGATATTTTATCTTCAGCAATTGTGTCAACCTCTGCGCTTATATTTTTGGCTAATTCCATTACTTCAGCGGAAAGCATTTTAAGTTGTCCGTTAGCATCCTCAACCGTTTCGTCACTTGGCACGTCGGGAAGCTCGTCCAAACTTTTCAAACCGAAACAACGCAAAAAGTTTGCGGTTGTACCATATAAAAGCGGTCTGCCGGGTAATTCAAGTCTTCCCTTTTCTTCTAAAAGACCTTTTTCAACAAGGGTAGAAACAACACCTGAGCAGTCAACACCTCTGACTTGTTCGACATAAGCCTTGGTTACGGGTTGATTGTAAGCAATTACTGCCAAAACTTCTAACGCTGCTTGGGAAAGCGGTGCTTTTCTTCTTAAATCGAGCACAGCACGAATGTTTTCAGCGTATTCCTTACGAGTGCAAAGCTGATAACAAAAATCAAGTCTGACTAATTTTATAGCACTGCCCGATTCGTCCAACTTCACTGACAACATATCCATAATATTTTCAACAGTTTCATTGTCAATTTCGAAAATTTCAGAGAATTTTTCTATTTCAACCGGCTCGCCTGCTGCAAATAGTATTGCCTCAAATGCCGGAATCATTTCATTAACTGTCATTTTTTGTTCCCCCTAACCATAGTGATTTCCATATCGTCACCCTCGCCGTCCAAATGAACACGGTTGGCTTTACAAAGTTCCAAAACTGCTAAAAAAGTTGCAACCAACTCGGAACGGCTTTGAGCAGTGCTAAACAGACCGCTCATTTTCTTTTTACCACCGCGCATCAAATTCTTCATAACAAATACGATTTTAGATGAAACCGATACGATTTTACGAGCTACAATTTTACTGAAAACTGTTGTCGGCGGCGGTAACTTCCTTTGACCTCTGCCAATTGCAGCGATATAGGCAGACAAAACCAATTCCTTTTCGTGAACGTTTTGATATGTTTTATCAAACTCAACCTTTTCGGGAATTTTGATAAAAGTATCAAAATCGTCAGTCATTGTACTTAAAAGTTTAGCAGCCCTTCGGCAACGCTCATACTCCATAAGTTCTTCGGTGAGTTCTTCTTTTAATTGTTCAGCCTCGTCGTGTTTCGGCAAAAGACTTACGGTTTTAAGATAGATAAGCCTCGATGCCATTTCAATAAACTCACTAGCGACGTCCATATCCTGCAACTGCATAGTACGGATATACTCAACATACTGGTCAACAAGGACTGTAAGCTGAATATCGTTAATATTAAGTTTATTCTTTGAAATCAGGTACAATAGAAGGTCTAACGGTCCTTCAAAAACCTCAAGTTTGTATTCAAGCGTAGTCATAATTCACCCTTAAATAAATATTTCAAACGGAAGTGATGCGATTTTTAAAAATACATCATAAACATTACCGACAACACTGCTTAATGCTCTTGAGCCCGAGCCTGCGAACAGTAAAAACATTAAACCGAAATACAAATAACGTTCATATTGCATAATTTTCCAATAAATTCTGTCAGGCAAAATAGCATATAAAATTTTTGAACCGTCAAGCGGTGGAACAGGTATAAGATTGAAAATCGCTAACGAAATGCTGATTATAATTATATAGTTGATTATCATCATGAAAATGAAGAACAAATAATAAGCATACTCGTCTCCTGTCCAGCCGAAGCCGTTGTTAATAACAAAAACAAAACTTAAACCGCAATATAAAAAAGAGAAAATCAATGCAAAAACAAGGTTAGAAATAGGTCCTGCAAGAGCAGTTAAAGCCATACCGCGTTTTTCGTTTTTGAAATAACGGGAATCAACCTGAACGGGTTTAGCCCAACCGAATCCGACTAAAAATATCATAACCGCTCCGACGTAATCGATGTGTTTTATAGGATTAAGCGACATTCTACCCTGCCATCTTGGAGTCGGGTCACCTAATTTTTCGGCAACAAATCCGTGGGCATATTCGTGTATCGGCATTGCAAAAAATATAACAATTGCTGATGATATAAGGCAAGCAATAATTTGAAAAATATCACCGCGATTTAAAATTACTTCTAAAATACCCATTATAGCCTCCTGCTTTTGTATCAAATAATTATACACTAAATTCCAATAAAATACAATAAATTAAATAAATATTATTACAGATGTCAAACAAAGCACCGCTGTTGAAACGCAAGCGGAATATTCAAAGAATTTATTACATTGTCTGACTTTTTGTAATCCCAAACCTAAAAATACAACGCCTATAAAGAAAAGCGGTACGATGTAGCGGAAATCCATAGAGCATCCAAACGGATATTGTATATTGAAGTACACGAAAAACGATAACAGCACAACGTAAAACGGTAATATCGGTAAAATTGTTTTGATTGATTTTTTGCTACAAAGTAAAACAATCAAGGATATCAATGAAACCAAAATTAATACAAGATTTGCTATAACGGTAAAAATTGCGATACCTTCAACACCAAAATAATACTCACCGAAAAGTGAATTTCTTAAAATATAACCCCAAAGATTATATTCAGTCCAAACATCAACATAAACGCCTGTAACAGTTGTAGAAAACGGTAGGACAATTCGTTCAAATAGACTTATATCACCGTTATAAAGCGGATTTGTTATAGGAATCGGAGCAACATAACCCAAAGGTTGCTCGAATAAAACGAAATTTCTTATAGGATGCCATAATCCTAAAGGTAATAATACCGCAACAAATAATAAAGCGTGCAAAAATACCTTATTGAATTTCAAATCTTTATCAATTAAAAATTTAATAATAACAGTAATCGCTGCTGCAACTGCAAACAATGCGGCTGAAACCTTGGACATCATTGCTAAACCTGAAAACAACCCGCAGAACAAAGCAAATTTCACAGACGGCGATTTATACCATTTTACAAGGTACAACATTGCTGCCAATGTAAGCATTATCATTAAAATATCGTTATTTATACTTCCTGCCAACACGAACATACCGGGGAAAAACGCTAAAATCAAACTGCAAAGCACCAATACTTTACCTTTAATACCAAGTTCACTGCATATTTTTATACCTAAAAGCATTGAAATTGAAGAATAAAACACAGTAAGCAGTTGAATATTCTCGAAACTTCTTTCAACAGTAAAGTCAAAAACACTTCCAATCCAAACCACAACGGCAGAAAGTAAATGATGCAAAGGCGGATGGCTGAATTGCCACTCATTACTGTCGGGTAATTTAAGATTTTTGAAAATAAAATAAATATACGACAAATGACCTGAACTACTAAGCGACTCAACATCATGTTGGTTTTGCCAATACCCTATTTTAATTGCATATCCTAATCTAAAAGCAAAACCACAGACGGCAATCAAACAAATTAAGGTTTTAGTGTTTAATAAATCGTTTTTGTAAAGGAAAAATCCCGTAACACCCGAACAAATCAATAGAGTGCCGGTTAAAATTTCCGAAAATTCGTAATTATATTCGCCCGTTTGGTCGAAAAACAAGAAAACAAGTAAAAGAATAAAACCAAAAACCAACGGTAAAAAATATTCAAATTTTAACTTTTGTTGAACATTAATTTTACCGTTCATAAATCTACTCCTACTTTATTTTTCTTGCCTCAATATAATATCTCTTGTCAGCGGCGTGGCCCATAGAGAATGTCTTTCTCGGCAACGAACCGTCTTCACGAACTGCCGGGAAAAGTTCGTCCTTTTGCATACCGTCAAAGATAAAACCTAAGTTATGTTCATCCTTACATAAAGAACGGACAACATCTTCACCGTGGATATAATCAATTTTAACGTTGTTTTCCTTAATATATTCATCAAGCCAAGCCTGAAGTGTACCAACCGGTAACTTTGAGGTAGACTTTACAGATACTGTGACTTCATTTCCGCCAAAAACACAAGTAAATTTATGAGCGTCAGCACCTATGTAATGATGATTTTCGTCACCTAAATCTGTCACAAATTTTTCAATAACGGCTTTCGGTTCAACGTTAAATAAAACTCTGTATATCGGCTCAAACTGAATTGATTCATCGTGAATGTTTACAACCTCGACCAATGCCGATTTGGAAAGTTCGTTATTGTTAATCAAACTACACTCTTTTGCTGTGGCTAATGAATGGTTGCCGTCACCGACCGCAAACATCATTTTATCGTCATCATTTTCATATAAAGCGTTTACCGCCATACCGACGTTTATAATATCTTCGTCAGTTAAAAACCAACCTTTAATGTGACCGCCACCCTGCATTAAATCAAAGTCATACGCCACCTCTAAACTGTCCTTTTTTGCCTTTAACGGCTCAATTACGGTCTTCTTGGGGTCATCACATAAAAGCAAAACGTGAGGAAGTTCTAAAGATGCATCTTTTCTGATTTTAACTCTCGGCGGAATACGTTCAACAACGGTCTGCTCGGTTGCACGAATAAGCGCCTTACTTCCCTTTTTATAATCGTAATCAGAAAGTTGAATAGCACCAACAATACCGTGACGCACAGTACCATCACTTTGAGTGCGCTCAACATATATCATTGAGTTTTTGTGCTCTTCGAACACGCCAGACTCTAAATATTTTTGCATATTAGCGTTGATTTCGGCAATTCTTTGTTCGGTATCGCCGTCTTCCAAATAAAACTCAGGTAAAGTAATACGCAATGTTGACGGTGCTTCACCTACAGTTTTTTCAACTTCTTCCCAATAATTTGCCTCAGAAGTAAATTGGTCGCAGGCAACAACTGCCCACTTTTCAAAATCTTTCTTCGGTAACAAAATATCGGCTGATTTAAACTTAATTTCACTCATATTCCCCAACACTCCAAATAAATTAAATAAATGTACATACATATTCAATTTATTATACTAATTATTATATTAAATGTCAATTAAAAGAAAAATAAATTTAGTGTTGAAATGTAGTGTAAAACGTTATATAATTACTGCAGTAAAATTAACTTCATTTTGAGATAAATATATAGGGGTTTTAATAATGAGAAAAACAAAAATTGTTTGCACAATCGGTCCTGCCTGCAGTGACGAAAAAACTTTAACTGCTATGTGCAAAGCCGGTATGAATGTTGCCCGTCTTAACTTTTCACACGGTACACACGAGCAACATCAAGAAAAGATAGATTTAATCAAAAAGGTTCGAAAAGAGTTAAATTTACCTATTGCACTCTTACTCGATACCAAAGGCCCTGAATATCGTATTAAAACATTTGAAAACGGTAAAGTATATTTAAACGATGGAGATAAATTTGTCTTTACTACCCAGGACATTATCGGTGATAATACAAAAGTTGCAGTCACCTATGATGGCTTAGCTCATGACCTTAATGTCGGTGATAAGATTTTACTTAACAACGGTCTTTTGATTTTTGAAGTTATAGAAACTACAGAAACTGACGTAATAACCAAAATAATTGTCGGCGGTGAATTGTCGGACCGCAAATCTATGAGTTTCCCTAACAAAGTTTTAAAACAGGTATATTTGAGTGAACAAGACAAAAGCGATATACTCTTTGGCGTACAAAACGGCATAGATTTTATTGCTTGCTCATTTGTATCCTGCCGTCAGGATTTAATTGATATTAAAAACTATTTGAAAGAAATAGATGCGAATGACATTGACCTTATTGCTAAAATAGAAAATCAGTCGGGTGTTGATAACATTGAGGAGATTTGCACTGAATGTTCCGGTATAATGATTGGTCGAGGTGATATGGGGGTGGAAATCCCATTCGAAGAATTGCCGGGTATTCAAAAAAGAATTATTACAAAATGCCGTTTGTTAGGCAAGCGCGTTATTACCGCAACTGAAATGTTAGAATCAATGATTCACAATCCGCGCCCCACACGTGCTGAAATATCCGACGTTGCAAACGCTGTTTACGACGGTACAAGTGCTATTATGCTATCTGGCGAAACCGCCGCAGGAAAATATCCTGTAAAATGCGTTGAAACAATGGCACGAATAGCAGAAACTACCGAAAACAATATTCATTATGCAAAGCGTTTCAGAAACACTGATTTCAGAATTCAAAATACTATAGATGCCATTTCTCATGCGACCTGCGGTATGGCAATTGATATTGAAGCAAAAACTATTGCTGTTTGCTCAATTTCAGGTATTACCGCACGAATGGTTTCCCGTTTCCGCTCCCCTGTAGATATTTTGGGCGCAACAACAAATGAGCGTACTTGGTACAAGCTTGCAATGTCTTGGGGTGTAACTCCTGTTATGTGTGAACATTTTGATTCGACTGATGTCCTGTTTTACACCGCAAAGAATAAAGCTATTGAAACATTCGGTTTACAATCGGGTGACAAGATTGTACTTACCGGCGGTATGACCAACGGCGTTTCAGGAAACACAAACATTATTAAAATTGAAACTGTTTAATTAAATAACATAAAAAAGCACCGCGGAAGCGGTGCTTTAATTTTATCTATTATCTTGTAACAATCTCGCAGGGAATGTTGAAAATCTTTGCAACCTTTAAAATTGTATCAATATGTCTGCCACAAGCGGCTGCCATATGGTGAGTAGGACCAGCCTCACTCCAACGGTTGCAGAACTCTCTTGCACCGCAAGTGAAACGGGTACGCATATTTGTGTCACCGAATGTGAAGATAGGACCTTCTTCGTTAACGCCCTCTGCAACAACAAACTTGAAGTTTCCGTCTTTATCCTGAGTGATAGCAAGATAAGTAATCTCACCAACCGGCGGATAGAACTGTGTCAAATAACCGCCACCGGTCTTACCGTGGAATACAGGAACAATTTTCATGGTCGGCTTCTTAGCGGTTGAAATGTCAGCATCACCCGAACCTGAGTGACCGATAATGCAGATATCCTCGTTAAAGTCAATCGAATACATCTCGGAAAGCTGACCTGTACCTGAAATTGTCTTAAGGATGCTCATAGCCATAGCAACCTTCATATCGCCCTCAACAGCACAAGCAGTTCCCTGCTTAATTAACATTGAGAATGCAGGAATGAGCATAGAGTCAAGAACGCCTGCTTTACCGGTTGCGAAACCGTCATAATGAGAAGCAACAAAGCCTAACTGCTCATCCTTAACCCACTGTTCAAATGCAACAACGTATTTCGCCATTTCCCAAACGGTTTCAACAGTAGCGCCACCCTCAATATCAAAAGTATTGAGAATGTCTTCTGCTTTAGCACGGATAGTTGCCTCATCATCAATATTATCGGCAATAGCCCACATCTTTTCCCAGTCAAACTGCTTGGTATAAAGGAACATTCTGTTATAAAGGTTGGTTTCATCAATATACAAATCCATCATACCGGGGTACGGTCTGCCGATTTGAGCAATATTGGTATCTCTGAAACGTCTGCGAACCTGTGCGGCACGGCACCAATCCTCAATTTCAGCAGCAACATACGGGTCTCCACCCTCAACAACTCCGGTAATTACAGCGTGACGCTTGCCGGCTCTTTCAAGGTCAGCAACAGCCTCACCGACAGCACCGCAAGCATACAACTCACCAAGCCATTTTGCAATATCGGTGTTAGGATAATCAGGAGCTTTTAACTTCTGAACGTTAACGATAACAACCGGTACATCAAGGTCACGGATTGCAGGTAATACGTTATAAGAAGTAGCGTATGTAAGCATCTGTAAGAATACCAAATCAACGTCAGCGGCGCGGAACTTGTCACCTGCTGCCATAGACTGCTCTTTAGTAGTAACTAAACCACCGTCAATGATTTCAACGGTATCGGGTAATGTTTTCTTAAATGCATCATACTGAGCCTCAAATTCCGGAACTAATGACGGAAACTGCGGCAAATAAGCGCCGAGAGCGATGGAAAACACACCGATTCTTGCTTTTGTATTTACTAACATATTGTGTAAACCTCCAAAAAAGAAAATTTTTACAAATACATCTTAACACACAAAAACTTTAAAAGCAAGAGAGAAAACGATAAAATAATGTAATTTAAAAAAATAACAGCAACAACCGAGCGGTTATTGCTGTTTATATCTATTCTTTATACATTGTTGATTCTTCTTTGTTGTCACATTTTACGTCAGACATAATAACATCATACAAACTATCAGCAAAAAGATGGTGCATTTCTGAAATAGGATGATTAATACGGTTTGCTAACAATAAGGTTGTATCCTCCGTTTTCGAAAGTTCTTTCCATTTAGAGTAACAATCGCAAACTGTTACACCCATACTCTTTGCAAGTGCAACTGCTGATGACATAAATTCATCCATTTTGCCACTATTCTGATAATCGGCAGTTTTTGCGGCGTAGTTACGTAGATTTTCATTTGTATCGTCGGCAACGTATGTATTCAACATATTCGGTGTCATAAAAATAACATCAACATTATTATCAATACATTTTTGGAACATTAATTCCAACGAATTAATGTAATTTTCCAAATTTCCATTTACATCATTCAAACCGAAACATATAATTACGAGGTCGGGCTTGTGAATCAAGGCCTGACGCTCAAATCTTGGCAAAGACTCTCTTGCAGAAGTTCCACCAATCGACACATTTATCATATTAACAGGCATATAATCACGGAATTTATTAAGTTTCTTTTTAAATAAATTCCAGTACACATTTTCATAATCATTATAACCGTCAACAGCACCGTGCGATACACTGTCGCCAAAAATGACAATATTAATAGGACCGAAAGCAGTTAATCCCTGACGGTCAAGCATAATTTTTTCATTGATTTTCATAAGAAATCACCTGCAAATCTTTGTGAAATTATTATAAGACAAACTTTTGTAAATGTAAAGTCAAAAACCCTAATCTATATCATTGAAAAACCAATTACTGTATGATATTATAGTTTTGAGGTGAGGTTAAGTATGGATAAAGCTTGGAATTTTATACTCGATAATTTTTTCTCTCACAAAACTAACCTTTTGTATGATTTTCTGGTAAGAGATTGTGATGATATGTTGGTTGGACATCTGCCAAGCCCTAATGAAATAAATCTTCAAATCCCAAATCCTTGCGGTTGGGGTACGGGTATGGAAGATTCAGTTTTGTCGGCCGGCTCTTTACTTGATGCAGTTGTTGCAAGATATAATGTCACAAAAGACAAATCTTTATACTCTTTAACTGACAAAATATTTGACGGTATGATGCGCTGTGTAGTCGATATTGATAAAGGCTTTATCGCTCGCAGTGTTTCCCCTGTTGACGGGAAAAGTTTTTATTTCGACACCTCCCGCGACCAATATACTCATTGGGTTTATGCGGCTTTAAGGTTGTATAACTCCGAACTTGCAACCAAAGAACACAAAGAAAATATTAGAAAAGTTCTTGTATCTGTTGCTACAAGAATGGAACAAAATGTCACACCTGAGAATAACTATAATTTCTTGAGATATGATAACAAAACGTCTATTGCAGGAAAAATGGCTAGCGAACTTGGTTGCCACGAATATTTACGTCTTCCCTTTTTCTATGCAGCCGCTTGGTATGTGACCAAGGATAACCACTGGTTTAATATGTATATTGAATGCCGTGATGATGCTTTTGGTGAAACTATTTCATTCGACGCTAAAAAATACGGTAACCGTTGCTACCCTGTTTTACAAATGCAATATTCATTGCGCGCACTTTACGATATCGACCCTGACGTAGACTTTAAAAATAACGTTCTTTGCCTCTTAAACAAGGTTGCTGAAAGTTATGCGGATTTTGCACCAAACATGTCGAAAATCCTTTGCGAAAATATTGACGCACCCGAAAATTATTATCAATACCGACCTTGGAATAAAGTCAGAATGTTATATAACGGATATATCGGTGAAAGAGTTTACTTCAACCCAGCACAAAGCGAAATGAAAGAAAACAGAGGTTTTTATAATATCCGTAATATTGGTGAAGCTGTATCGATTCTTGCACTTTGTCCAAATTATAAATTCGGTGAAGAGCAATATAAAGCTTTGAAAAACCTTTGTGATGCAATAGATTATACTAAAATTTGCAACTACTCACCTATGCTTTTGGCATGTGGTTGGTGGCTGTTAAAAGAAGCAGAATTAAGTAAATAAATTGGATTTAAGCATGTTTAAAAACTTTATTTGGAGGCTTTTTTATGTATAACTATTCAATAATGCCGCTTGATGTTGAGCTTGTTGATGAAATTTGCGAGGATATTAAGCAACAATATGAAAATGGTGTTTCTAACTGTGCTTTAATGTGTTTAAAGCTTGTACCCGAGGGCGAACCGCTGATTGATAAAGCAGAACAACAATGTGAAAAATTTGATATTTTCAGGCAAAAACTTGAAAAAAATGGGTTTGACTTGTGGTATTTTGGTGCAATGCACGGTGGGTCACGGATATGCTTTTGATAACCCCTCAACATTGACGCGCATAAAACAGCTTACCAACGGCGCCGAAATAAATGCTATATGTCCGTCGGATGAGCGTTTTAGAGAATATCTTCGTCATTCGTTCAACGTTATTGCTTCGCATAAACCTTCATGTATAATGGTTGATGACGATTTCAGACTGATTATTCGTCCCGGAAAAGGGTGCGCCTGTGACCTTCATCTTGATGCTTTTAATAAAAAAACAGGTGTCAGGATGACGCGAGAAGAAATTTTAGAGCATACACAAGGAACCACCGATGATAATATAAAGTACCGTAATGCTTTTGTTGAAACACAGCTTGAATCATTGATAGAGTGTGCTAAAGTAATGAGAAAAGGTATTGATGAGGTTGACCCTAATCTGCCGGGCTCGTTCTGCTGTGTTGGACCATGCTGCGAGGTTGCAACTGAAATTGCCACAATTCTTGCAGGTAAAGACAATCCTGTTACTGTAAGAATAAACAACGGACGTTATCATCCGCAAGGTCCTAAATATCTTTCAAGTACTTTTATGAAAGCAGCTGTGCAAATAGCAGTGTTAAAGGGTCAAGGACACGTGGATGCATTCCTTGCCGAGACTGACACTTGCCCGCAAAACCGTTACAGCACCGGTGCTATGTCGCTTCATTCACACTTTACCGGTACGATTTTAGAAGGCGTTTCGGGTGCTAAGCATTGGATTACAAGATTGAACGATTTTGAACCTATGAGCGGAAAAATGTACCGCAAGGTATTGGGAAAATATGAGGGATTTTACAACACGTTATCAGATATAGTTCCTACCTTGAAATGGAGAGGAGCGAGAATACCCATTTCAAGCGTTCCCGATTATCGCTTTACTACATCGTCATCTGACAGCGGTTGGGCAATGTGCGTGCTTGAAAGGTTTGGATTACCATTTTATTATTCAGATAAAAAGTCAGCGGTATCTTTTTTAGACGGTTCGATGGATTCGCTTTTTTCGGATGACCAAATAAAAGATATGCTGTGCGGTACGCTTGTTTTGGATGGCGGTGCCGCAGAACGCTTGTGCAAACGAGGGTTTAGCGAATTTCTCGGTGTTGACGTTAAGTGGTGGAACGGCAAAAACGTTTCGGGAGAAAAATTCCTTGTTGAAGGTGTAAAATGTGCCAAGCAGATTAACGCTCGTGAGATAACGGTTTTAAATGAGAATGTTGTTGTTGATTCAATATGTTATCATATTGATAATGGAGTTTCGATGGAAACAATGTTCCCTGCATCAACCGTATTCAATAACTCGTTGGGTGGCACTGTAATTGTTTTCTGCGGTGATGCAAAAACTGATTTCCATTATACCACCGCTTTTTCATTCCTTAATGAAACAAGAAAGAAACAATTCATAAGGCTGATGTCAAAGTACGGTGACCTTCCGATTTATACACCCGACGATGATGAAATTTATCTTCGTGTGGCAGATGCGCCCAACGGCGACATCTTCTGTGCTGTTTTCAACATAAGTCTTGACCCAATTGAGCAAATTCGCCTCTGCTGTCAGAAACAGCCACGAGCAATTGAGTATCTTGATTGCGACGGCAGTTTCAAAATCTGTGATTTCTCGATTGCGAACGGTGAAGTTCTACTTAATAAATCAGCTGATATTCTTACACCTGTTGTTTTAAAATTACATTATTAAACTTTTAATTAGCAAGCGGTATGTGGCTATTAAAAGACCGAAATTACAAAACAAAAGAAGACCGACTCGTAAG
>JAZRSW010000097.1:0-19954 GCA_045651745.1 Acutalibacteraceae bacterium
TAAAAATATTTAATGAATTTTTTAAAGAAAACTTTATTGGTGAAACTCCTCATAATGTTCAAATTGTTGGTGATAAGGTATATATTGTGCCGTATGATTTCGGACTTTCTGCCGTTCAAATTGCACGTTCGGGAATTTTTGCGGGAACGGTGCGTAATAACCGATTTGTACCTGAACACGCGCTATTTAACAATGTGAAATTCACTGCCAAAAACGTGCTTAATTTAAGTTTAGATGATGATAGAGTAGAGAAGTTTTTACACGGTGAGGAAATATATTGTGATACAAAATTAAAAGGATATACCAAGGTAAAGATTTGCGATATACCTTTAGGTTTTGGTAAAGCATCTAACGGTACATTAAAAAATCATTATCCCAAAGGATTAAGAATATTAAAATAAAAAAGCGTAGTCGATTGACTACGCTTTTTCGTTTATCTAACCAAAAGTTCACCTTGTTTTAATTCTTGTCTTTTAAATTCTGAATTTATATAATTAAGAACTCTCTTTTTGTCGGCTGACCAGAGTGGTGCAATTAAATTCTTTTTATCTCCGTCACCTGTTAGGCGGTGAACGACCATTTCGGGTGGAATTCTTTTTAAACAACCGATTAAAAGATTGGTATATTCTTCTAATGTTGGGAGTAAGAAATTGCTTTTTTCGTACATTTCGGCAAGTTTTGTGCCTTTTAAAACGTGTAAAAGATGTATTTTAATTCCGTCAGCGTTTGATTTGCCAATGTATTCTGCGGTTTCATATATCATATCTTCAGTTTCAAAGGGTAGACCTATTATCATATGAACAATGACTTCTATACCGCGGTTTTTCAAGCTAAAAACGGCTTGGTCAAAGACGGATAAATCGTATTGACGGTTGATTAATTCGGCGGTGGCAGGGTGAATGGTCTGCAAGCCGAGTTCAACCCATACGGGTTTGATTTTATTGAGTTTTTCCAATAAATTTAACACATCATCGTGTAAACAATCGGGTCTTGTAGCAATAGAAAGCGCGACAATGTCAGGGTGAGAAATGGCTTCGGTGAATATTTTTTCAAGGTATTCTATGGGTGCATAAGTGTTGGTAAAATCCTGAAAGTATGCAATATATTTATTGGTTTTAATCTTGTTAGATACTCGCGATTTTGCTTTTTCAATTTGCTCGAATATAGAGTCACATCGTTGCTCGGCAAAATCACCTGAGCCAAAGGCAGAACAAAAAATGCATCCGTCGTTACTTAACGTCCCGTCACGGTTAGGGCAGGACATACCGCCCGAAATAGCAAGTTTATATACCTTACAATTGAATTTTTCGTTTAAATAATCGTTTAATGACCGATACATTTTCTCACCGCCTTTTAAGTACTTTTAGTATATAACAAATTAACATTCCGGTCAAGGTGATTGTAAATGTAAAGTTTTAAAAAATATTATAAAAAGTCGCAAAATCGTGAAAATTTGTATTGACAAACTAAAACAACTGTGGTAATATAGCAGGGTCGAGCGAGTGTGCTGGAATAGGCAGACAGGCACGTTTGAGGGGCGTGTGTCAACGACGTACGAGTTCAAGTCTCGTCACTCGCACCAAATAAAAACTCCAAGTCATTGACTTGGAGTTTTTTTATTTCTTGATTTGGTTTTTTAAAATAAATACTGTATCAGAGTTATTTAATGACAGTTTGGAAACATAGCCTGAACTGTTGAGCTTAATTGAAAAATCTCCGCTTTTACATTTACCGTCTATCTTAAAATAGTCACCGCTTAATTTTGGTTTAATATTTTTAGAAACAATCAAAGTGTCATAAATGTAAAAAGCAGGCGAGTCTTCGGGAACTTCTTCGCGCGAATATGTTTCAGTGATTCCACTTACATCAACAGTTACAGACTCTTGTTTTACCTGCATTTTAAGTCCATTTATAATATCGTCACCTGAAAAGGAAATTGTCAAAGTACCGTCATATTCCACATCAATTTCACCCGTCAGCTCCGAGTTTTCGATAGTAAAATCACATTTAAATCCCGATAAAATCGGCGTGATTTCATCACCTTTAGAGTTTGAACATCCTACTGCAAAGCACATTGATACAACCATTAAAGCAGTAAGGATTTTACGCGTAAAACCACCTTATTTCTTAAGATATAATAGGCTAAACACAGTTGATAAATTGTTAATCATATCTGTTGGAGTAAGGGATAATATTGAGGTTTCTTTTACCGCAACATCACCCGCCATAGCGTGAATTTTCACACCTAAAATAGCGGCATCGGCTGCTGATAAGCCTTGTGCAACAAATGCAGTTATCATACCCGCTAACATATCGCCCGAACCTGCGGTTGCTATACCGGGATTGCCATCAATAACAACGTGATTTTCACCGCTAGGCAAAGATATAATCGTGTTAGCGCCTTTAAGAACAGCAACTACGTTTAATTCATTAGCTAATCGCATTGCACTGCCCAAGCGGTCATTTTGAATTTCCTCAACAGTGCAACCTAATAGACGCGAAGCTTCTTTTGGATGGGGAGTAATAACGATATCGTTTGTGTATTGCCTGATTAAGTGTATGTTTTCGGACAAAATGTTTATTCCGTCAGCATCAATAATTAACGGAACACGGCAATTTTTCATTATCTCTGAAATAGTGTACTTTACTTGGTTACTTTGTCCTAAACCGCAACCAATAAGACCAACATTGCATTTGTCAATCACATTTATTACTGTTTCGGTAACATCATCGTTGACCTTGCCGTTTTTTACATTGTCTAAAACTGTGCATACAGCTTCAGGCAGGGAAGTGCCGACAATTGTGTAAATGCTTTCGGGAATTATCATATTTGCAATTCCAACACCGCTTTTGATAGCGGATTTACCTGCAATTACAGCTGCACCTGCCATACCTAAACTTCCACAGTAAACAGCGGCAGTACCGCAATCTCCTTTATGGAAATTTTTTGTTCTTGCAGGAAGTTTTGAAATAGTATCTTGAGTTCTTACAACCTGCATTATAGGGTTGACATTTTTTAACGCCTCGTCGGGAATGCCAATTGAAGCAACGATGACTTTACCGCAAAATTCACTTGACGGGTAAAGTAGGTGACAGGGTTTTAATGCGGCAAACGTGACGGTTAAATCGGCTTTTACAAAAACGCCATCAACATTACCACTGTCATTTTGAATACCACTTGGTACGTCGATAGCAACCTTTTGAGCGCTTGATGTATTTATAGCATTTATTATATCGGCATAAATGCCGTCGGGCTCACCTTTAAAACCAGTGCCGAAAATAGCGTCAATTATTATATCGGCATCATTAAGATACTGACAGCAAAGCGGTTCAAAACTTCCAAAATCAACCGGACGGATACCTAAATTATAGGATTTTGACGCCATTTCTTTTGCACTGTCGGTTGACGGCGAGCCTACCGAAATAACGCGTACATAGGCGTTATCTTCAAGGAGTTTTCTTGCAATGACGTAACCGTCACCGCCGTTATTGCCTTTGCCACATACAATCACAATTTTTTTATTTTCAAGTTGAAAAGTATCACGGATAACCTTGGTTGCGGCAGCGCCGGCGTTTTCCATCAGTCTTAACCAACTCATACCAAGGCTAACGGCTTTTTCTTCAACGGATTTCATTTGTTGGGCGGTTAGTACCATAGCGAATCTCCTTTGAAAAAAAATTAAATACTGTTTTTAAGAGCGTAGTGTAAGAATTTTTTAATTGCAGTTTTCACATCATCATTAGGTGTGATAACTAAATAGTAATGCCCGTGGCGTGGGTGCTTGATTTTAAATGCAAGTGCAGTATCATCAGGTGTGCAACCAAAATAAACGTTTATATTATTGGATTTTACCGGTTTGTGACGGTTAGGGTCATATTTTTCAATAGCCAAAATATCCGCCGTTGTAAAATTAGCCATTCTTACTCTTTTTTTCTTGTTGGTTATACGGTCAATGTCAATTTCATTGTTTGTGACAATGTATTCAAACTCATTATTAAGTTGGCCGCAGAACCAATATCCACCGTAAACTGAACCTAAGGCTAAAAGATACAAAATAAAAGAAAAAGAAGGGAAGAAAAAACTTAACGAAAACAGACCAACTGCTAAAAGAACTCCTAACAAAATCAAAGCAAATTTAAAAGTGATAATTTTTATATCCTGCTTTATTACGACTAACTGTTCTACAAAAACGTCCATATTCTTAATTCCTCATACATTTTTATTTTATTTTATCATTAAAATCTTTTATATTCAAGCAGATAAATTAAGAAGTTACAAAATATTAATTTTTCTTTTAATAAAGTGACTTTATTAATATCAAATCACTTGACTATATATTTTTCGTTTGCTATAATATAATCAAATAATAAATCCAAATTTTTACAAGGAGTAATCTTTATGGTAACGTTAAAATGTGGTAATTCCGTAGCAACTATCAATGAGGTCGGCGCTGAAATAACAAGTTTTAAGTATAAGGGCGTTGATTATCTTTGGATTGGTGACCCTAAATATTGGGGTTGCTGTTCTCCCAACCTTTTCCCGATGACAGGTGGATTAAAAGACGATAAGTACATCCTTAACGGCAAGGAATACATTTTGCCCAAACACGGTTTTGTAAGAAACAAAACATTTACTATTGAGTCACAGACTGATAATTCAGTAGTGTTCTTACTTACCGCAAGTGATGAAACAAAAGAAGCATTCCCGTATGAGTTTGAACTTCGCATCAGTTATATTTTAACCGATGGTAAGGTTACCGCAGGATATAGCGTAACTAACTGCAATGATGAAACTATGTGGTTCTCGGTTGGCTCACACGACGGTTTTATCACTCCTGAAGGAATCGAGGAATATGACCTTATTTTCCCGCAGAAAGAAACACTTGATACATACACCTTATTCGGCAATTTAACCGGTCACGAGAAGACTCCCGTTATTGCCGACAGTGACAGAATAGCTTTGGATTACAATTATTTTGCTGTTGACGCCCTTGTGTTCAAGGATTTGAAGTCAAGGACCTGCCGTTTGGTTAACCGCAACACAGGTCGCGGTATTCAACTTGATTTCCCGGGTGCTCCGCGATTTGTTGTTTGGACTAAACCCGGCGCACCTTATGTTTGCTTAGAGCCTTGGTTTGGTCAGGCAGATAATCTTGACAGTGATTATGATATCACTAAAAAGGAAGCTATCGAGTCGTTAAAACCCGGTGAAACATTTAAATCTGTTCGTGTAATTACCGCTTTGGAAGGTAAATAATTTTAAATTTCAGTTTAAATCCCGCTTTTGTGAAAAAGGCGGGATTTTTCTTTGATTAATGGCTTGTTTTGTGGCTTTTTGGGTTGACTTTATATATAATTTTTGATATAATTTACTAAATATATTAACTTGAAATTGCATTGGAGATGACATCTATGGTCAGAAGTATGACCGGCTACGGTCGAGGAGACGCGAGTAACGAAACTTTGGCGGTTACAGTCGAGTTAAAATCGGTTAACCACCGCTTTTTTGAAGCCTCGGTACGTGCACCGCGACAGTTTGCTTTTTTGGAAGATAAACTAAAATCTTACGTTCAGTCGCGTGTTGCAAGAGGAAAGATTGATATTTTGGTTTCCTGCGATTTTTCAGCGGCTGATACCGATAAGGTCGAGGTTAACGAAGGCTTTGCGAAATCATATATTGATGCACTTCATACTCTTGTTGAAAAGTTTGGTGTAATTGATGATATTTCAGCTTCAACAGTTGCCCGTAACTCTGATGTTTTTTCGGTTACCAAGCAAAGAGTTGACGAGGATACAGTTTGGGAATTAGTAGGTACTGCTGCCGAGGTGGCAGTTGATAACTTTATCAAAGAACGTGAAGCTGAAGGTCAGCGTTTAGAGGAAGATGTTATTTCAAGAACAAAGACTATACTCGATTGGGTTTCGGTTATCGAAGAACGTTCACCGAAGACCGTTACCGAATACCGCGAGCGTATTGAAAAGAAAATGCGCGAGTTGTTGGGTGACACTTCTGTTGATGAGCAAAGGCTTATCACCGAAACGGCAATTTTTGCCGACCGCGTTGCAGTGAATGAGGAAACTGTTAGACTTCGCAGTCATATTGCTCATTTTTCGGAGATGTGTGAGGCAGGCGGCGTTGTTGGTAAGAAGTTAGATTTTACTGTTCAGGAAATGAACCGCGAAACTAACACAATCGGCTCAAAATGTCAGGATGTTGAGATTTCGCATATCGTTGTTGATATAAAATCTGAAATCGAGAAAATCCGAGAGCAAATTCAAAATATTGAATAATACTGAATAATTTTGCGGAGGACGTTTATGAAACTTATCAATATAGGCTTCGGCAATATGGTTTCGGCAGAGCGTTTGGTGGCAATTGTCAGTCCTGACTCTGCACCGATTAAGCGTATTATTCAGGAAGCTAAAGAAAAAGGGACGTTGATTGATGCAACCCACGGCAGAAGAACAAGGGCGGTTATTATTACCGATAGTGACCTTATAATTCTTACATATTTACAGTCCGAAACGGTTGCCGCGAGATTAGAGGAAACCGATACCGATGATATGGAGGATGACGAGGATGAATAAAGGCGCGTTAATTATCATTTCAGGTCCGTCGGGTTCGGGAAAAGATACCGTTTTAAAAGAACTTTTCAAAAAAATGCCCGAGGTTGAGTTTTCGATTTCGAGCGTAACACGTAATATGCGTGACGGAGAAGTAGAGGGCGAAAAATACAACTTTATTTCCCGCGAAAAGTTCGAGTTAATGATTAAAGAAAACGCTTTATTAGAGTATAACGTGTACTGTGATAACTATTACGGAACACCGAAAGCACCTGTTGAAAAGTGCATTGCTTCGGGCGGGGAGATTATACTCGAAGTTGACGTTAACGGTGCTGCAAATGTTCGTAAAAACTGTGCCGACAGTTACAGTATTTTTATTGCTCCACCGTCGTTTGAGGTTTTAAAAAACCGTTTAACCGGTCGCGGTACCGAAACTAAAGAAGTTATTGAAAAGCGTTTGGCAGAGGCTAAAGCCGAAATGGCAAGAGCCAATGAATATGATTACATAGTAATTAATGACGATTTAACTAAGGCGGTTGAGGATGTTCAGTCGATAATTTTAAACGAACGTTTAAAGGTCGACCGCAATACTGATTTGTTAGAAAATATTTTAAAATAAATTTTAAGCCAAATACTGGCAGAATGGAGAAAAATTATGCTTAACCCTTCAATTGGAGTACTTATTGAAAACACAGAGAGCCGTTACAAGCTCGTTTTAGACGTTGCTAAAACTGCACGCGAAATTGCAAAAGAGGCTCAGGATAATGGTGAAATTATTATCGAAAAACCTGTAACCTTGGCTATGGACCAAATGGCAACCGCTGTTTTGGGTAATGAGGAATAATTTCTGTTTTTAAATTTTATTTTTTAGAAAAGGATGTGGCTTGCCGTGGATAAACCGATTATTGTCAGCGTTGCTGTGGACCAGACGGTTTATTTAATCGACAAGCCATATGATTATTTTGTGCCTGAAATTTTAGGTGACAAAGCACAGGTTGGTTGTCGCGTATTAGTGCCTTTTGGTAACGGAAATGTCAGAAAAACAGGCGTTATTTTAGGTTATTCCGAGTTCGATGAAACCAAGAAACTAAAATCTATTATAAGTGTTTTAGATGACGAGCCGATTTTGAGTGAAGAGATGCTCGAATTGGCTAGATATATTCGCATCGAAACCTTTTGCACGTGGTATAATGCCATTCGCGTTTTGTTGCCACCGGGTATAAACTACAAAGTTCGTCAGGAATATGAATTAAGCGAAAATGCTCAAGAGATTTATACTGATTTGAATGACGAACTAAAACCGCTTGCCGATATTTTGCTCAAATCAAAAATCGTCACTAAAGAGTCGGTTTATAAAGCATTAGAGTTGCAGGACGACTGTGGGTTAATGGAAAAACTGATTTCCAAAGGCTTTGCGGTACGTAGCGGAACTGCTGTAAGGGCAGTGGGTGATGCATCCTTAAAAATGGTGCGTCTGACCGATTTGGCAGAAGATTTATCCGGTATTAAATTGACGCCTAAACAAAAGCAACTTGTTGCGGTATTAAAGGATATCGGTTGTTGCTCGGTTAAGGAACTTTGCTATTTTACCGGTCTTACTGTTGCGGTTGTAAATGGGCTTTCTAAAAAAGGTATTATTGAAGTTTTTGAGCAAGAATACTACCGTAATCCTTATAATGAGGCTGATTTTAAACCCGAACCTCCCGCAGTTTTGACGGAAAGTCAACAAATGGCTTTCGATGGCTTAAAAAAGGATTATTTAGAGCCAAATGGCGTAACTTCGTTGCTTTACGGTGTTACAGGCTCAGGTAAGACGCAAGTTTTCCTTAAAATGTGTGAGGAAGTCGCAAATAGTGGCCGCGGTGTTATCGTTATGGTGCCTGAAATCGCGTTGACACCTCAAACTTTGGGTATTTTCCACCGCCGTTTCGGTAAAAAGGTTGCGGTGTTTCACAGTGCTATGTCACAAGGTCAACGTCTTGACGAGTGGAAACGTGTAAAACGCGGTGAGGCGTTAATTGCCGTCGGTACACGCTCGGCAGTCTTTGCGCCGTTTAGTGATGTCGGACTTATCATAATGGACGAGGAACAGGAGCATACCTATAAGTCAGAAATGAGTCCTTTTTTCCACGCTCGTGATATTGCGAGGTGGCGTGTTGCCAAATCTAAAGGACTTTTGATTTTATCTTCGGCAACCCCGTCGGTTGAAACATTCAGTTTAGCACAAACTGGGAAATATCGGTTGTATAAACTGAAAAGCCGTTTTGGAAATGCAGTGTTGCCGACGGTTGAAACCGTAGATATGCGTGAAGAAACCGCAAAAGGCAATACCGGTATTATCAGTAATTTACTGTATGACCGCATTTCAGAGGCTTTGGAAAACGGTAAGCAGGCAATTTTATTGCTTAACCGCCGTGGTTTTAATACGTATGTTTCTTGTACACAGTGCGGTACGGTTTTAAACTGTGACAACTGCAGTATTTCATTGACGTATCATAATGCTAATAACCGATTGATGTGTCACTATTGCGGGAAATCGTTGCCGTATACCGATAAATGTCCTAATTGCGGTAGCGAGCGTATGAAATATTCAGGATTGGGAACTCAAAAGGCAGAGGCAGAGTTGCAGTCGCTTTTCCCGAACGCACGTATACTTCGTATGGATGCTGACAGCACTTCAACAAGAAGTGATTATGAAAACAATTTAAAAGCGTTTGCAGATTTGAAATACGACATTATGTTGGGTACTCAAATGGTAGCCAAGGGACTCGATTTCCCAAAAGTTACCGTTGTCGGTGTGCTTAATGCTGATGTTGCACTTCATAGTAGCGATTTCAGAAGTTATGAGCGTACTTTTTCACTGTTGACTCAGGTTGTCGGACGTTCGGGTCGCGGTGATGATAAAGGTACTGCCGTTATTCAGACTAATGAGCCCGATAGTGTTGTTCTATCATTAGCATCTCGTCAGGATTATGAAAGTTTTTACAATTCCGAAATAATGACCCGTAGATTAATGATTTATCCGCCTTACTGCGATATTGCAACAGTGTCATTTTCGGGTCAAGAACGTAAATACACCGAAGATGCGGCAAAATGTTATTTTGAACTGCTAAAATCAGCCGTTTCGGGTGAATTTAGTGATGTAAAACTAATTACTTTAGGACCGACTGCCGCCGCAGTGCCTAAGGTGAATAACAGTTATCGCTATAAGTTAATAATTAAGTATAAAAACACAAAACGCTTTAAGGAAATGATGTCAACCGTAATTGCCGAATACGGTAAATCAGCCTTTTCAAAAAAGGTAACGGCATCGGTCAACGTCAATCCAGATAGTATTATATAGGAGAATATTATGGCAATCAGAAATATAGTTAAAGAGGGCGACCCCATTTTACGTAAGGTCTGTCGCAGTGTGTTACAGTTTGATGAAAAGTTAGCAACCTTGCTCGACGATATGAAAGAAACTATGTATTTAGCCGAGGGTGTCGGTCTTGCCGCGCCGCAGGTTGGTATTTTACGTAGAGTTTGTATCGTTGACGTTGGTGATGGTCTTATTGAACTTGTAAATCCCGTTATTGAAACAATGGAGGGTGAGCAAGAGGGAACTGAAGGCTGTCTTTCTTGCCCCGGTGAAAGCGGAATTGTAAAAAGGGCAATGAAGGTTACAGTTCGTGCTCAAGACAGATTTGGTAATACCTTTACAGTATCGGGAGAGGGTTTGAAAGCCCGTGCTTTCCAACACGAAATTGACCACTTAGACGGTATTATATATAAAGACCGTGCAAGCAAGATGGTGAGATAAATGAGAATTGTTTTTATGGGAACGCCCGACTTTGCCGTTGGCTCGCTTGAGGCTTTGGTGAATGCGGGACACGAAATAGTAGGTGTTTTTACTCAACCCGATAAACCGCAGGGTAGAAAAATGGTACTAACACCGCCGCCTGTTAAGGTTTTTGCAGAACAACACGGTTTGACAGTATATCAGCCGACTTTGGTTAAAACTGATGAGGCTTATGAACTGCTACAAGATTTAAAACCCGATTTAATAGCGGTTGTGGCTTACGGTAAAATTTTGCCCGAGCGTATTTTAAATTTACCTAAATTCGGTTGCGTAAACGGACACGCTTCACTGTTGCCGAGGCACAGAGGCGCTTCGCCTATACAGTGGGCAATTTATTGTGGTGACAAAAAGACCGGTGTTACAACAATGATGATGGATGTTGGTATGGATACAGGCGATATGTTACTTACTGCCGAAAGCGAAATTACCAATACTGATACTTTTGAAACACTGCACGACCGCTTGGCACAAATTGGTGCTGATTTGCTTGTGAATACTGTTGAAGGTTTGGAAAAAGGCACAATTACACCGATTAAACAACCTGAAGAGGGTGTGTGCTATGCACCTATTATCAAAAAAGAAATGGGTTTTGTCGACTTTACAAAAACTGCTTTTGAAACAGATTGTTTAATTCGTGCATTTACACCTTGGCCGTCTGCACAGTTTATTTTCAACGGCAAAAGGGTTAAGATTTTGAAAGCAACTGTAGGTGACGGTACCTCTGCTGAAATTGGCACCGTTGTTGATATTAAAAACGGTATTGAGGTTGCCTGCAAGGATAATACCACGCTTATTTTGGAAGAATTACAGCCCGAGGGTAAGGGAAGAATGACCGCTAAAGACCTTGTTAACGGTTATCAAATTAAGGTTGGTACAAAACTGTGAGTAGTGCAAGAAAAGTTGCAGTTAAGGTTTTATCCGAAGTTGAACGTGAGGCTAGTTACTCTAATATTGCCACCGATGTTGCAATAAAAGAGGCGGGTTTAACCCCAAATGACGCAAAACTTGCAAGTATGTTGATTTATGGTGTTTTGCAGCGCAAAATCACGCTTGATAAGATTTTAAAAGATATGGCAGGGAGTGGCTTTAGCAAAACTCATCCATTTATATTGTCGGTTTTGCGAGTAGGCGCGTATCAACTGTTGTTTATGGATAAAATACCCGAATCCGCCGCAGTGAATGAGTCGGTGAAGATTGTTAAATCCTCAAAACAAAAGTTTGCCGTAGGGTTTACAAATGCAGTGCTTCGTAAAATTGCAAAGTCAAAGAACGATATTTTGCAGTCAATTGAGGATTGTGAAGATTTGAGTTTTAGATACTCTTGTTCTAATGAGTTAGCCGAATGTTTGATTAAGGATTATGGCAAAGAATCGGCTCAAGGGTATTTAAAATCTTCATTAGAGTCACCAAAACTTTATTGCCGAATAAACAGTTTTGTTGATAATGACGGTTTGTTTGACACCTTGACCGAAAAGGGTATAACGTGCGAAAACGCTTCGTTGGACGGCGCTTTTACCATAAAAGGCGCAGGCAGTGTTGAACGGTTGCCCGAGTTCAAAAAGGGTGAGTTCTTCGTGCAGGATTTGGCATCGCAAATTGCTATCGCTAATCTTGGTATTAAAGAAGGAATGAGCGTTTTAGACGTTTGTGCCGCACCGGGCGGTAAGAGTTTTACCGCTGCACAGTATGCAGGAATTGGTGGCAAAATTGTTTCCTGTGACCTTTATGAAAAACGTGCAGGGTTGATTGAAAGCGGTGCAAAACGGCTTAATATCAGTAATTTGACAACTTTTCAGAATGATGCAACGGAATATAATGAAAATTTGGGTCAGTTCGACCGTGTTTTGTGTGATGTACCTTGTTCGGGGTTCGGTGTTATTCGTCGTAAGCCTGAAATCAAGTATAAAAGCCTTGACGAGTTTTCGGAATTACCTGCGATTCAGTTAGAAATACTTAAAACCTCGGTTAAATATTTAAAACCTGACGGTCAAATTATGTATTCAACCTGCACGTTGCGTCAGGTTGAAAACCGCGAGGTTGTTGATAAGTTTTTGTGTGAAAATAAAGATTTTGAGATTGTTTCAGAACAGACATTATTTCCGCAGATTAATGATAGTGACGGATTCTATTTTTGTGTTTTAAAGAGGAAAACCAGTGAATAAAATTGACATTAAATCAATGTATTTGTCTGAACTCCAAGAACTAATGGTTTCTTTAAATCAGCCAAAGTTCAGGGCAGGGCAAATATTCAAATGGTTACAGTCAGGTGTAAGTGATTTTGACGAAATGACTAACATTCCGTCGAATTTACGCCTTACATTACAAGAAGGTTACTATATTGTAACCGCAAAAGTAAAAAAAAGACTTGAATCTTGTATAGATGATACTGTAAAATACTTATATGAAATGTACGATGGAGAGTATGTCGAATCGGTGGTTATGAAATATAACCACGGATATTCCATTTGCATATCTACTCAGGTCGGTTGCCGAATGGGGTGTAGTTTTTGCGCTTCAGGGTTGCAGGGACTTAAAAGAAGTTTGTCTGCTTCCGAAATGTTGGCTCAAATTACGACTGCTGAGCGCGACTTGAATATTAGGATTTCCAACGTCGTACTTATGGGTATGGGGGAGCCGATGGATAACCTTGAAAACGTAATCAGGTTCTTGAAATTGGTTTCGCATGAAAACGGTCTTAATATAGGTCTAAGACACATCTCGGTTTCAACATCTGGAGTTGTAACGGGAATATACCGCTTGGCTGAAGAAAATTTGCCAATTACACTTTCCATTTCACTTCATGCACCGAATGACAAAATTCGAGACACAATGATGCGTGTTAATAAGAAATGGAATGTAGCAACGCTAATAAAGGCGTGCAAAGACTATATTAAAGTCACCGGCCGTCGCATATCATTTGAATATGCAGTTGTAAGTGGTGTGAATGACAGTGATGAAAATGCTAAAGAATTAGCGAGGCTTTTAAAGGGGATGCTTTGCCACGTTAATTTAATACCGATTAATCCGGTAAAGGAAAATTCTTATAAAAAACCGGAACGGCAAAGAGTTGAGCATTTTTGTAAATTGTTAAATAGCCTCGGCATAAATACCACGATAAGAAGAACACTTGGGCAGGATATTGACGCTTCTTGCGGACAACTTCGCGGTAAGGCTTTAGAGGAATAATAAAATATTATTTAAAATGAATGGGGGTGCGGAAAATGTTAGTATCAGGATATTCCGATAAAGGTATAGTCAGAAACAGTAATCAGGATGCTTTTCAGATTGGTATGACTGATGACGGTATATCTTGGGCTGTTGTTTGTGACGGTATGGGCCGTGCAAACAGCCGTGATATTGCGACTAGACTTGCGGCTGACCATTTTTCCGCAGCCATAAAAGCAGGATTAAGACCTAATATGACAGAACATTCTATTATGAATTTACTTCGTTCGTCGGTTGTATCTGCTAATATACGTGTTTTTGATAAGTCTAAGGAGAATGCCGAATTCAGTGGCATGGGCACCACAATTGTTGCCTGTTTGGTTATCGGAAAAACGGCATATTTTATTCATGCTGGCGATAGCCGCGCCTATGTTTTATCGGGTGATGAGTTCTTCCAAATTACTCGTGACCATTCGATTGTTCAATCGATGATTGAGGATGGAAAACTTACAGTTGAAGAAGCTCGTTTCCACCCGAGAAAGAACGTTATTACAAGGGCGTTAGGCGTTGATGAGATAATTGAACCCGAGTTTAACGTATACGACTTAAATGAAGGCGAAATTATTTTACTTTGTACTGACGGATTAACAAACTTTGTTGCCGATTCGGACATTGTGAAGATACTAAAATCTTCGTCTGACAACAGCGAAAAATCAGAGTTGTTGGTTAGTGTGGCTAATGAAAACGGCGGCGGTGACAATATTACCGCAGTTGTTTTTGAAAATAAATAATATTCTAATTTTAAGATTGGATGTTGATTATGGACAAATTTGTCGGCAAAAGACTTGACGGAAGGTATGAGATACGCGAGATAATCGGTGTAGGCGGAATGGCTGTTGTTTATAAGGCATACGACTGTATCGAGGATAGAATCGTTGCGGTTAAAATTCTTAAAGAGGAGTATATCTCTAACGAAGAATTTATTACCCGCTTTAAGAACGAGTCTAAAGCTATCGCGGTTTTAAATCACCCTAACATTGTAAAGGTTTATGATGTTAGTTTTGGTGACCTTATTCAATATATCGTTATGGAATATGTTGACGGTATTACCTTAAAGCAGTATATTGAAAGACAGCAGAGTCTTCGTTGGAAAGATGCTGTTTATCTTACAATTCAGGTACTTCGCGCATTACAGCATGCTCACGATAAAGGTATCGTTCACCGCGATGTAAAACCGCAGAATATTATGCTTTTGTCCGATGGTACTATAAAAGTTACCGATTTTGGCATTGCTCGTTTTGCCCGCAGTGAACATAAAACTATGACTGATAAGGCTATAGGTTCGGTGCATTATATCAGTCCCGAACAAGCAAGGGGCGAGTTAACTGACGAAAAGGCAGATATTTACTCTGTTGGTGTTATGCTTTATGAAATGTTGACAGGTCAGTTGCCGTTTGAGGCTGAGAGTGCTGTTTCGGTCGCTATTATGCAGTTACAGCAAGACCCTGTTTTACCCCGTGATATAAATGAGAGTATCCCTGTGGGATTAGAGCAGATTACAATGCACGCTATGCAAAAGGACGTTGCTAAGCGTTACCGTTCTGCTGCCGAGATGCTTCGCGATTTGGAGGAGTTTCGCAGAAGTCCTGATATGGTATTTGAGTATACTTATTTTGTTGACAATGAACCGACACGTTTTGTTGACGCGGTCAATGATGCAGATTTACTCGGCGGTGTATTGGAAAAATCAGAGCAGTCTCGTAATTTAAGAGAAGACGACGATTATGACTATGATGATGACGAAAAGTCACCGGTAATTCCTATTCTTGCAGGTATTGCGGTTGCGTTTATTATTGCCGCTATTGTTGTTGGAGTTATTATTTTCAAAAGCTTTACAAAGGATACATCTGAAACGGTTACTGTACCTAATTTTATTGGCATGACCGTTCAGGATGTTGAGTTCCAGTATGCTGACGAATTTAATTTTGAATTAGATTATGTTGAAAATTCCGAAGTTCCTGCAGGTACTGTAATTAGTCAGAACCTTGATGAAGGTAGAACTATAAAGAAAACCCAAAAAATCAAGCTTGTTATCAGTCGTGGCAGTGAGTTAATAGAAATTCCTCGTGTTTATAATTTAAGTGAAAATGAGGCAAAAATTCAACTTAAAAAGGTTGGCTTTAATATTAATCCTATTAAAAAGCACGATGCAACTGTGGCTGTTGACCACGTAATTTCTACCAACCCTGCCGAAGGCGGTAAGGCCTATTACGGCGCTACAATTGATGTTTATATCAGTATTGGTCCTGAAATTAAATACGTTAATAACGTTGATTGCAGTGGATATTCTTTAGAAGACGCAAAGAAAAAACTTGAAGCCGCAGGTCTTGCTGTCGGTGAGATTAAGTATGAAGACGGCGGTAAGGCAAAAGATATTGTTTTAACCCAAGACCCTGATTTTAAGGCTAATCCTACTATTCCTAAAGGTACTGCGGTTAACCTTACCGTAAGCACCGGTAAAACAAGTTATACTCACGTTGTTAAGGTCGATGATTTGCCGAAGAACTTTAAGGAAAACTATTCAGTAACGTTAGAGGCTCAAATTGGCGGTATTATTAAGGATAAAATTGATGTTAAAATCAAAGATTATGACGGTAGTTGGAATGTCACTGTTTCAGGTATTACCGAAAAGACCGCTACACTTTATATTAACATCGTTTTCTCTGACGGTACTGTCGATAAGGCGTTAACTTACACTATTAACGCTGAAACCAAAACAGAATCAGTCAAGGTTGACGAGGAAGCGCTTGATAAGTATTTATCTGATGAACCTGCTTCATCAGATACAAACTCAAGCTCTTCAGGTACTGATGCATGAGTTTTGATAGTGTAAGACTCGAAGGAATAATCATAAAATCTATTGCCGGCTTCTGCTATGTGGAGGCCGGCGATAAGGTATATGAATGTAAACCAAGAGGGTCGTTTCGTAAAAGTGGAATTTCACCTTCGGCAGGAGATAGAGTAGAAATATCTGTAAACGGCGAAAAAGGTGTTATTGAAAATATATTTGAACGTAAAAATTACCTTGTACGTCCGCCAATCAGCAATCTTGATAAGTTGTTCATAGTGTCGTCGTCGGTTGTGCCAAGCGCTAATCCTTTGCTTATTGACCGTATGATAGCAATTTGCGAGCATATCGATGTTGAACCTGTTTTGGTGTTCAATAAAGCAGATTTGGGCGATTTTGGTGACCTGCCTGACGTATATAAAAAAATCGGCTACAAGGTTTTTGTAGTTTCAGCCGAAACCGGCGAGGGCGTAGATGGGATAAAAGGTGAACTGAAATCATCATTATCGGCGTTTTGTGGTAACTCAGGTGTAGGAAAATCGAGCCTACTAAATAGGCTTTTAGAAGGGGTTTCATTATCAACCGGTGTTGTTAGTGAAAAACTTGGACGAGGTAAACATACTACAAGAACTGTTGAACTTTTTAAAGTTTTAGATGGATACGTTGCCGATACACCGGGATTTTCCACATTAGAGTTGATTGATTTTGACCTTAATGATAAAGATGAACTCAAATTCTGTTTCCTTGAATTTTCTGAATATTTTGGTAGTTGCAAATTCTCGTCATGTACCCACGTCAACGAACCGGGATGCGCAGTTTTAGATGCTGTGAAAAACGGTGAAGTTGCACAGTCGCGAATTGAAAGTTACGCATCTATGTATGAGGACTTAAAAAAAATTAAACCTTGGGAGTTAAATAAAAAGTGAAAAATCATTGTGTTATAGTAGCAGGTGGAGACTGTGATACAAAAAGTTTTTGCGAAATCTCGGCAACCGATTTTGTTATAGTTGCCGATAGTGGCTTAAAATATACCGAAGCAGTTGGAATTGTTCCTGATTTAATTGTGGGTGATTTTGATTCGTATCTAGGCGAAATTCCAACCGATGTTAATGTGTTAAAATTACCTACCAAAAAGAATGATACCGACCTTTTGTATGCTTTGCGTTGCGGTGTTGAGCGTGGATTAAAAAAATTCCTCATTTTTGGTGGTTACGGCTCGCGTCCCGACCAAAATTTAGCAATGTTGCAGTCTTTGGTATGGCTTTGTGATAATTGCGATACTGAAATGGTTAAGGCAGTTTGTTGTGGATTTGAAGTTTATGCTATAAAAAACAAATCAATAACATTAGAGCTCACACGCGATAAATATCTGTCGGTTTTCAGTATTTCAAACGGAGCAAAAGGTGTTGATATCGTCGGTGCTGATTATCCGTTGATTGACGCAATAATTTCACCGTCATTTCCTGTCGGCGTAAGCAATGAGGCGGACGGTTTAGTTACAGTTTCTGTCAAAGACGGGACTTTGATTTTGATGACTGTAAATAAAAATATATAAATTTTTCACCGCTTTTGTTTCTTAGCATATAATGGCGTAAGAGAAGTGAAGGCGGTGTTTTTTATGCGACATAGAGGTTGTTGTAGTGGATTTGGCGTTATTGCCGTAGCGTTTGGTACAGGGTTGGTAATGTCATATTTTTGTACATCGGGTTTAGTTATCGCAATATTAACAATCGCTTTAATCGTTCTCGGTATTTTCAGTAAATGTTAAGTGGGAGTGTTTTATTTGAAAGTAGTAGTTATCAAAAGTCCTAAATTGTTTAGCGGATTATTACGAGCAATCTTTAAAATTAAAAAGGAAAATACATAAATTAAAAAACAAAAGCCACGGCAAAAACCGTGGCTTTTGTTATATTTTTAGAAGTATCCGAATAAATATAATTAAAACTTAATTTTAAGGAGCATAAATTATGGAATTTAATAAAACTGACCTAACAGTAAGTTCATTTAAAAGAGTATATGAATCTAATTTGGAACAAAGCGTAGATACCGATTTTACACTACCCGATTATTATCCCGAAATCGTTAAAATTTTAAAGGTTATTCCCGAAATTAATATTATGTCCTCGCAGTGTAACGAAAATAGGGTTGGTATCGGTGGTCAGGTCGTTTTGTCGCTTCTTTATTACGGCAGTGACGATAAAATCAACAGTTATACCCATATCTATCCTTTTACAAAGTCGCAGGATGCAGAAGTACCCGAAAACGGATGCATTTCTGTTCAACCTTTTGTCGGTTATATGAACAGTAAGGCTATAGCGCCCCGAAAGGTTGAGGTACACGGCTCACTGGCGTTGTCCGTCAGTGTTGATAGCGTAGATAATAAGTCAATATTGTCGTCAACTGATTGTGAGAGTGTATATCTAAAAACTGCAGAAAAACCTTTTTTAAAGTTTTATGATTCACTAAATAAAAGCGTGTTTATTGAGGATGAGATTCAAATATCTCAAAATGCACCCGCTATTGAAAAAGTGATACGAAACTCAGCAACTGCAACTATAACAGAATGTAAATTCATAAGCGGTAAGGTAGTTGTAAAGGGTGATATTAAACTTGAGATTTTATACTGTCCTACACAATCAAATAAGCCAATTTTATTAACCGAAATCAAAGGTTTTTCACAAATTTTTGATTGTCCATTAGAATGTGAAAATCCGAACTTTGAGTCTTCAGTTAAGGTGGAGTGTTTTGAAATTCACCCCAAAACAGGACTTGATGGAGAAGTCAGAAATATTGCCTTTGAGACAAGATTGGGAGTTCAGGTTATACCTTATTGCCTTGAAAATAACATTGTTGTAGTTGACGCTTTTACAGGAAAATACAACGCGGATATTAAGTATGATAATATTAATGCCGAAGTTGTTTTAGATAATGTGTATGAAAATTATGTATGTAAAAAGAAAATGGAGTTTGGTGATACATTAACAGAAATTTGGGATATTTGGAGTAAGTCTTCGGTTGACCATACTGCAAAGGATAATAATTGCGTACTTATTAAAGGTACTGTTAATGTGTTTATTTTAGGAGTTGACGGTGAGGGTAAACCTACATATTTTGAACGACCGATTGATTATGAGTATCGTTATGAGTTAAACAGGGAAATTGATAATTTAAGATGTCGTCCACAGATTTCAGTTGTCGCAATTCAATATTCTTTGAGCGCAGAAGGTACAATTGAAATATCGGTTGAACTAAAAATTACCGCGACGGTATATTCTGTTCAATCAATTAAGGCAGTAGTAGGAATATCGGTCGATTTTGACGGCATAGTATATAAAGATTCTGATACTGCAATGATTTTATACTATCCCGAAAACGAAACTGTGTGGGATATTGCGAGAAAATATTGCACCTGTCCTAAAAAGATTTGTGAAGCAAATGGTTTAGACAATGAAGAAACAGTATGTAATTCAGTGTTGCTGATACCTAATGTGTAATGTAAAAAAACCGAGCGATTACGCTCGGTTTTTAGTTTTATA
>JAZRSW010000098.1:0-4657 GCA_045651745.1 Acutalibacteraceae bacterium
GCCACTCCAGCTTGAAAGCAAAAATCATTATAACAATATTTTCAAATTTAGTCAAGTATAAATATCAAGGAGACAATTATGGCAAAAGATACAGAAAGAACCGAAATCGGACAACGTTTGGTTGAACTTCGCAAAAAAGCAAATAAAACACAAACCGGCATTGCGGACGCTATTGAAATAAACCGCGATACATACGCTCGCTATGAAACCGATACTGAACTCCCGCTCACAATACTTAAGAAACTTTGTGATTTTTATAAGGTTACGAGCGATTATATAATTTTCGGTAATGAAAACAATTTGTATAATGTCGGAGGTGGCCCGCGAGTTTACCAACCGACACTATCAACTAAAATCGGTTATAACACCGAAATTGACAATGAAGAATGGATTTTAAGCGAAGAGGAACAAAAACTCATTAAAAACTTCCGCGAATTATCAGAAGCAAAAAAACAAGGTATATTATTGATGTTAAGCGACGATGAATAATGATAAAAGCCACCGAATTTTCGGTGGCTTTTTAGTTTAGTTATAGGTTTTAATCTCAAAAGATTTAATTACACATTCACGAGCTTCGCTCAAGTCCTCAAACTCTCCTACGCTAAGCATTTGCGCCATAAGATTACCGATTGCAGTAGCTTCGGAAGGACCTGCCAAAACAGTTCTGCCTGAAACCTTTGCAGTAATGCGGTTAAGGTAATCAGCGTTACTTCCACCGCCAATAATATTGATTGCAGGATATTTTTTCCCCGTAAACTGCTCAATCTCATTAGCGCAGTCGCGGTAGCAAACCGCCAAACTGTTATAAATAACAGCAGTAATCTCACCTATTGCTTCAGGAACAGGTTGGTTGGTATCCTTACAGCAAGCCTTAATTTCCTCTATCATATTTTTAGGTGCCAGGAAACGATTATCTAAAGCATCTACAATTGACGGGAAATCGGCGTTACCAGCTGCCATATCGCAAAGCTCGGCAAATGAGTATTTATCGTCCAATTCCTTTTTAACATTCTGAATCATCCAAAGACCCATAATATTTTTAAGAACTCTGTAACGATAGTCATATCCGCCTTCGTTAGTGAAACTATGTTCCATACAAATATCGGCAAGTTGCGGAGTTAATGATTCAATGCCCATCAATGACCATGTACCTGAACTGATATACATTACGTTATCGCCGTTTGAAGGCACTGCCATAACAGCCGAAGCAGTATCGTGGGATGCGGCAAGAACAACATCAAGGTCGTAACCGACCTTATCTTTAATCTCAGGCAATAACTTACCGGCAACTGTACCCGGCATTGATAGCTCTCTGAAAATACTCTTTTTAATTCCGTATGTATCTAATATCTTTTCAGACCAGGCGTTAGTTTTAACGTCTAAAAGTTCAGTTGTTGAGGCATTAGTATATTCGTTAAACATATTGCCCGTCAAAAGATAAACAAAATAATCAGGAATCATAAGGAAATCGACTGCTTCCTCTAATTGTTCAGGGTGATTGTCTTTTAATGAAATCAACTGGAACAAGGTGTTAAATGTATTAGTACCCAAACCAGTTTCGTCATATAAAGCACGTTTGGACATTGTTTCAAAAGCTTTTTCAACGTAACCCTCGGTCCTTGAATCGCGGTATCCTACCGAGTTGCCGACCATTTTGCCGTCCTTATCTAGCAAAACAAAGTCAACACCCCAGGTGTCAATAGCCATAGTAGAGGGAGTTTTGCCAACCTCGGCGCACTTTTTCATACCGTTAACGATTTCGGTAAACAAACGCTCAGTATTCCAACAAAGAGTACCGTCAACGTCGTCAAGACCGTTATAAAAACGGTAAACTTCCTCATATTTCATAACACCGTTTTCCAACCAACCGACAATATGACGTCCGCTGGATGCACCGATGTCAACCGCAAGATGAAACATAATCAGCACTTCCCTTTTCAAAATTCAAAATTTATGAATATATTATATATCACTTTTTAAAAATAAGCAAGTAAAACTATATTCGTCAGTAGATTTAATTTTTCAACAGTGTATGTCACTTGACTTTAATATATCTAAACATTATAATATGACTATAACTATTCTTCACGGAGGAAATAAAATGACCTATCAAGAAAAATATGAACAATGGTTAAAATTTGATGAAGAAACTAAAGCGGAATTGCTATCGGTTACCGATGAAAAAGAAATTGAAGACCGCTTTTATAAAGACCTTGAGTTTGGTACTGCCGGTATGCGTGGTGTTATGGGTGCAGGCTCGAACCGTATGAATAAATATACCGTTGGTTTAGCGTCATTCGGTGTTGCACAGTTTGCAAAAGCCAAACACCCCGACAATCTTTCGGTTGCTATTGCTTACGATACCCGTAATAACTCTAAATTCTTTGCAAAAACTGCTGCAGGTATTTTTGCTTCCTGCGGATTTAAAGTATATCTTTATGACATTTTCGTTCCCGTGCCCGTTTTGTCATTTACAACGAGATTTTTAGGTTGTTCAATCGGCATAATGATTACCGCGTCTCACAACCCGAAAGAGTACAACGGATACAAGGTTTACGATAACACGGGTTGTCAGCTATGTACCGAAGACTCGAAATCGGCAACTGATTTTATTAATAAAATCACAGATTATTCAACTATCCCCTTCTCTGACTCTCAAAACAATATTGAGTTAATCGGAGAAAACGTTTTAGGTGAATTTTTAAAAGAAATCGCTAAACAATCACTCTACACCGAAAAATCAGACTTAAAAATTGTTTACACTCCCCTTCACGGCACAGGTTGTGTTCCCGTACAGAGAATTCTTGACGGAATGAACGTCACTATTGTTAAAGAGCAGGAAATGCCAGACGGCAACTTCTCTACTGTTCGCAGTCCCAACCCCGAAGACAAGGCGGCACTCACTATTGCTATTGAAAAAGCAAAAGAAATCGGTGCTGATTTGGTTTTGGGCACCGACCCCGACTGTGACCGCGTCGGTATAGCTGTTAAAGCTAACGACGAGTATGTTTTATTCTCCGGCAACCAAACAGGCGCAATGCTCGTTAACTTTATAGTTAATTTGAAGAAGGATACTTTAAACAATAAATCAACTTTAATAAAAACAATTGTAACATCCGAAATCGGTGCAGATATTGCAAGAAAAAATGGCTTACTTGTTGAAGAAACCCTCACAGGTTTTAAGTACATTGGAAACAAAATGAACAAGTATGAAGCAGACGGCTCTCAGGAATACGTTATGGGTTATGAGGAGTCCTACGGCTACCTCATCGGCACACACGCAAGAGATAAAGATGCCGTCGTAGCGTCAATGCTTATCTGTCAAATGGCTGCTTGGTACAAGAACCAGGGTAAGACATTGGTTGACGGCTTAAATGAATTATACGCTGAATATGGCTATTATTTAGACACGCAGGATAGTTTCACACTTAAAGGTAAAGACGGTGCAGAGAAAATCCAGGAGCTTATGAGAACATTCAGAAAAACCGGCACTGCCCTCTTTGACGGAATCAAAGAGTTGGTTGATTTTAGTTTGGGCGTTCGCGACTTGCCTAAAGAAAACGTATTGAAGTTCGTTTTGAATGACGGCTCTTGGCTCGCAGTAAGACCCTCCGGCACAGAACCCAAGATTAAGGTTTACTATTCAATTAAGGACAAAACCAAGGAAGATGCCGAAATCCGTTTAGCAAAAATCAAAGAGATTATTAATGGAATTATAAAATAACAGTAAACCCGCCAAGTTTTCACTTGGCGGGTTTGTTTTACTTGTCAAAACTCGGGTTGATTTCATAGAAATTCTTTTCATTGAGCTTATCGGTTAATAATCTCAAACCTTCACCTGAACAATCACAGTAGAATGCTTTTGCAATAAAAAATTTTATATTTTCCACTTGATTTCAATGCTTTCTTTTGAGGCGGTTATGCGCTCTATCAGGCAGTCAACCACCGTGATTTTGTCGCTCACCGACAGTTCATCCCAATGCTCAAAATATCCGCTGATTTCTCCCACATCGTTTGTATGGTTATTGTCAAGCGATACAATCTCAGCTCCGAGTTCTTTCTTCTCGGCATCGAGCTCGGCAACACGGTTGTTTATGTACTGCATCACCGTATCATTTGCCGAAGCGATTTTTTCGAGCAAAGAGGATATTTCTTTGTCAATCTCTTCTATGCGTGTTTTAAGTTTTACAACTTGCAGGTTACAGCCGTCTTGCTTTTTCTTTGACAGTGTTTGAAACTCCGCTAATTTCTTCTGCATTTCCTTAAATACAATATCATCTACAACATCAGCGTCCAGTGAGCCAAAGTTACAGCCACCGGAGTGATATTTGTTTGTGCAGAGATAATAACGGTTATCGGACTTAGTTTTGCACTTATAAATCTTAGCTGTTAAAGCATATCCACAGTTGGCACATTTGATTTTGCCCGCAAGCCAGGTTGCTTTTGCCTTGATAGGACGTGCAACACTTTGATTGTTTAAGCACTTAGAACGGCATTTAATCCACGTTGCCGAATCAACAAGCCCCTCGTGCGGAGCCAAAACCAATGTGTGACCTACTAAGGATATAGTTTTTCGTTTAAGATTATCACCCGAATAAAGATACGCTCCGTTTATACCGATAAAATCACTTGGGTTATTGACAACGTTTGTGCCTTG
>JAZRSW010000099.1:0-15155 GCA_045651745.1 Acutalibacteraceae bacterium
ACCTTTTAATATTTCAATACCCTTTAACGGCGCATTATAAACCCCTGCAATATGCCCCGACTTTGTGCAGGCAATTTCACGCACGGCTGTACCGTACATCAAAAGACTGTCTAAAAAACTGCCCACAAAACTACCTATACCACGGTTGCACGCACCGGTCGGAATGTTATTTAAAAACAATTCCAACTCCCTTTCGGCAGATGAACTGTCACACTCAACCGTAAAATTACCAACCAAACGGATAATTTTTTCAATTGCCGCACTGACTACCGGCACTGCCTCACGGATAGCATCAAACACCTCAAATTCAGGTCGCGACAGCACTGCTTTACGGTTTAAGACCGAAAATGGCTGACGTGATTCGCGGTCGGTCTCAACGACGGTTGCCGTTTTTTTATTCTCCGGTTTTAATTTTGTACCCATTGTTTTCCTTTCCGAAGTCTCACTGACTTCTTTTCGCAGCAACTGCAACACTCATCGGCTGAACTTTATACATAACGGTTGAAACAAAGTACCGTATATCGTCCATCGCGTGGTCGTTTTCCTTGACGGGACAATCACGCAAAGCACCCTCGTCCCAACGGTAAAGCGAAAACTCGCGCACCGTATCGTCACAGCCGTGGCAAATCTTAATTTTCCCCTCTCTCAAAACATCCGACACCCGACGGATTCCGTCAAGCACATCGTTTTTAGCTGGAATTACCTGAAATTCACCTTTCCGCCTTATTAACGTGATAAAGGACGCTGCCGACGGGTCACAAATAACCGCTGTTACGGGAAGTCCGCCTGCTAACTTTTTAAGTTCACAGTAATACTCCTCGTCGGTTTTTTGCGCGCCCTCTCTACGTGATGCCCAGTAATACTCGCGAAGCCGATACCACACGCCGTCGGATAGTCCCCAAAGCCCAAACGATGCAGGGTTTACGGTGCCATAGTCACAAGAAATGTAGTATCTTGTACACTGCTCAGGGCAGTCGGCCATACACCTGTCTCCAAACATCGGGTATACTATACCGTCAGCCGCCACCCAACGTCCCTTTACGAAACGCTCGTAAAAAGCACCCGAATACATATTTTCATACCTTTCGAGCATCTCACGTGAAAGTGACGGATTTTCGCTCATTGTAAAATGGAGATATAAAGCATTTTTACTGTCGGTCTTTTTTATCCATTCGTTATAAAACCAATGAGACGGGTTTGACGGGTTACAGTTGAACCAAAACTTTGAGCCTTCAATTGAACAACGTGCCAAAGCCTGCTCGACAAATGAACGTGGCATCAATGCCACCTCGTCGAACATAACTCCTGCCAAAGTCATACCCTGAATAAGTGCGGCGGAAGCCTCATCCTTACCGCCGAATATCCAAAATGTATTTTCTCTGCCGTTCATTTCCACTAATAATTTGTTTTGTGACATCTTGTATTGGCACTTTGCCCCTAACCCTTCTAAAATAGGAAGATACGGGGTTATAAGATTACGCCTGACAGATGACTGCGTACGTCCGCAAATGGCGAATGACGCGTTTTGGAAGCTGCATCCCGCCCATGTTATAAAGGAAACAAACATACAAAGTGATTTTCCGCTTCTGACGGCTCCGTCGCATATTACGGCATCTTTATCGCGGTAAGGACTGTTTGGTCCCCACCAACAAAGCGTTGCCAGTTGCTTTTTTGAAAAGGGTTTAAACTTCATCACTGTCACTCCAACCACCGCTTATTGCCGATGCACCTTTGAAAATTGCATCAACAAAACCTGAAGATTCACTTTTTTGTGACTCTTCACCGGCAGAAATCAAAGCCTCTAATGCTTTAATGCGGTCATAGAATTTGATTTCGGTACCTTTGTCGGTACGCTTGATTTCCGAAACCGAATATAAATCGAGCGATTCAATGTCAAGTGGCTCATCGCTTAAAATAAGCCTTACCGCATCGGCAATTGAGCCAAAAGCAAGACGCTTTAAGCCGTCTACTGCGGCAACATTGCCTTTAGCGGACACTGTCAGCCTCTCTATTTCCTCTCGCACCGATTCCTTGTCAAGCAAGCGGAGTCCCGACCTTTCAGGAAAAGCAAACCCCGCCCTTGCCGCCGCTTCCCTACCGTTACGGCAGGAGGCATAGTACCTGCAAAATTCATTTTCACGTTTTGTAAGTGACATAAAATCTATCCCCTTTCACAATAAGGGTATAAAACTCACCGTTGTTGCCCTTTTTTAAGCAACAACGGTACAACTTTTCCAAAAATAATTTTTTTAAGGTCAATTTAATGCCTTTCCTCTCATATAAATTAATCAAGGAAAATAAAATCCGACCTGAAATTTCAAGTCGGGATTAAGAGAGGTAATATTAAAATGCAAAGATATTTTATGCCCGAAGGCCGTTTGTTTTCAACACTTTCAAACCGTCGCAATCTATCCTCAAAGATGAGCATCGAGAATGCCGCCGAAAAAAGCGAGATTTTAGAGGGGTTAGCATTAAGTTGCGACGCCGCCCACAATCTTACTGTTGATTTAGGCTGTATGAAAGGTATTATCCCCCGACTTGAAGGTGCTATCGGGATAAAAGAAGGCACAGTCAGAGATATTGCACTTATTTCACGGGTGGGTAAACCAATTTGCTTTATAATTGACGGTTTTACAACCGACTCTCACGGTGAAGTAATCGCCCTTTTGTCACGACGAAAGGCGCAGGAAATGTGCCAAAAACATTACATAAGCCAACTGTCACCGGGTGATATTGTAGATGCCCGAGTAACCCATTTGGAAACTTTCGGTGCATTTTGTGACATTGGTTGCGGTTGTGTTTCACTTTTACCGATAGACACAATCTCGGTTTCGCGTATTTCCCACCCAAAAGACCGTTTTCATTGTGGTGACGACATAAAGGCAATAATTAAAAGTATCGAAAACGGCAAAATAACCTTAAGCCAAAAAGAATTGCTCGGCACTTGGAAGCAAAACGCCGAACTTTTTTCAACGGGCGAAACTGTTTCGGGAATAGTGCGCTCGGTTGAAAGTTACGGCATTTTTGTTGAATTAGCGCCCAATCTCGCAGGACTTGCCGAACTGAAATCGGGCGTTGCCGTAGGCCAAAACACAAGCGTTTATATAAAAAGCATTTTACCCGATAAAATGAAGGTTAAGTTAATTATAATAGACTCCTTTTTCTCACCCAACACCCATTTGCCTATAAAATACTTTATTGAAGACGGACATATTGACTCTTGGCAATATTCACCCGAACACTGTGGCAGAGTTATTGCAACCGAATTTTGATATATAGTAATAAAGCGGGAGGTCGCCCTCCCGCTTTATTCATATGCCGAGTTTGGACTCGGTGTTTTTATTATACAGTTCTGCTACTGTGACAGGTTAAGTAAATAATCTGTTTAGTTTTTGCCAATTCTTTCAACATATTGAGTGCGTTGTTAAGTTTTGTGTCGTCAAGATTGACAAATGGGTCATCTAAAATCAGCATTGGCTGTTCTTTCTCAAACAGTGCGTCCGCAAGGGATAACCTCATTGCAAGGTTCATCATATCCTGAACACCTGTGCTGAAATAGGCTTGCTCCTTAACCTTGCCAACACGTTCAACCGAAATCTGGAGTTCGGGGGTGATTATAAAGTCGTCAGGCTTGCCGTTAAGCACATCACAATACGACTTAAACCCTGAACTCATACGGCCCAAATACCGCATAGAAAGGTTTTCTTTTGCGGTTGCCAAAAGCGTCATAGTGGTTTTCAAAACCTCGTTATGAGCCTTTTTCTCATTAAGTTCTGATTTTACGCCGTCCAACTGCTCCTCGTACTGCGGTAAGAGTTCACACTCCGCCGAAAGTTTAGTGGATTCGGCGATTTTGCGAGTCAACTCATTCTGTATAAAATCCCACTGGGCATTGAGTTTACTTTCGGTTGAAAGCAGTTCCTCTCGGTCAAATTGGACATCTGCATCATTCAACTGAGCCTCAGGCATTTCAGCCAAGCGTTTAGTTTTAACTTTGATTTCAGTTGCATAACTTTCAGCATCCTTAACATCTTGACGAACGCCTGCAACCTTGCCTTGAGAGTTCTTGCCAAACTTTTCAAAAAACTTTTGGAGTTCTTCTTTACACTCGTTAACTCGGCTTTGGCGTGTGGTAATTTTGCCGCTTCGTTCCTCTGTGGCAGTTTTCAAACGCGAATATTCCTTAAATTTATCGGCAATTGTGTTTATATCATTTTCAAAATCGGTGACTGATAAATACTTTTCAATAAAGACGGTAAGTTCATTCGTTAAACTCTCACACTCTGCATTGATTTCTTCAAGTTCACGTGCTAAATCTTTAGTGTCACCGCCATTATTAGCGGTCAAAATTTGGCTTTTAAGATACAAAAATCCTGCCGTACCGACGCTTAAAACACCCAACGCCAACAATATGATGCCCACTGCCGTTTGAAATACAGTAACAACCGCACCTAAAACCAACAATATTGCCGCCAAAATTACTGCAATCTTAACGCCTGCACCGCCAACATTTTCTGCGGTTTCAACTGTTGAAGCCTGCGGTCTTAACGTTTCAAATTTGAGTTTTAAGCCTGCCAATTTCGAAGCCTTTTGCTTAAATTCTGCTATTTCGTTTTCAGTGACAGCGCCGTTTTTGAAGAAAATTTTCACATCCTCAAAAGCGTTACTTTCTGAAGTATCATTAATTAAAAATTTAAGCTCTGTCTCAGTCGCATTAAGAATTGATTCTTGCTCGTTTGCGTTAGAAATTTCGGCTTCATTAGGCAAACCGTCGGGATAACGCTCTAAAATCACACCTTGCTTTCTATGAAGTTCGGTAAGTTCCAATTCCAACGCTTCGCGGCTCTTTTTCTGCTCAACCAACGCCGCTTGGTCGGACGCGAGCGTGATATTTTGACGCACTTTAGCTTTTTCAGCGGTCAATTCTTCTTGACGGTTTTTAAGTTGCTGAATTTCCTCATTAATACGTTTTAAATTTAATTCAGTTGCTTCAGCATCCCTGATTTTATCAGCTAACTGCTCGACGTTTGCCTCTAAATCACTGATTAAGCCTTTATTTCCCCTTAAAGCCTGATACTCTTTTGCTCTTTTTTCGAGCATAGAATATGCCTTATCGTAATTGCCAAGGTCATCACTGTTTTCAACCAATCCTGTGAGTTTAGCGTTGATACCAATGTTCATTTCAACATTATCATAATCCTGCGGGACGTAAACGCTACGCTCAAAACTTTCGGCATCAATACCGAAAAGTTCCAAACCGATATTTTCACTGTAATCGGTCGAGGCTTTACCTGTCAAAAGGTCGTAAAGTTTAAAGGTATCCCCTGCTTTATCGGAAAAAGAACGCTCAATGCGATACTTTTTGTTGCCAACTTGGAAATCAAGCGTACCACCGAAAAGACCGCCCTGCCAAGGGGTTAACCTCATTCTCTCGTTTTCGGCAATCTTTTTCTTGGTGGTTTTCGGCAAGCCATAGAACATTGCCTTAAAAAACAACGCCAACGTCGATTTACCAAAGCCGTTTTGTTCGTTTATCACGGTAAGTCCGTCCGAGAAGTCCATTTTAAAGCCTGAAAGGGTTCCAAAATTCTCGACATTACAAGCCAAAAGTTTCATCAAAGCACCTCCTGACCGCTGAGTGCCGCTAATCCGCACTCAATAACACGCGACTTCATTTCGTCAGGCATATCGGAAGCCATAGTCACCCTAATAAACTCACCTTTTAAAGAAACGTCATTCAAATAATCCTCAATTTTAAGTTCAATCCGAGTGTTATCCTTAACCTTCGCAAACCAGAACTTATCGTTAAGGTGCTTTTTAAAATACTCTGTATCTTTAGTCACTTCGGGCGAAAGTCCACCGCACAACACAACCTTAACCATTGAATTTTGGTTGACATTTGTCGTAACCTCATCAATTTTTTTGAGAATTTCAGCCGAATCCTCGCAACCTGAAACATTACATTCAACCTCAACAATATCTCTGATTGAGTTTTTAATAAAGGTGTGTGTAAACGTGCCGTCCTCAGCTATATCAAGTAGTATAAAACCTTTATCTCCGCACTCGTCAAAACCGCGACCCTCTAAACAGCCGGAATACGCCCAAATACCGTCCTTACCTAAACTGCCTGTATCATATTTATGGTAATGACCTAACGCCAAATAATTTATACCTTTATCGTTCAGTTCCGTACGGTTAACGGCGTCAACACCCGAAGAAGTGCCAATTTCACCGTGCATTGCGACAATATTAAAGTGTTTTCTATCTAAAGCTAATCCGCCGTAAATGTGACGGCAGTTTTCCTCGGTCAATTCAATGCCTGTTATAGTAACATTACCAAACTCAAAACTCGACCATTTATCAGAAAACAATTTTAAATTATCAGGCAAATCACACTCTGCTAATGATTTTCCTGCGTCGTGATTACCGCAAAGATATAAAAATTCTGTTTCTTCACATTCCTCAATTTTACCTAAAATCAAATCTCTTGTGGTTGGTAACATACGGTTTGTATCAAACAAATCCCCCGCAATTATAACGGCAGTGACGTTGTTTTCTTTTGCATAATCAACCATTCGGCAAAAAGCCATTTTTATTTCATTTTTACGCTCGCGCGACTTTGCGGGCGGTAAATTAGACTCTAACTTCGAGTCTAAATGCAAATCAGCACAATGTATAATCTTCATTATGTATTCGTCCTATTTCTTTTTATAATCTAAATGCTTTTCGCAAAATTCATTAAAACAACAATTTTCACAGTTTGCCTTTCTTGCGGTGCAAACTGCTCTGCCGTGAAGCACTGCTCGGTGGCAAAACCCGTTAGACTTATCCTTGGGCAAAATTTCTCTCATTTCGCGTTCCACTTTTAACGGGTCAGTGGTTTTTACAAAACCAATTCGGTTACATAGCCTTATAAAATGCGTATCGGTCACCACTGCGGGTTTTCCGTAAATATCACCCACAACCAAGTTTGCCGTTTTTCTTCCGACACCGGGAAGTTTAGTTAATTCCTCGATTGTGTCAGGCACTTTTCCACCGTAATTTTCGACCAACATTTTACCGATGCCAACTAAATCCGCCGCTTTTGTTTTATAAAGTCCGCAGGTTTTGATTAACTCCTCAACCTCTTTAATGTCGGCTTTTGCCATACTTTCAGCATCGGGAAAACGCTTAAAAAGTGCAGGAGTGACCATATTAACGCGAGCATCTGTGCATTGAGCCGAAAGCCGTGTCGCAATCAGTAACTGAAACGCGTCACCCTCACTGTAATCGAGAGAACAAACCGCGCCCGTATATTCTTTTTCAAAAATTTCGGTAGCTAAAACTCCTAATCTTTTTTTATCCTTTTTATTCATAAAACCTCTTATTTTGCCTCATCGGGCTTGTATTTAACCTTAAAGCCTTGACCCCAATTTGAAGTATCAAATGAACCCTTAGGCTTTTTAATAGTTATAGTGTGCAAATACTTGCACGAACTGAACGCGCCTGCACCCACACTCTCGACAGACGCCGGTAAAGTAATATAATTCATTTTCCAACAGTTTTGAAACGCCTCTTCACCAATGGTTTTCAAGCCGTTACCCAATTCCATTTTACTTAATCCAACACAATACGAAAATGCACCCTTGCCGATAATCTGAAGTGAATCTGTAAAGGTTATTGTGTCAAATTTTAAACACTGCTCAAAAGCGTAATCACCAACGGTTGTAAGACCTTCAGGCATAATAGGACTTGCCAACAACTCACAACCACTGAAAGCCTTTTCTTCAATAACGGTAACAGTTTCGGGGATTATAACCTCACCTAAACTTTTACAACCGTAGAACATAGATTTCGGCACAACAGTAAGTCCCGACGGAAGTTTTACCGACACCAAAGACTTACATTGGTTAAGACAACCTTTAAGTTCTGTGACAGTGTCGGGAAAAACAATCTCGGTCACTGCATTTTCATAAAACGCGTTCTGACCAACAGTTACAAGCCCTTCATTAAGCGTAATCTTTTTAAGTTTAGTACATCCCGAAAAAGCATTGTCACTTACTTTTTTAAGACCATTTCCTGCAAAAAATTCAGTCAAACCAATGCATTTTTCAAAAGCGCTGACACCTATCGCGGTCAAAGAATTCGGCAATTTTAAATCGTTCAATAAACGGCAGTCATAAAAAGCGCTGTCGCCGATTGTGATAAGTCCTTCTTGAAATGTAACCCTTTCAAGACTTAAACACTGATAAAACGCGCTTTCACGAATTTCCTTTAATGTTGACGGCAGTTTTACGGTTTTTAGTCCCGTGCAAAAACTGAATGCGCCGTCCTCAATAGTTTCAACACCGTTTGGCAACTCTATAAAAACCAACCCTGCACAACGGCTAAATGCCTCTGCTTTGATTGTTTTAATGCTACTCGGAAGTTTTATTGAAGTAATATTAGAGTGGTTTTTAAAAACACCCTCATCCAAAACGGTAACGACTTTTCCTTTTAGCGAATCGGGTACAGTAACAGCACCGCCGTCACCTATATACGCCATAAGTTCTGTATGATCGGAAAAAACTTTATACTGAAAGCCGTCACTTTCAAAAACAGTGCCATTGTCATCGTTACAACCTGCAAAAAACGACAAAATCATAACCGATAATATTAAAACCGAAAGCACTTTATTAAATTTAATTGTCATTTCAAAGCCTCCCGAATAAAGTCAAAATTTTAATGCCGATTTACGATTTTCTTTTGTTCATTTCCAACTGTGCCATAACGAGCCCGTAATAAATGCCTTTTTTCTTTAACAACTCATTATGAGTGCCAAGTTCAGCAATTTTATGGTCATCAATTACAGCAATGCGGTCGGCGTTTTTTAGCGTCGACAATCTGTGTGCAATAGCAAAGGTTGTTCTGCCTTTTCTTAAACGCTCCAAGGCGCCTTGAATCTGATACTCATTTTCGGTATCAAGCGCCGAGGTTGCTTCATCCAAAATAAGAATTTTCGGGTCACCCAAAATTGCGCGTGCGATAACAACACGTTGTTTTTCACCGCCCGATAATGTATGACCGTTTTCGCCGACATAAGTGTTATAACCGTCGGAAAGTTTTAAAATAAACTCATGAGCATTAGCCGCTTTTGCCGCCATTATGACCTCTTCCAAGGTAGCATCGGGACGTGCAAAACGAATATTATCCAAAACAGTTCCTGCAAAAAGGAATGTTTCCTGCAACACAACACCTATTTGACGGTGATAACCAGCCGAGTCATAATCCTTGATATCAATACCGTCAACCGTAATTTGACCCTCATCAACATCATAAAGACGCATACAAAGGTTGATAAATGTGGATTTCCCCGTGCCCGAAGCACCTACCAAACCTATCATTTCACCGGGTTTAACGTCTATACTTATACCGTCAAGCACGATTTGGTGTGAATTATAGCCAAAAACAACGTTCTTAAAAGATATTTCACCTTTGATATCGCGTTTTATGGTGTTTTCCGTCTGTTTAATATCAGGAGTTTCCTCTAAAACATCATAAATACGGTCTAAACTTGTGGTCATATGAACAATCTGTCGCGGTAAGAATGACATCCAACTTAAAGGACCTAACAACATTCCGGCGTAGGACACAAACTGCATTAATTCACCCGTCGTCATTTTTCCGCCCAAAACGTCCAAACCACCTAAATAGACAATCAAATATGTACCAAAAGACAAAAGCAACGATAAAATCGGGAAAACAGTTGCGAAAAATTTCTCGTTTTTACGCTGAACTCGTGCCAACTCGTCATTCAGTTCATTAAAAATTTCAATCTCGTTTTTCTCACGTCCGTAAGACTTGACAATTCTAATCCCTGACAAAACATCCTGCAATTTGTTTTGGATTTTATCGCCTTTGCGACGCTGACGGTGGAAAATTTTACGGATATACGGCCAAAACGTGCGAGCAAACGTGATAATCAACGGTGCAAACACAAAAGCCGCCAACGCTAATTTCCAATTGAGTATCAGCATTAAAACTGCCAACGCAACCAACGTAACCAACTGATGAAACGCATTACAAAAACTGTTTGCAAAGAACGTTCTAATACTATAAGTATCATCGAAAACACGGTGCATAATCTCACCCGTGCTTCGTTTGTTCAAGAATGACATTGAAAGTCTTTGCAGATGGTCGGTCAATTTGTGGCGTAAAATATAACTTATCCTTAAACCCAAACGAGTGCTTAAATAACTTTTGAGCAACTGACCCAAAAAGCCTATAAATATAATCGAACTGTAAATCGCCATAAAAAATGCAATGTTTTTAACTGTGCCCTTGCCGACTGAAAGATAACCGTCAACAAACCAACGTAACACAAACTGCTGGCCTAAATTTAAAGCCGTTGTTATAAACATTATCAAGAAAATTGCAGTAAAAATTGCCCAATGCGGACGGCTTAAGTCCAACACGCGATTTATACTGCGACTAGCCTTGTTGCATTTAGGACAGAAACCCGCGCCGTTAAGCATACGTCCGCATTTTTTGCACTGCTTTTCGCGGTCGTGGTTTTGGATAACACGGTCAGTATTGCCTTGGATAAACAAGTTGACACCTCGACTCAAACAAACAAACTGAGTGGTTGTTTTAGCGGTGAAGCGCGCGAAAATAGACTCCTCACCGTTTCGAGTTACAGTGAAAAGACCGCTGTCAACCTGATTGCGCACCTGCACCTTTTCGCAATCTGAGAGCTTTATTAAGTTGTGCTGTTCACCATTAAAGCTGAACAGATACGATTTGGTCGCACCGACATAAAAGTCTTCGGTAAACTGCCCCGACAAGTCAATATCGGGATGAACACAGTAAACCGGAACTTCGTCGGTAAACCTTTTAAGCCGTTCGGAATATTCCGACGGCAACTTTAAATTAAGCTCCATATCTATCCTCTAAAAAGTTTTATAAATAAAGGTCTAACTTTTTCATTTCTTTAGGTGTGAGTTTACTTAAATCCTCTAAAAAATAGCGGTTTTCGTTAGAATCCTTAATAATTACACCTTTTCCGTGATGAATAACGGCACCCGCAGAACCCGAAGAACTTGCAAATTTAGCCCTACCGCAATCGGTATCAACCGTCCAATAGGTATAACCATATTCTTCCTTAACACTGATAATTCGGGTGACTTTCGGCATATAGTAGCGAAGTTTTAATTGCTTTTTGAGAATTTCAACTGTTTTAGTGTCAAAATCACTCAAATTTTCAATCATTCCGAGTTCTTCCTGCTTTCCGTCAGGCAAACGGATTGACAAATATTTTTCGGGGTCGGTCAATGGGAAAGAGCAAATCACATTAACGTATGGGGTATCCTCTCCATTGATTTTAGCCCCTAATAGTCCGCCTTTTGTTTCGTAAAACTCGGCGTTTTCGGGAGTAAGCCTTAAAATATTCAATTTTTTCTCAGTTTCTTGTTTTTCAACATCCAAAATATTTTCAGCCATAATTTACTCCTTTCATTCACCGATACTGCGGAATTTTAACGCTTCGTTTTGTATTCCTACAAGTTTATAATATGTACCCTTTGCCCTGATAAGTTCGTCGTGTGTGCCGTTTTCGACAATCTTTCCGTCCTCAATAACAATAAGCTTATCGGCATTTCGCAAGGTTGAAATTCTGTGGGCAATCGACAGTGTCGTCCTGCCCTTTGACAGTTCTTCCAATGCATTTTGAATTTTACGCTCCGTTTCGGTGTCAACCGCTGCCGTTGCTTCATCTAAAATAAGAATTTTAGGATTTGAAAGTATTGCGCGTGCAATCGATATACGTTGACGCTCACCGCCCGATAAACTGCGACCGCCCGTACCGACGTAAGTATCATACCCGTCGGGCAATTTCAAAATAAAGTCGTGAGCGCCCGCTACGATAGCGGCATCTAAAACTTCGCGTCGGTCAGCATTCGGATTAGCATAGGCTATATTATCAAAAATCGAGCCTTTGAATATATAGGTTTCCTGACTGACCAAGGCGACCGAACTTCTAATATCCTCAAACCGCATATCTCTTAAATCCACGCCGTCTAAATATATATGCCCTGAATTAGGGTCATAAAGCCTTGTTATGAGATTAGCAAGCGTTGATTTTCCTGCGCCCGATTTGCCGACTATACCCAAGGTTTCCCCCGGATTGACAGTCAATGATACGTCCTTTATAACCTCTCGGTTTTCTTCATAACCGAAAGTGACGTTTTGAAGTTTGACTTCACCTTTTACTTGGTTAAGGTTTTGAGGCTCTGCCGTTTCGACAACATCAGGTTTAGCGTCGATAATCTCGAAAATACGCTGTGCCGAGTTCATAGACGACGACCACCAACGGAAAATGTGCGAGAAAAAGTTCGCGGGGTCAGAGAGTAAAGAAACATAACCGGTAAAGGTTATAAGTTCGCCGTATGACATTTGCGGTTTAAACACCGCCAAAACAAAGCAAACGCCAACACCCCAAACCGCTAAAGCCGAAACCGCCTTTGCAACCTCATAAACGGCGGTGAACTTAAGGTCAAACCGCATTGCATTGTACTGTGAATCATAAGCGCGGTCGTTTTCCTTATCCAAACGTTTGGACTCCTCATCCTCCATACCGAAGGATTTTACCACCCTTGCGCCTGATAAATTATCGTTAACCTTCGCACGATAATCACGTGAGGTCTGGTGCATTTTACTGTTATAATGCCACATTCTCGGTTGCAGTTTTACGCTGATTACAGCCGCAATCGGTATAGAAACGCAAGCCGTTAACGCCAGCACCCAGTTAGTACTGAACATAACCGCAAATGAGAAGATAAGCGTAAATAAATTCGGTAAAATATAAGGTATTCCGTCTATAAAAATGTCGGAAACCTGTGTGGCGTCAGAGGTGATTCTCGTCATAAGTCCACCGGTCCGTTTCCCCGTAAAGAACGAAACCGAAAGCCGTTGTATCGCGCTGAAAACCTCATTCTTTATTGTACTTACAACAGTCGGTACAACCTTTGCGACCTGAATGCCTTGAATTATACCAAAAAGTTGTTGCAACAGTTTACAGCCCGCCATTGTAAGTGCAAGTAATAAAAGAATTACTGCAAAATCGTCAATCGGCAAATTGGATAGCAACGGCAACGTTTTGTCTTTGGCCAAAACACCGTCATAAAGCAAACTACCGCTTAAATACGGCCATACCGACGTGAAAACCGCCGTCAAAACGCTCATTACACACATAATGGCAATCTGCAACGTGAACGGTTTGAAAAAGCCTGCTAATCTAAAGAAAATTTTACGTTTGTCCATACATTTTGGACAAACTTTACGTTGAGGGTCAGGGTAACGGTGACCGCATTTTGGACACTTTTCGATACGTTTTTCCTCAAAAAGCCTATCCTCCGCCACTTCTTCTCCCTTTGCCTTTAAGTTTAAAACCTCGCAAAGACGGTTTATGCGGAATTTATAAGCGTTGGTAAACGCACAAATTTGTTTTTCGACGCCGTCCACCGACATTCTTAAAACACCGCCGACTACCAAACTATCGGTAACGGCAGAAGAAACACGGCTTATCTCTATCACTTCAAAATCGTAATCGTCAGCCTTACGGCGCTTGGTTGAAAAAGGTGAAAAATCTATAAGATTTTCGGTTTTCTCGCGGTTTATACCGATAATCAATGAAGATTCAGTCAAAATGAGAATACGATGACGAAATTCGCAATCAACCTCCATATCAGTTTCGGCAAAAACTAACACCTCATTGGTCAACAAGCCCTTTTCCAATAAACTGATTTTAAGTTTTTCGGGCAATTCACCCAAGCGCTTTTTCTCGTCCATATTCTCACCACCTTTTGTGTATACTTACACACAATAAGAATATCACAAATCACACAAATTGTCAACGAAAGCAACCGCCAAGACGGTATAAATTTATCAAAAAACCGCCGACGATTAAACGTCGGCGGGTTTTAATTATTTATAAATAACTGTATCACTTAGCGGTCGGGTTTCAAAATGCAAATTTAACGGTTTAGCGTCATCAGAAGGATAGCCCATAACCAACAATGCTACGGGAATTATGTTTTCGGGGATTTCGAATGTTTCTATCATAGCATTTGGGTCAAAATGCATAACCCAAGTAGTACCGATACCTATATTGGCGGCCACCAGCATCATATGCGTTGCCACGATTGAAGCATCGGCAACTCCCGAACTTTTGCCGTCATACTTTCTTCGCCAAACCTCATCCTTGTTGTAGCAAACAAGCATTGCATTAGGTGCATTAAAATGACATTTAGTACAACTCTTTAATTTTTCTATCGCATCATCACTTTGGAAAACATAAATACGTTGCGGCTGATTATTACAACCCGTAGGTGCTAAATGACCTGCATTTAAAATTGTTTCAATATCTTTGTCTGAAAGTTTTTCTTCCTTAAAACTTCTGACCGAAAATCTTTCTTTAATTAAATCAAAGTATTCCATTATTATACCTCATTATTCTTTAGCCGATGTGTTTAATCCCTCTTCACTTACTGCTTTAAGGTTTGCGGCAATTTGCTCCAAAGCCTCGTAAAACAGTTCTCTACGCTCTACGGTCAAACCTTTTCCGCCTGCCTCGGCAGCCTTTGCAGCCAAGGATTGCACGTGTTCTGCGGCGGCTTTTCCATCATCTGTCAACTTGATTTTTGCGCGATAAAGACTTCCGTTATTATCCTCGCGCTTTACTAAACCTTTTTCCTCTAACGAAGCGACAGCGCGAGAAACATCGGCCTTGTTTTTATCACACAATTCTCCCAACTTTACCGAAGTCACACCCTCAGGGAAACGGTAAAGCGTTAAAATATAATGTGCAAACGGACCTTTTAATTCATATTTTGACATCTCGTCAGCGGCGATTTTATGCCAGTAACGGTTGATTTCGGTAATTGCATAGGTAAATCTTTCAAATCTTCCAAGCATTATTTTCACCCCAATTAAAATAAAAGTTGATTTGTCAACATTTTACATTTTACCACATGAAAGTTGATTTGTCAACATTGATGGTAATCATAACTACCGGCCGTGCCGGTAGTATGCACTGCCCCCTTAGGGCATAAGACCGGCCGAGCCTATAGGCTCGTCGAAAGGTTTGCCAACCGCAACACTTTCACCGGCTGCCCCTAAAGGGGCTTTTTATTTGCCTTCTT
>JAZRSW010000100.1:0-22821 GCA_045651745.1 Acutalibacteraceae bacterium
GTCAACCCGGCTGAAACCAATATCGAAATAAAATAATTGTATATTTACCGACTGCCGAGCCGATTTTAAGGCACGACGGTCGGTTTTTTGTAGCACCTTTTTTATGTTTCTCATAATATATAAAGGGTGATATTATGACAGAAACATTATTTGGTGTTTTAGCAATAGTCCTTTGTATTATCGGCTCGGTGTCGATAATTAAATGGTCAGCTTTGCGACTTGCATCGTCGGGATGTAAAAATCGTATATATGCGGTTTTACTTAAAGAACAACCCGATATAGAAGTCCAAATGCTGATTGATACTATTGAGTGGGACGAAGCATTAAAAGATGCTCGCATTTTCGCTATTGATGGCGGTTTGGATGAAGAAATGGCTTATTATTGCGAGTCTGTGTTAAGGGGTAGTAAAATCCAGTTTGTGCCTTTCAATGAGGCACAGGAATTTATAAATTTTTTTAAATAAAAGGACGGTGAAGCCTTAAATGGACGAAAAATTTGAAATGATTAGCGGTACTGTAAAGCATATTGTTTTCAGCAACGCTGATACGGGCTTTACTGTCTTGGAACTTGAAAATAACGGGTATATCGAAACTGTTGTTGGCAATTTGTACGGTGTTTCGGTAGGCGAGGAAATTGAGTTGACAGGTAATTTCACTCTTCACAGTATATACGGTCAACAATTTCGGGCAGTTACATTTGTTAAAACGCTACCGTCGGGTTCGGCGGCAATTTTGAGGTACCTTTCATCAGGTGCAATTAAAGGTATAGGGCCTGCAACGGCTAAAAAAATAGTTCAATATTTTGGCGACTCAACCTTTGAGGTTATGGAAAACGAACCTCAAAGGTTAGCCACAGTTAGAGGTGTCACTTTACAAAAAGCATTGCAAATTCAAGAAGAAGTTAAAGGCAAAAAATCTTTACGAGAGCTTTGTTTGAAACTTTCAAAATACGGTCTTTCTGCCGATGAATCGGTTACGGCATTTAAGGTTTTGGGAGAGAATGTTGCTGAAAAAATTGGAGAAAATCCTTATTTACTTTGTAGTCAGGGAATAGACTTTGATTTTGAACGTGTTGACGATATTGCAAAGCAATTAGAAATTCCCGATGATAATATTGAGCGCATTTGTGCGGGCGTTTTGTATGTTATCCGTCACAACCTTTTTAATGGTCATACTTGTCTGCCGAGAATTAAAGTTTTAGAAATTGTTATTAAACTGCTGGAAGTCAACGGCGATTTGGTTGATGATGCCGTTGAGGAGTTATTGTCGCGCAGAGAAATCTATAATGTGAATGTTGACGGACAAGCCTATTTATCTTTAAGTGAACAATATATTTCAGAAAAGTATATAGCAAGCAGAATGTTGACAGAATTGACGTTAGGCAACCACGAGAAACCTGTTACTGAACGTGAAATTGATAAAGCGGGCAGAGAATTAGGTATAGAGTTTGACGAACTTCAGCGTAAGGCAATAACCAACAGTGTCGAGTCGGGGATTTTCATATTAACCGGTGGTCCCGGTACGGGTAAAACCACCACTGTAAACGGCATTATTAAGGTTTTTGAAAACCGTGGCTTAAAGGTTGCTTTAGCAGCACCTACGGGACGTGCCGCAAAACGTATGACCGAACTTTGTGAAAAAGAAGCGAAGACTATCCATCGCTTGCTTGAAGTTGGTACTTCAGATGACGGGAAAAAGCATATTTTCGTCCGTAATGAGAAAAATCCGTTGGAGTACGATGCAATAATTGTTGACGAGATGTCAATGGTTGACGTTGTGCTTTTTGACGCGCTGTTAAAGGCGTTAAGGTTGGGTACTCACTTGGTATTGGTGGGCGACTCTGACCAGTTGCCATCAGTTGGTGCGGGTAACGTTTTAAAAGACCTCATATTATCTAATAAATTCCCGTCAATCCGTCTTAATAAAGTGTTCAGACAGGCATTAGAAAGCCTGATTGTTGTCAACGCTCATCGCATTATCGGTGGTGAAAAGTTAGAGTTAGACCGACATGATGCAGACTTTTTTATGCTCGAAAGTAAGACAGCATCACGTTCTGCTAATTTGGTTACCGATTTGTGTTGTCGCCGTTTGCCTGAAGCCTACGGATTTTCGCCGACAGAAGATATTCAGGTGTTGTGTCCCTCTAAAAAACTGGAATTAGGCACTGTAAACCTTAATAATATGCTTCAACAACAATTAAATCCGTCAAAAGAGGGTGTCCCTGAAATCGAAATTAAGGGTTTCACATTACGTTGCGGTGACAAGGTTATGCAGATTAAAAATAACTATGACATAGTTTGGGAAGATGATGACGGCAACGTCGGTATGGGTGTTTTTAACGGCGATGTCGGTGTTTTAGAGGATATTGACGTCAATAACCGTACCTTGACCGTAAGGTTTATCGACCGTGTTGCAGAGTATAGCGGTGACGAGGTTTTGCAACTTGAATTAGCGTATGCCGTCACTGTTCACAAGAGTCAGGGTAGTGAGTTTGACTGTGTTGTGTTACCGTTGCTGGATTTCCCGCATCCGTTAAAATACCGCAATTTGCTTTATACCGCAGTTACAAGAGCCAAGAAAATGTTGGTCATTGTCGGTAGCCGTCAAGTTTTGGAAAATATGGCTCAAAATGACCGAAAAACTTTAAGATATACAGCATTAAAATCAATGCTGACTAATGATTTATGAAAGTAAAAGATTTTATTTTGGATATTATTTATCCGCCAAGATGTCCATGTTGCGGTGAACTGAATCCAAGCGGAAACCCGTGTGATAAATGTGGCAGTGATATTGTAAACCAAAGAGTGTTGGGCAAGATTTGTAAATTCTGCGGTCATGAGAAGTATAATTGCGAGTGTAACCGTTATCACTATCTTTTTGAAGGCGTTGCTGCGCCTTTTTATAACAAAGACACTGCGCAACAAGGTGTTTATATGTTGAAATTCAGAAATGCGCCTTTTGCGGCCGATTATTTCGGCAATGAAATGTACGAGTGTTTTAAAAGCCGTTTTCCCAAAGTCAAAATTGACCTTATTACAATAGTTCCCAGTACTAAAAAAGATTTACGCCACAAACAATATGATAAAGTCGAACTGTTGGGGAAAGTGTTTTCAAAAAAGTCGGGTGTGAAACTAAATAAGAACGTTATTAAAAAGATAAAACAGACTAAGAAACAACACGACCTTTTACATAATGAAAGACAGCAAAACGTTAAAGGCGCGTTTATGGTGTCTGAAAGGCTTGACGGTAAGAATGTCTTACTGGTTGACGACATTAAGACAACAGGTTATACCTTAAATGAATGTTCAAAACAGTTAAGAATGGCAGGCGCTGAAAAGGTTTATTGTCTGACGGCACTGATATCGCCAAATAAATCTTGTAATACTGATAAAAATACCGTATAATTAATATAATATATTTGCAAAAAGGAGGCATTACCTGTGCCTATTGACTTGGCTATTGACTTCGGTACATCTAAAACCGTACTGTTAAGCGGAAATAAAATATTACTAGAACAGCCGTCGGTTGCAACGGTTGACAGTGAAACATGGGAGCCTATTCATTTCGGCGATACAGCCCGCGATATGATTGGCAGATTGCCCGAGCATTTGGAAACTGTTTTCCCGATTCAGCGCGGTATGATTGCTGACTACGATTTGGCTGAACAAATGTTGACCGATTATATGACCAAATCATTGGGTAAACATTTAATTAAACCTAGGGTTATTATTGCTATGCCTTCAGGTGCTAACTCAATTCAGCGCCGTTCGCTTGAAAACGCTGCCGAAATTGCGGGTGGCAGAAGTGTGCAAGTTGTTGACTCGGCAGTTGCTGCGGCACTCGGTATGGGAATAGATTTTTCGCGCGCAGGCGGTAAAATGATTGTTGATATTGGCGCAGGTGTAACCGATATTGCGATGCTTTCAGCAGGTGGTATCGTTCAGTGTGACTCTGCACCGATTGGCTCAATGGATTTTGACGATGCTATCGTAAAGTATGTCCGTAAGGAATTTAATATTTTTATCGGCAACCTCACTGCTGAGGACATTAAGAAACAAATAGGCTCTGTTGTACCTCGTAAAGAAGAAGTTGTTATTAAAGCAAAGGGACGTAATCTTTTCTCCGGGTTGCCTGAATTGTTTGAGATTACATCAACTGATGTTTATTTGGCAATGAAAGATACTGCAGAGGCATTGTTTCAGGCGATTAACTCGGTTGTGGAAAAAACGCCACCAGATATTGTTGCAGACGTTATGTGTGACCGTATACACTTGACCGGTGGCGGCGCATTGACAAATGGTATGTGTGATATGATTGCCGAAAACCTCAATGCAGATGTTTATGTCAGAGAAGATGCTGAATATTCGGTTGTAAAGGGCGCACAAGCAGCTTTAAAACAACCTGAACTTTTGAAAAATATAGATTATCAACTTAAAAATATTCAAGATTTAATTGTTGAGCCGTAATAATTTTACTTTTTTTGGTAAAGATAACGTAAATTAATTTTGGAGGTAATTTACGTTGGAATTTGAAAAAAGTAAAACTTATGCAAATTTAATGGCTGCATTCTCGGGGGAAAGTCAAGCAAGAAACAAGTACACTTATTACGGAAAACTTGCAAAAAAAGCGGGATATGAGCAAATAAGCAGAATTTTCTATGAAACCGCTGATAACGAGCGAGCTCATGCTGAAATCTGGTTTAAATTGTTACACGGTGAAAAGGTGCCGTCAACTGTTGAAAGTTTAAAGGATGCAGCAGCAGGTGAGTGGTACGAGTTTAGTGAAATGTATAAGCAGTTTGAGGCAGACGCGAAAGAAGAAGGTTATACTGAAATTGCGTCATTGTTTAAAATGGTCGGCAATATTGAAAAGGAACACAACGAGCGTTTTATGAAACTTTCAGAAAACGTTGAAAACGGTGAAGTGTTCAAACGACCTGAGGTTAAGGTGTGGAAATGTTTAAATTGCGGACATATTCATGTAGGCGAGGAAGCACCTGATGTTTGTCCCGTTTGTTCACATCCTCAGAGTTATTTTGAAATTAAAGAAGATAATTATTAAAATTTTCAAAAAACACTTGCATTTTTTTAAGAAGTGTGGTAATATACTTGAGCATTTGATTTCGTCGGTTTCCTTGCCGATGGGTTTGATGCCGTTTTAACGACACCAAAGCGGACGGTCCTCTGTCGATTTTCGGGTATGAACGTCTGATGAAAAATTTAAGGAGGAATTACTAATGGATTTCGTTAAAAATTTGGCTGCCGCAAGTTTGAAGGCAGATGCACCGCAGGTTAAAATCGGTGATACCGTTCGCGTTCACGTAAGAATTACCGAAGGTGACAAGTCAAGAATTCAGATTTTCGAGGGTACTGTTATTGCTAAGAATAACAGCGGTATCGCAGAAACCTTTACCGTTCGCCGTGTATCTTACGGTGTTGGCGTAGAGCGTGTGTTCCCGGTACATTCTCCCAACGTTGCTAAGGTTGAGACTGTTAGAAGCGGTAAAGTACGCAGGGCAAAACTTTACTATCTCCGTGATAGAGTTGGTAAGGCTGCTAAAGTTAAAGAGCAAATCTAATCTGAAAGCAGAGGGAAGGGAACAGGTAAAACTTGTTTCCTTCTTTTTTAAATTTTTGAAATGAGGTGAACATCGTGCAGGAAAATTCAAATTCCCTTAAAAAAAGCAAAATCAAGGAAACTAAAAGCGTTTGGGCTGAAGCGTATGAATGGATAGATTCTATTGTTTTGACTGTAATGATACTGCTTTTGGTGTTCACTTTCCTTTTCCGTCAGGTAAAAATCGACGGAGATTCAATGTATCCTACTTTACAAAATGGTGAACGTGTTATTATTTCGGATGTTTTTTATACTCCTGAATACGGCGATATTATAGTCATTTCGAGTGAGGTTTACGGTAATGTGCCAATTATAAAACGTGTTATCGCCACCGAGGGACAATGGATAGATATTGAGGGTGGCAACGTTTATGTTGGTGAAGACCGCTTAAATATGTATAAAGTCAGTGACGAGTTTGTCGGTGATGTATATACAGAAGAGGTTGTCGCAGGTGGACTTTTGGGGTATTACGAGTATCCAATTCAAGTACCCCAAAACCATGTTTTTGTGTTGGGTGATAATCGTAATGTTTCGCTTGATAGCCGAACTGAGATTGTAGGACTTATAGATTGCCGTCAAATTTTAGGCAAGGCACTTTATAGAGTCTATCCAATTGAAAAGATAGGAAGTTTGTATTAAAACAGAAACGGAGAATAATTATGCAGAACATTCAGTGGTATCCCGGTCATATGAAAAGAACCGAACGTCAAATTGAAAAAGTTTTGCCGCTTATTGATGCCGTTGCTGAAATCGCAGATGCAAGAATACCCGTCAGCAGCCGTAATCCGGAACTGACGGGTATTGTTAAAGATAAACCAAGACTAATTTTGCTTAATAAGTGCGATATGGCGGATAGCAAGGCTACGGATAAATGGATTTCTAGGTTTCGTAGCGAGGGGATTATCGCAATTCCTATGGACTGTCGTTCAGGTAAAGGCGTCGATAATTTTGTAAAATCGGTTAAGATTCTTTTAAAGGACAAGTTGGAATCATACGACCAAAAGGGTATGACCGGTAAACCTTTAAGAGTTATGGTTGTCGGAATTCCTAACGTTGGTAAATCGTCATTTATTAACCGTATGTCGAAAATCACTAAAGCAGGCGTTGCTGACCGCCCCGGAGTTACAAGAGGAAATCAGTGGTTTAAAATTGATGACCGACTTGAATTGCTTGATACCCCCGGTGTACTTTGGCCTAAATTTGAGGATGAAAAAGTAGGCGAACATTTGGCATTTACGGGTGCCGTAAAAGACGATGTTATTGATAAAGAATTGTTGGCTGTACGTTTGCTTGAATGTATGATGAAAGACTATCCCGAGCGCCTTTTAGAGCGTTATAAGGTTGACCCTAACGATTATTATGATAGTTACGATTTATTGCAAGCAATCGGCAAAAAACGCGGTATGATGATGCGTGGCGGTGATGTTGATACCGAGCGTGCATCTACAATGCTTTTAGACGAGTATCGCGGTGGAAAATTAGGTACAATCACTTTAGAAATGCCGGAGGGAAGATAATGCCGGATTTTACTTATGAAAATAATGCAAAATTAAAGGGTTTTAAGTTTGTTTGCGGTGTTGACGAAGCAGGACGCGGACCATTAGCAGGTCCTGTTTGTGCGGCGGCGGTAATTTTGCCCGAAGATTGTCAAATTGAGGGTTTAAATGACTCAAAAAAGCTTACCGAAAAGAAAAGGGAAGCCTTGTATGATGTGATTATCGAAAAGGCGGTAGCGTATTCTGTTGCTTACGGTACGTTAGAGGAAATTGAACAATATAATATCTTAAATGCTACATATTTGGCTATGAATAGAGCAATTGAGGGATTGAAAATTCCTGCCGATTACGCTTTGATTGACGGCAACCGCGTGCCGTCAGGTATAAAAGTGCCTTGTGAAACCGTTGTTAAGGGTGATGCAAAAAGTTGCTCTATTGCTGCGGCTTCAATTTTGGCTAAAGTGACGCGTGACCGCTTGCTTTTAGAGTATGCCAAAGAATACCCCGAATACGGGTTTGAAAAGCATAAAGGCTACGGCACGGCGGCACATTATGACGCAATAAAAAAACACGGTGTTTTACCTATTCACAGATTAAGCTTTTTAAAAAGCTTTTTTGAGGGTGAATAATGGGTAAAACGCAGGTTATAGGCAATTCAGGTGAACAAAAGGTTGCCGAATATTTAAAGAAAAAAGGTTATATTATTTCGGCTAGAAATTATCGCACTAAATTCGGTGAGATTGATGTTATTGCCGAAAACAATGACGAGATTTTGTTTGTAGAGGTTAAAACCCGCAAGGAAACCTCACTCGTTCGCCCTTATGAATACGTAAATAAGGATAAACAGCGTAAAATTTTTGTCACTGCAAACATATATTTACAGCACAACGGCTTTGGGTTAAAACCTCGGTTTGATGTTGCTGAAGTGTTCGTTAGTAACGACGGCTCAATGCGGTTGAATTACTTTGAAAACGCGTTTGGAGCTGACGACTTTGAAAATTTTTGATTTACATTGTGATACATTTTGCGAACTGTTTGACCGAAAAACCACGCTAAATGATACTACGCTCGCCGTAAATATCGGTGAATTATCGCAATTCAAAACTGCAGTACAGACTTTTGCGGTGTTTTTACACCCTAATTTCACCGATACTGCATATAGATATACCGAAGTTTTGCAATACGGTAAGAAGGCTTTAAATGATGTTGGTATAAGTATTTGTACCGACAGAAAATCGTTTATCGGCGACGGTATTAAGGCATTACTTTCGGTTGAGGGCGGTGTGCCGAATTTTAGTCCAAAGTTCGTTGAAAAAATGTATCTTGATGGGATTAGAACAGTGTCGCTTACCTGGAATTATAATAATCTATTAGCCTGTGGATGCCTTGATGACGGGAATTTGTCGCCTCTAGGCGAGGAAATTATAAAAGAAATCAACCGTTTTAAAATGACGGTTGATTTATCGCATTTAAATCAAAAAAGTTTCTTTGAAGTTATCGAGAAAGCCGACAGTGTTGTTGCTACACATAATGGTGTATTTGCTACTGTTGAACACAAAAGAAATTTGACAGATGAGCAGTTGAATTTGCTCAAAGAGAAGAACGGAATAATAGGCTTGACGGTTTATCCTGATTTTATAGGTGCAGACCCATATTTAGGTTTTCTTAATGCTGTATTGCACTGTCTTGAACTTGGATTAGAGGATAATTTGAGTTTAGGAACTGATTTTGACGGTGCTACGATGCACGAAAGTCTATCAAAAGTTTCACATCTTGAAAATTTATATCGATATATAATAGATAAAAATATAAAGAAAGCGACTGTAGATAAAATATTTTTTGAAAATTCCAAAAAATTCTATGATAGGGTTTTGACAAACTGAAAAATATAGTGTAATATATAAAGACTAGTTGTTTACACAAAGGAAGGTACAAATTATGTTGTATACAAGTACAAGAGATGCTAATATCAAGGTTTCAGCCGCAACTGCGATTTCGCAGGGTATTTCAGAAGAGGGCGGATTGTTTGTTCCTGAAACCATTCCGTCTTTAACAAAGGCTGATTTTGAGCGTATTGCATCACTTGATTACATAGGTCGCGCAAAGGAAGTTTTAAAACTTTATTTGACCGATTTTACCGAAGATGAGTTGGATTATTGCGTAAAAGGCGCATATAGTGGCACTTTTGATAATAATCAACCCGCACCGCTTAAAAAACTCGATAACGGTGAGTATATTTTAGAACTGTGGCATGGTCCTACATGTGCTTTTAAGGACTTGGCTTTACAGTTGTTACCGTTCTTGCTTACCACTTCTGCAAAGAAGGTTGGAAAGGGTAGAACTGTTATATTGGTAGCCACTTCGGGTGATACAGGTAAAGCCGCTTTGGAAGGCTTTAGTGACGTAGAAAACACCGATATTATTGTTTTCTATCCAAATAACGGTGTAAGTCCTATGCAGAAGCTTCAAATGGATACACAAAAGGGTAACAATGTTTTTGTTTGCTCAATTAACGGTAACTTTGATGACGCTCAAAGCGGTGTTAAAAAGATTTTTACTGATTTGAGCGTTAAGGCATTGCTTAAAGAACACGGTATGGAATTCTCCAGTGCTAACTCTATTAACTGGGGACGTTTGGTACCGCAGATTGTTTACTATGTATCTTCATACTGTGATTTGCTCAAAAACGGTGAAGATTTAACTAACGGTTTTAACGTTGTTGTTCCTACCGGTAACTTCGGTAACATTCTTGCCGCTTACTATGCAAAATGTATGGGTGTGCCTATCAGTAAGTTAATTTGTGCATCTAATGCCAATAACGTATTGACCGATTTTATTAAAACGGGTAAATACAACCGTAATCGCGAGTTCTTTACAACTGCATCACCCTCTATGGATATCCTCATTTCGAGTAATTTAGAGCGAATGCTTTATCATTTGGGCGGTAACGATGCCGAAAATACCGCTAAAATGCAGAAATCTTTGGCTGAAACAGGTGAGTTTTCAATTGGCGGTGAAATGTTAGAGAAATTGCAGGGACTATATTCAGGTGGTTGCTGTAATGACACTGCAACATTGAAAACCATTAAGGATAAATTCAATAAGTATAATTATCTTTTGGATACACATACTGCCGTTGCGGTAAACGTATATGATAATTACGTTGCATCGACTGATGATAAAACTCCGACCGTTATTGCATCGACAGCATCTCCTTATAAATTCTCGGCTTCTGTTTTAAAGGCTGTTGACGAAACAAAATGCTCAAACGACGAGTTCAAAATGGTAGAGGCATTGATGTCAGCAACCAATACAGATGCACCCGCACCTATTAAGGCATTAAAGGGTGCAACACCGAGATTTAACAACGTTTGCGAGAAAACAGAAATGATTGATGTTGTTCTCAAATTCCTTAAAATAAAATAAATTTTAACAATAACAAAACAGGACTGCCGATTACCGACAGTCCGTTTTGCCTAATTATTTCGGGATTACTTCTGTTGGAAAGTACCGCAAGCGGTCTCAGAAGAAGTCTGTGCGTTGTGGTGAACAACCTCGATGCAACCTGCATCACAGCAGTTATCCTTTGTGTGATAACGGCAAGCCTCAACCTCGCACTTGATACCCGAAATTTTGCATCCGCAATTCTCGTTCATTTTGTTTCTCCTTGAAATCAATATATTTAAGTCCTAAGTTTGGACAAAATTATTTTAACCGAAAATTTTAGTTTTAAACTTAAAAAAGGAGGGTGACAGATGTCACTATTTACTATTTCCGACCTGCATTTGTCACTGTCCGCGGATAAGCCGATGGATGTGTTCTACGGTTGGAAGAACTATATGGAGCGTCTTACTGCCAACTGGAAGCGTGTTGTAGGGGAAAACGATACCGTAGTTATTCCTGGTGATATTTCCTGGGCATTAAAATTAGAAGAAAGTTTAGAAGATTTTTTATATTTGGACTCTTTGCCAGGCAAAAAAATCATTTTAAAAGGCAACCACGATTTGTGGTGGAGTACAATGAAAAAACTTAACGCTTTTTTTGATGATAACAATATAAAAACAGTTAGTTGTGTTTTCAATAATTCAATTGAAGCAGAGGGTGTCGGCATTTGCGGTAGCCGTGGTTGGTTTTTTGACAAACCCGAAGCCGAAAAAAAGGTCATTTTACGTGAAGCCGGCAGACTCCAGATGTCCATTAGCGATTGTATAAAAAAAGGATTAAAACCTATTGTTTTTTTACATTATCCGCCCGTTTATGAGGACGCTAAATGTGATGAAATTTTAGATGTTTTGAAAAAATTTCAGATTAAGACAGTTTATCACGGTCATATTCACGGTTCGGGACTTCATAAATCTGTGACTGAGTTCGATGGTATCAGTTTCAAATTAGTGTCGTGTGACTGTATTGATTTTACTCCATATAGAATTATTTTGTGAAAATTTTGCTTAATTATAGTGAAAGTTAAGAAATTAACAAGCAATTTTAATGCAATAATGGATAATTTTAATAAATTTTTCAAAATATTACAAATTTTGTAAAAAAACTATAGAAAATTCTGAAATTATGTGTTATAGTAATTTGAGAATTTTTGGGAGGATTTATTATGCTTAAGGAATTCAGTAAAAAAGAAACAAACCGTTATGAATTGGTAATCAGTGTTGACGCTGAAAAGTTCAATGAGGCTATCAAGCAGGCTTATGCCGAAAACGGTAAAAAAATCAATGTGCCCGGTTTTAGAAAGGGCAAGGCCCCTATGGGTATTATCGAGAAATATTACGGTGAGTCGGTCTTCTTTGAGGACGCTCTTAACATTCTTTACCCCGTAGCAGTTGACGAGGCTATTACCGAGTCAAAGTTGCAGTTTGTTGATGACAAGATTGATTTTGACCTTGTTAAAATCAGCAAGACCGAGGGTGTAGAGTTCAAGATTGTTATTACCGTTATGCCCGAAGTTGAAATCGACGGATACAAGGGCTTGAATGCTGAGAAGGTAAAGGTCGTTGTTACTGACGATGAAATTGACGCTGAAGTTAAGGCAGTAGCTGAGCGTAACTCAAGAATGGTTACCGTTGAGCGTGCTGCAGAACTTCACGATACTGCTGTTATTGACTTTGAAGGCTTTGTTGACGGCGTTGCATTCGACGGTGGTAAAGGTGAGTCTTATTCATTAGAGCTCGGTTCAGGTTCATTCATCCCCGGATTTGAGGACCAGATTGTCGGTCACACTGCCGGTGACGAATTTGATGTTAACGTTACTTTCCCTGAGGATTATCAGGCAGAGGAACTTAAAGGCAAAGCTGCAACTTTCAAGTGCAAATTGCATGAGCTTAAGGTTAAGGAATTACCCGCAATTGATGATGAGTTTGCAAAAGACGTAAGTGAGTTTGATACTTTAGACGAGTACAAGGCTGACTTAAAGGCTAAAGCAATCGAGAGAAAAACTGCACAGTCCGAGTCTGATGTTGAAAATCAACTTGTTGAGCAGCTTGTTGAGTTGGTTAAGGCAGACATTCCTGCTGCTTTGATTGAAAACCGTGCAAAGCAGAGTGTTGAAGAGTTTGCTTACAGACTTCAGGCACAGGGTATGGACCTCAATACTTACCTCAAATATATGGGTGGTACCATTGATAACTTCAAGGATACCTTTAAGCCGCAGGCTGAAATGCAGGTTAAAATCCGACTTGCATTAGAGAAAATCGCAGAGCTTGAGAAAATTGAGATTTCTGATGACGAGCTTAATGCAGAATTTGAAAAGATGGCTAAAGACTACGGTATGGAAGTTGATAAGATTAAGGCTTCCGTTCCCGCAGAAGATTTGAAGAAGGATTTAGCAGTTCAGAAGGCTATGGATGTTGTCAAAGTTTCTGCAAAGGTTACTGAAGTTGATAAGAAGACCGAAAAGGCAGAGAAGAAGCCTGCTGCAAAGAAGACTACTTCTACCGCTAAAAAGTCTACTTCAACTGCAAAGAAAACCGCAGACGGTGAGAAAGCTCCTGCAAAGAAGACTACTTCTACCGCAAAGAAGACTACTACAACTGCTAAGAAAACTGCAGACGGTGAGAAGGCTCCTGCTAAGAAGACCACTTCTACTGCAAAGAAAACCACTTCTACCACAACCAAGAAGACAACTGCAAAGAAGACTGAAGAATAATTTTCCAGTCATTTGTTTATAATTCAAAAAACGGTTGCATACTTATTTTTGTGGTATGACCGCAAGTTTTAAGACCCTAAAGCGGCAGAAATCACAGGTTTCTGTCGCTTTGTGTTTACTATAATGTTCTAAAAGGAGAGATTTTTAATGAGTTTAGTACCAATGGTAGTTGAGCAGACAGGTGCAGGCGAGCGTTCTTATGATATTTATTCAAGGCTTCTTAACGACCGTATCATTATGCTTTGTGACCAGGTTAACGATACAACTGCAAGCCTTGTTATTGCTCAGATGCTTTATTTAGAGGGTAAAGACCCCGATAAAGATATTTCTTTTTACATTAACAGTCCCGGTGGTTCTGTTTCGGCAGGTTTGGCTATTTACGATACAATGAATTATATTAAATGTGATGTAAGTACAATTTGTATGGGTATGGCTGCATCTATGGGCGCATTTTTGCTTTCTGCAGGTGCAAAAGGTAAGCGTTTGGCTTTACCTAACAGTGAGATTATGATTCATCAGCCTTTAGGCGCTGCAGAAGGTCAGGCAACCGATATTATTATTCACGCAAAACATATTGAGCAGACTCGTGAAAAGCTTAATAAAATCCTTGCTGAAAATACCGGTAAACCGCTTGATACTATTAAGATTGATACCGAGCGTGATAACTTTATGTCAGCATATGAGGCTATGGAATACGGTCTTATTGATAAGGTTATTGAAAAAAGATAATTTAGGAGTATATAATGCCTAATAATAACAATAAAAATTATCCCGTTTGTTCTTTTTGCGGACGCACTGAACAAGAGGTTGACCATTTAATTGCCGGTAACGGTGTGTTTATTTGTGATGAGTGTATTCAGGTTTGTCATTCGCTCATTTTAGATGATGCATTTGAGCCTGCAAAGAAAAAGAACAACAAAAAAGTTCAACCGCCTAAAGATTTTAAATTGCCAACACCTGCCGAATTAAAGGCTCATTTGGACGAGTATGTTATCGGTCAGGATGATGCAAAAAAGACTTTAAGCGTTGCCGTTTATAATCATTATAAACGTATTTTCTTTTCTGATAAAAGCGATGTTGAGTTAACTAAAAGTAATGTGCTTATGCTTGGACCTACCGGTGTAGGTAAAACCTTGCTTGCACAAACTTTGGCAAGATGCCTTGATGTTCCGATAGCCATTGCCGATGCAACAACCTTGACCGAAGCCGGTTATGTCGGTGAAGACGTTGAAAATATTCTTCTTCGTCTTATTCAGGCTGCAGACTTCGATATTGAAAAGGCAGAACGCGGAATTATCTATGTCGATGAAATTGATAAGATTGCACGTAAGTCCGAAAACGCTTCAATCACCCGTGATGTCAGCGGTGAGGGTGTTCAGCAGGCACTTTTAAAGATTTTAGAAGGTACTGTTTCCAATGTTCCTCCGCAGGGTGGCAGAAAACATCCTCAACAGGAATTTATTCAGATTAATACCACTAACATTCTGTTTATCTGTGCAGGTGCCTTTGACGGTATTGAAAAAATCGTGGCTAAAAGAATGGGAGATAGCGGTTTAGGTTTCGGTGCCGAAGTTAAATCTAAACAACAGATGGAAGAGGAAATAACCTCACGTAAGGTTATCCATCACGATTTGGTTAAATTCGGACTTATTCCTGAATTGGTCGGTCGTTTGCCGGTTATTGCCTCGCTTGATGCAATGGATGAGGAAACTTTATATCGCATTATGGTAGAACCTAAAAACTCTGTTATCAAACAGTATATGCAACTCTTTAAAATGGATAATATTAAATTAGAGTTTGAAGAGGATGCATTGCGCTATATCGCCAAGACAACTGTTGAGCGTAAGACAGGTGCAAGAGGTTTGCGTTCTATTATCGAAAACATACTTCGTGATATTATGTTTGAGTCGCCCTCTGATAAAACAATTTCTGAAATCGTTATTACAAAGGATTGTGCTGAGGGAAAGAAAAGTCCACGAGTCGTGAACAATAATCTGCCAAATGATGGAAATAAGGATTTAAAATCTGACGTTCCCGTTGCTTAAAATTCATATAAATTTATCTTAAATTTCAATATAATTTTTAGGGTCGGTTTAAGTGTTTTTTATATACTTAAACCGACCTTTCAATATTTGACGTGACAACTCAAAAACCGCTTTTTTACTAGGTTTTTCGGTAAATTTAGACATTAATTTTTTATTTAAAAATATTATTGAAAATTTTAGTATATCCTTATGCGACAATGTTCTGCGATTTGTTGTGCTTAATGGTTAAAAAAGTAACAAACCTATTGTATATTTCTACAAAAATTATATTCACCACTGAAAAACATTTGCTTTTACTGACGAAATGTTATATAATCAATTTATAAATTTAAAAAGTGAGCGGTGATGATATGCCCGAATTTGTAATCAGTGCTGAAAGACAGCAGTTGATAGGTCACCTCGTAGAACGTCTGCCCGTTATTCGTAAGAAAGTACGTCTTTCTCAGGACGAGTTAGGTGCTATGATTGGAAAGAGCCGTCAGAAGATTTCTGATATCGAGCGATATTCCGCACCTATGGGTTGGGATACCTATCTTGCTACATGCACTATGTTGGAGATGTGCAACGCGTTTGATGTTGAGTCGGACGGTTGGTACTTTGAAGACAAGAGTCGTTGGCAAAAAACTCTGTAAGCACAAAAGCGAGCCCTTAAATCGCAGGAGGAACGAAAGTTCTTCCTGCGATTTTCTTTTTTTATAATAATTTGAGAATTATTCTCATTTTGTGTTGACTTTTTCTGTTTTAGTGTTATACTTTTCTAATATGAGAATTATTCTCGAATTTGAGGTGATTTTATGCCTAAAAAATATAATACAGAACAAAAGAAAAGAGTAATTGACTTTTTTTATTTAAACCGTGAGCGTCATTATACAATTGCTGAAATTGCCGAAGCTGTTGCTGATAACGGTGCCGGAAAAAGTACAGTATACCGTCACGTATCCGATTTGTTGAAAAATGGTGTAATCAGAAGATTTGAAACAGGCGAAAGCAGGCAGTTTGTTTATCAATTCGCAGATGCTAATGATTCGTGTGACCGTCATTATCACTTGAAATGTGTTAAATGCGGTAGGCTTATTCATATGGAGTGTGTTCATTTGGATGATGTAAGTGCACATATAAAAGCAGAACACGATTTCGTTATAGGCAGTGGAAGGGCAGTACTTTACGGAGAATGTGTTAGTTGCGCTTCAAATAATGAGGAGATACTATGAAAAAGTATATATGCCTTTTATTAATCTTGTGCCTTTCGATTTTCAGTTTTACGGGTTGTGACCAAAACTCAGAAAATGACACAAGGTTAGAAATAGTTTGTACCGTTTTTCCGCAGTATGATTTTATAAAGAATATTGTCGGTGACAAGGCTAATGTTAAAATGTTGGTTCCGTTAGGTACTGAAAGCCACGATTTTAAGTTGGAGAACCTTACTGTTGCGGAACTTAAAACCGTTGCTACTGCCGATTTAGTTGTGTATGTTGGCGGTGAATCGGATGAGGATTGGATTAGTGAACTTCGTTCAACCGTAAAATCAAAAGCAAAATGGTGCGCGATGTCAGAATTGACGCCTACTTTAAAGGAAATTTTGAGCGAAAGTATGGAGCATACACACGAACACGAACACGAAGAAACGCATCATACCGAAAATGCTTTTGACGAACATGTTTGGACGTCACCTAAAAGAGCAATTGATATTGTAAAATCGCTGACCGAAATTCTTTGTGAACTTGACGAGGAAAACAGTCAGATTTATAAAGCAAATTCAGATAATTATATATCTCAGCTAATGATACTTGATAAAGATTTAGAAAACGTTGTTAGTTCATCAACCGTCAAGAAAATCATATTTGGTGACCGTTTTCCGTTCAGATATCTTTGTGCAGATTACGGTTTGGATTTTGATGCAGCTTTCCTAGGTTGTTCGGTTGTCAGTGACCCGTCGGTAAAGCAAATTGCATCTTTAACACAAACGGCAATAAAATCAGGTATAAAAACAGTATTTTATATGGAAAACTCTAATTCTGTTTATGCCGAAAGTATCGCCCGAAAATTAAACGGTAAAGCAGTGCTTTTACATTCGTGTCATACTCTGTCTCGAGAGGAAATAGAAAGTGGCTTAAATTATTTGAGTTTGACACAGCAGAATATTGAAAGAATCAAGGAGGCCTTAAATGGCTAGATTAACGTTAAAAAATTTAACTCTTGCTTATGACGGCAGAGTTGTTATTGATAAATTGTCGTTAAGCGTTGATAATGGCGACTATCTTTGTGTTGTTGGTGAAAACGGCAGTGGTAAAAGTACCCTTATTAAAGGTATTTTGGGGTTGGTTAAGCCTCAAAGCGGAAGTATTGACTTTTGTTGCAGTAAACACAGAACGTCAATTGGTTATCTGCCTCAACAACAGTCATCGCAAAGGGACTTTCCCGCTTCTGTTAACGAAGTTATAATGTCGGGTTTTGCAGGGAAGTGCAGATTTCCGTGGTACAGTTCCGATATGAAGGAAAAAGCAATTAATAATATGAAACTGCTCAAAATTGAGAATCTTAAAAATGAGCCGTTTTCATCACTTTCAGGTGGTCAACAGCAGAGGGTACTTTTGGCACGTGCATTGTGTGCTACTGAAGACCTTTTGCTTTTGGACGAGCCCGTTAATGGTTTAGACCCAACCGCCGCCAAGGAAATGTACTCTATCATAAAGAAATTAAATAATGACGGTATGACGGTTATTATGATTTCGCACGATGTCCATAATGCTATCGGCTCTGCAAATAAGATTTTACATTTGGACAAGGATAAACAATTCTATGGCACAACTAATGAGTATTTGTTATCCGATTTCGGCGAAACTTACTTGAAAGGCGGTGCAAAATGAGTATTTATTTTGATTTCAGCGTTTTTTCAGGACAGTACTTTGATGCAACCGTTTTAATTTACGCTATTGTTGTTGGCGTTCTTACAAGCCTTTGTTCGTCGGTATTGGGAGTTAATCTTGTTTTAAAGCGCTATTCAATGATTGGTGACGGACTGTCACACGTTGGCTTTTTAGCACTGGCAATTGCCGCATTGCTTGGTGTTTCGACAGAGAATAATATTTATATTACTATACCTGTTGTAATGATTGCCGCGTTTTTCTTAATGTGGCTAACTGACAGCGGTAAACTGAAAGGTGACGCCGCAACGGCATTGGTGTCAGTTGGAACGGTAGCCGTAGGTTATATCATTTTCGGTCTCGCCGAAGCAGGTTCTTCTGAAGTTTGCACCGGTCTTTTCGGCGCATCGGTATTAACTATCAGCGCAGAGGACACAGTTTTAGGTATAATTCTTTGTGCGGTGGTTGTTGTTTTATATTTAGTATTTTATAATCGGATTTTTGCCGTAACATTTGATAATAGTTTTTCAAAAGCAACGGGTGTTAATATTAAATTTAATAATATGCTTTTGGCAGGGTTGACCGCGATAACGATTGTTGTTGGTATGAAACTTATCGGCTCAATAATGATTTCTGCAGTAATTGTAATTCCTGCTGTTACTTCAATGCGACTTTTTAAGACTTTTAAAGCAACGGTCATTTCATCGGCTGTTATATCAGTTCTGTGCTTCGTTTTGGGATTTTTATTTGCTGTTACATTTGTAATAAGTAAGCCTGACAGTTATATGTCGGGAACTGTTATGTTGCCGGTTGGTGCAACAGTTGTTTGCTTTAATATAATAGCTCTTATTATTGCAAGTATAATAAAAAAATCGCGTACAAAATAGAAAGAGGTTATATAAATGGAGATTAAAGTAGGACTTAAAGGCACGGTTAAAGATATTGTTAATGAAACTAACACTGCTAAAATCGTTGGTTCGGGACTTTTAGATGTTTTTGCAACACCTATGATGATTGCATTGATGGAAAAGGCATCTTGTGTTGCAATTGAGAGTAATCTCGACGAGGGCATGACAACCGTTGGTACAATGGTTAATATTGAACACGTTAGTGCAACACCTGTCGGTATGGAAGTTACAGTCGAAAGTACAGTTACTGCAGTTGATGGACGTAAAATCAGTTTTGAGGTTGTAGCCTTCGATGAAGTCGGAGTTATCGGCAAAGGAACACACGATAGATTTATGGTAAATTCCGAAAAGTTTATGATTAAAACAAATTCTAAAAAACGGTAAAAATAGTATTTTATATCAAAAAAACTCCGCAGTTTTTACTGCGGAGTTTTTAATAATTATTTTTCTAATAATACTTTCATAATATCAGGGCCGTGGTCGTAGTAAATACCTGTGGCCGTTGCTGTCTCTTCGGTAAAGGTATCAACACCCGATTGCGGCTTTTTATTGTCATATATCAAGAAAGGTACTGGGTCACGTGCGTGGGTCATAGTGACAAGCGGTGTTGGGTGGTCAGGCATAATCAAAATTCGGTATTCGCCGTATTTTTCTAACTCGTCAATAAGCGTTCCTAAAATACGTTGGTCGATTAACTCAATTGCTTTAACCTTGTTTTCAGCTTCGCCTCTGTGACCGCATTCGTCAGGAGCTTCAACGTGAACGTAAACCAAGTCGTTTTTCTTAAATAACTCTTTTGCGGCGTTGGCTTTTCCCTCAAAATCGGTATCAATGTAGCCGGTTGCGCCTTTTACTTCGGCAACATCGCATTTTGCTAACTTGCCGATACCTTTAATAAGGTCAACTGCCGAAACAATGCCGGCGTTAACGCCGAACTTGTCACAAAAACTACACATTTGCGGTTTTGTGCCTTCACCCCAAAGCCAAATCGAGTTAGCAGGACGTTTACCCTCGGCAATTCTTTTGAGGTTTACGGGGTGGTCTTTCAGTACCTCAACGCTTTTCTTCATTAAATCAATTAAGGGCGCGGCGTTTTTGTGGTTACTTAAATATTCACCTACTACTCGACCCGAAATATCGTGCGGGGGAGTCATATTACCTAAATCAACTGTGCCGTTTTTCACAACCAAACAGTGACGATAGCTGACGCCTGCATAGAATGAATAAATTTCGTTACCGAAAGCCTCTTGGATTGACTTTATAATCTCGGCGGCTTCGGTTGATGAAATATCACCTGCAGAATAGTCGAGCATAGTCTTGTTTTCATAGTTTTCTTCATCAGAAAGTGTGACAAGATTGCAACGAAGAGTTACATCAGTGTCGGTCAAGGCAATACCGATGCTTGCTGCCTCAAGCGGTGAACGTCCTGTGTAGCATTCTTCAGGGTCATAACCCATTACCGAAAGGTTAGCAACGTCACTACCTGGTTTTAAATTGTCAGCAACAGTTTTAGCAAGACCAACGGTAGAGGTTTTGGCTAAACGGTCGATGTTGGGTTTGTTTGCCAACATCATAGGTGTTTTACCGCCTAAACCCTCAAATTTGTAGTCTGCCATACCGTCGCACAGTAAAACTAAATATTTCATATAAATCTCCTTATTTAATAACTAAACTTAAAAACGCCGCAATTAAAGGCATTGTGAACATTGAAATCAATGTACTTACCGAAACTATTTTGCTAGCATAAATAGCATCACCGTCATATCGTTCAGCAAAAATGTTTGCCATGGCAGCGGCAGGAGTAGAAGAACTGATTACAATAACTGTTGCTGCAGGAATAATAACGCTTGAAGGAATTATTCCGAGTATTAAAATCAATTTCATTATTGCCATAATGCCAAGCGGAATTAAGATAAGCCTTACGATTATATATAACGGCAGGTATTTATCTTTGAACATTGTCTTAAAGTTGGATTCCGCAAGTCTGATACCAATCATAACCATAGAAAGAGGCATTATAGAACATTTTGCCAAATAAAGGACATCGTTTTGCATTACGGGAACAAGGAAGTTATCGATAATTGGTCTCATAAAATCGGGCATTGTGCAAAGACCGCCGATTAAATAAAAAGCTAAACCGAAATACGTGGGAACAATTGACGGATTAATTAATAGTTTTTTTATTGATATGTACGATTTATCTTTTGTGTATAGATAACAACCTAAAGTCCAACTGTAAACATTAAAGCCGATAACATAAAATGTAGCATAAATAGCGGCCTCAGGGCTGATAAGTTCTGAAATCAGCGGTATTCCCATAAATCCTGCATTTGTGAACATTGTGGCAAAGCGAAGTATAGTTTTTTGCTTGTCGGGAGCATTCTTATATAAACTGAACGCGACTAAATAATAAACAAGGTGGAATATTAAAGAAAAAACTAAAACAACCGAAGCAGTTATAAGAGTTCGCGCATTAAATTCAACCTCAAGAAAACTGTAAATAATCATTGCAGGTTGAGCAATGTATATAACTCCGTCACCAAAGCTTTTCGCAACCGAACCGTCAAGCTTGTTGCATTTTCTCATCATAAACCCAATCATTACTAAAGCTCCCATTAAGAGAACCTTTTGTACTAAAACATCCAAACCGTACATAATTAAACCTCTATATAATGTAATTACAAAAATTTACTATTTAATTTTAAATATAATACACCTAAAAGTTTAATATTTCAATAGTAATAATACCATAATTTAATTTATTTATGTATTTAAGGAGAAATTAAATCTCCTTAAATTGTTTTAGGAACAAAACCTGTGACTGCCGATTGTTTTAATTAAAGGTCTACTCCAAATCCATTTGCTTGTTGCAGTTTTGGGGTTAAAATAATATATCGCGCCACCGCTTGGGTCAAGTCCGTTTAATGCATCTCTTGCTGCTTCATAAGCGCTGTCTTCAACAGGTTTGTCGAATTGCCCGTCATCGATACATGAAAAAGCATTCTTTTGATAGATTACACCCGAAATTGAGTTAGGAAATGATGGGTGCTCAATTCGGTTTAACACAACTGCACCGACGGCTACCTGACCTAAATACGGCTCACCGCGTGCCTCAGCGGAAATTAGCCTTGCTAATAATCGATAGTCAGCAGAGGAGTATCCGTTGTAAGAATTTGAGTTGGATGAGTTGGCGCCGGTGGGTAAGCCAATTAATTCTAATGTTTTTGGTCCGCATATGCCGTCAGCTGTAATGTTGTGGTTCTTTTGGAATTTAATGACTGCAGAACGTGTTTTAGTACCGTAAATGCCGTCAACATTACCTTTATAATATCCCCAGTCTTTAAGCCGTTGTTGTATTTGACGTACTTCATTTCCGCGTGAACCCATGCTTGAATAACTAAATGCAGTCGCATATAAAGTTGTAAAAAGTAAAACTATGATTAAAACCGATGAAATTAAGTGTTTTATTTTCATTAAAATAACCGTCCTGACTTTAAAAATTAGTCTTTAATTACAGTTTTACCCATTAAATTCAACATATACTTTAACGTTTATTTATTAAATATAAAATTACGTCAATTTTTTTGAAAATTCCTCAAAAAAACAGTTGACAAACGGAAGTTGGTGTGGTAATATAATCGAGCGCCTCAAAGAAGTAAGGGCAAAAAAGCTCTGAAAAACCTTTGGTTAAGCGCGAAAGCGGACCTTGAAAATTAAACAACGATAACTATTGAGAAA
>JAZRSW010000101.1:0-8223 GCA_045651745.1 Acutalibacteraceae bacterium
GGCGTCTTTCGGCTCGTCCTCAACGTCGGCAAACCCTGAAATTTCAGCCGACTGCATCATGGTTTTATATCCGATAATCATTGACTCGATAAGGTTAACCATACCCCTTATCAACGGCAAACCGAAAAATTTATATTTATCTTTTAAATGTTTCTCTTCAACATCACTAATATCAATAGTTCCGTCTTTTTTTCTTACGGCCATCGTTGTCTTATAAGGGCCTTTCATCATAATGCCCTCAATAAGTGCCTGACCGCCTATTGATGTTTTTTTACTCATTCTAATCCTTCCTGCTCGGGCGGAAAAATAACCTCGGTTATCTCGTCCTCTGTTACCGTCAAGGTTGGCAATACTACCGTTACGGTAGTGCCCTCGCCCTCGGTACTTTCGAGGAACATCAACCCGTTATGACTTTTTATAATTTCATCGGCAACGGCAAGACCAATACCCGAACCGCGCACGTTTGTGTTAGCCTTAAAGAACTTTTCTTTAACGTGGTCAAGGTCTTTGGCGGCGATACCGCAACCCGTATCCGAAATAGTAACACGGATACAACCCTCTTCATTAAACGCCGAAACCACAACATGACCGCCGGCTTCAGTATACTTTAAAGCGTTATCAATTACGTTAATGAAAACCTGCTTGATACGGTCGCGGTCAGCCATAATCATCTCGTTGGTTTCGGGTTTTGTAAACACCAAAGAAATCTTTTGTCTATTAGCAATTTCCTCATACATATCAACAACCGAGCCGACAATCGCAACAGGGTCGTTAAGTGACGGCGTAATAGTAAGTTTGCCCGACTCAATCCTTGAAAAATCAAGCAATTCCTCAACCAATCCGTAAAGACGGTCAGCCTCACCCAGCATAACGTCAACACCGTGACGGACAATCTCATCATCCTCGCCGATTGAAAGCCTTACCGTTTCACCCCAACCTTTAATTGCGGTGAGCGGTGTTCTCAATTCGTGCGAAACCGAAGAAATAAAATCATTTTTAGATTTACCATGGCTTTCAAGCTCTGACGCCATATAATTTATGGTGTCGCAAAGTTCACCGATTTCGTCGTTTTGGTTAACTTCAAGCCTTGTTTTAAGGTCACCCGACGCGATTTTGCGGGCGGTCACCGTAACGTCGCGCACGGGACGAACGATTGAACGGACAAAAAACGTGCCCGAAATCGCCGAAAATCCCAAAACTAACAATCCGACGATTATTACTACAATAAACACGGCAACATAGTTGTCAATAACTTCTTCCATTGAAACCAAAACACGATACATTCCATTAACGCCGTTGCCTAAATCGGGCAAGGTGTTTGAAATTGCCAAAATGCGTTCACCATTGCTATTTTTACCGTACCACCAAGCCTCACTACCCGAACTCTTTGCTTCGGAATAATCGGTTGCGACCTTAGCTATACCAGTCGAAGCAAAACCGTTGGTAGTAACAAGCATATTATCGTTTTTATCGAAAATCTGTACCTCTATTTTGTCGCGGTACGAAAACTTTTGAGCATATCCTCTTGCGGCAGACGGAAAACCTTCTTCATCCGAAAGGGACAGCACGTTTATATCTCTGACATATTCGGTAGCGGCATCTGCCACAATATTGCGGTAGTAGTTGAACAGAAAGACACCCATAAAGACTTCGCAGATTAAAACAACCAAGAAGTCAATTATCATAACGTTCATTATCCAACGTCTTGTTATACTATGAAGTTTTATACTGGTTTCCATACTACACCGCCTTTCAAATGTAATTTTTGTTGTTAGTCTTGGTTAGTACACCACTTATAGCCCATACCCCAAACGGTAACCAAATGACGCGGGGTTGAGGGCTCGTCCTCAATTTTCATTCTCAATCGACGGATGTTAACGTCAACAATCTTTTCCTCGCCGAAGTAACTTTCACCCCAAACGCGAGTCAAAATATCATTTCTGTCAAGCGGGGTGTCGGGATTAGTGAACAAATACTCAATAATCTGAAATTCAACCTGTGTGAGTTCGATATTCTTATCGTTTTTCGACAAGGTGCGACGTCGCATATTAAGGACAAACTCGCCGTGGCGAATTTCCTCCGAAAGCGCGGTTTGTGTATTACCCATAAGTTCAATTCTGCGGTAAAGCGAATCGACACGGGCATTAAGTTCCGTCGGACTAAACGGTTTTGTAATGTAATCGTCAGCACCGAGCATCAAACCGCTGACCTTATCCATCTCTTGAGCGCGAGCGGTCAGCATTATAATACCAAGTTTTGGTGAACGGCGGCGCAACTCCTTACAAAGAGTGAAGCCGTCCATTCCCGGCATAGAAATATCCAATAAAGCAATATCAAAACCTTTACGGTCGTTATCATAAATCTGCAAAGCCTCTTCGCCCGAGCCTGCCTCGACCGTTTCGTAACCTACGCGCTTAAGGTTAATAACCTCAAACTCGCGAATATTCTGCTCGTCTTCAACAATGAGTATTCTTTTCATCGTTTTCTCCTTTAGTTTTATTCTACGGGGTTAATAGGTTTAAGATTTTGCTTGAAATAATCCTTATCGGGAGTCAATGCACTGCTCGAAAACTTTACCGCAAATACATATTCAGAACTTCTGGCATATTCGGTGTAATCATTGTAACCATCGGGGTTTTGGTCAAAACTTTTCAAGGGAACAGCCATAATCCTCAAAATTTCCTCACCCGTTTCAAAGGTCAACGGGTCCCAACGGTAAAAAATGCGTTGATGATTGTCAAGCCTACGCTCAACGGCTATGTTCTCAACCCAAGCGTCAGGAATATTAATATAATACCCGTCAGTGTAATTGATTATCATTTGTCCAAGCGCCGTGTATTCGTTTCCGTCAAAACTGTTCCATATAGTCATATAAGCGGTTTGCTCGCCGTTTTCTGACGACACCATCGGAAGCGGACTGGCCAACGGAATATCCATACATCCGTCACCGTCAAAATCAGCGATACGAACGGCAGACGCTCTGAATGAGTTAACGTTTTCAAAACTTGCAGTGTGTGGCAAAGCACTGTAAAGTTTGCCTTTTTTATCTAAGCTTAAAATTTCGGTTATCATTCCATTAGGCTTTTCGGCGTCAATAAACAACGCGGTTTTTCCGTTTGTAAGTTTAGAAAGAACAGGCTGGAAATAAGAAGAAACCGTGGGGTCTAAATTACAGGAACTACGTTCCAAGAGGCCGTTTTCACCCAATGCCAAAAGTGTCGCGGTAGAGGTCTTTTTTTCGTCATCCAAATAAATGGCAACCATTTCAGAAATCCCGTTACCGTCAAAATCGCAGGTCGTGTAAACCGAACATTCAACTTTTGTGACTTCCTGTAATTCACCCGAAGTTATACTGTAAACCGAAAGTTGTTTATCGGTCGCTGAATAGCGTTCCCAATTAACCAAAACTTTCAGGGTTTGGTCATTGTCAAGACGGACGAAGTCGACCGACTCAACCCTGGGTACGTTAACCTCTAAATCGGTCACCGACGACCATTTTCCGTTCAACCAACGAATATAGTTTATATGCATAACTGTTGTCTTGTCGTCAGTTTCGGCGCTATATAAAGCAAAAGCTTCAAGTTTGCCGTCAAAATCAATATCTTTTGTTATAATTGCCGAACGATAATCTCCCGCCGAAGGATATACCAAATCAACATCGTAACCTGCCGACAATTCAAGCGCTTTTTGAATGTCATAAAGTTCGCCCGACGGTTTCGGCGGTGAAAGGCTATCGGTCACACTGACGCCCGGCATTGAGCAAGCAGACAGACTTAAACACAACACTGTAAACAACGCCAAAAGGAACATTTTTTTCATTCTAAACCGACCCCTTTCCGTAAAATTTGTTGTTTGGAAAACATAATTTCCCACGTTATATAATTACACAGTGTAATTATACCACAACCGAACAAAAATTCATATAGTTTTTTGAATAATTTTTGAAATTTTTTAAAGTGATTTTCACCAAAAAGCAAAAAGCGGTAATCGGCCAAAAACGCCGATTACCGCAAATTTTGATAATATTAGAAATCACTCAACGAACTGAACAATTTCTTTGCCCTCATAACGATACGTGTAAACTGTAAATCCGTCATAAAACAGGTTACCGTCCTCGCCTTTGCCGGGGCTTAAGCAACTTGGAACATATTCTGAACTTTCAGGCTCTCCGATAAGCGCTTTAAGGTCAGAAACCGACTTGTCAATGCAACTTTCTGCCAATTCCTTCTTGCTTTTTTCGGTGCTGACGGTTGACTGTGTGCCACCCTGCTGACCGCTTGATGTATCATTGTCCTTACACGCCGAAACCGACAGCAAGGCAACCGCTACAAGCAACAATACTAAAAGTTTTTTCATTTTCATTACCTCTTGAAATTAGAAATCATATCTTGCCAACTGACCGTTTGCGCCAAATACAACCGACAGGGCCTCTGCAGTTTCGGGTATATACGCCACAAAGCCGTTGTCACTTGTCAAAAACGCCTCGTAAACTCCGCCGTTTGCGCTGACATAAACCGACGTGTCATTGTCGCACTCAACCGGCAAAGCGCCCTCTATGCGCTTATAACCCTCTGGCGCTGAACCGCCGTTTTCCTTTAACAAAACAGAACCATTCGAATTAGTCGGCACGATTACATCACGCTCGGGCGACGGCATAATCGGTGTGTATTTTAATAAATAATCGAGATTACGCTCGACTAACTCTACCATAACATAATCCGACTCTATTGTCAAATCATAGGCGGTTTTTCGTGAGAAATAACACTCACCATAACTTTCGGCAAGATATGGGAACAAAAGGTTTCCAAACGAGTCACGATAGGCTAACAGTTTGCCGTCATTATCACTTTGTGTAGTAATCGTAATGCTTGTCGGGGTTTTACCTGTGCCTGTGAACACAAAATCACGCTTACCTTCCAAACACCAATCAATTTCGGTGTCGCGAAGCGCGGGATAAAGCATACCGTAAAGGTCACCCTCGTTAACCCTTTGTGACGAAAATTTACCGCCGAAAAAGTTGGTATTTTTACCGAAAGCGTTGTTTATAACGTCGGCACCCAAAGCCGCGCCTTTAGAATTCCAGTGTGAATCGTTTTTAAAGTATAACTGCTCGTTTTTACTGTTTATTGCGCTGAAAAGGTCGGGTGTTTTAACGCCTGACTGCTTTAACACAGCCATAACCTTTTCGGAGTCTTTATAATCGGATTTTACCCCGTAATCAGGCATAAATTCCCCGTAAACCGAGTTTTTATTGGGCGCGATAACAAAAGCAAAATCCCTACCGTTCAGTTTACAGTATTCGTCCATAAGTTGAATGTTTTTTATAACGCCGAACAGTTCACGCTCAGTTAAAGGCGACATGCCGGTGTAATCCTCCAACGTATCCTCAAAGAAAAGCCAACCGTCTTTACCGACAATTACCTTTTTCTCACCCGAAGTGCCAAACCCTTCTGCCGTAACAACGTTATCGAGAGTAATCATTTCTTGCCTTAAGAAAAAGCGCTCGTTTATCCAACTTGATAAATCGGCAAGAAAATTCAAGTTCAACGAGCCGTCTTCTGCCTTTAACTGTGGCGCATTACTCAAAACCTCGTTACCGCCCGCTTTAGACTCGCCGAATGCCACCATTCCAAGACTAAAGATAAGGCTGACTACGAAAAACAGAACTAAAAATACGCTTAATAAAATCTTTCTTTTCATAGCCCACCTCAAAACTGTGCATAGATAAACGGTGCAAAACCGCCCGAGGCAAGTTTGCCGACCGAAAGCACAAAGAGTAACAACACTGCGATATAACTCAAAACCTCAAAAACAGGCTTGAACTTATGAGATTTTTCGAATAGATTTTTAACAGGCATACTGAAAATTATACCTAACACCAACACCGCGACCGTTTCGCCGTTAAGCAACGTATGAAGCAGTACAGTTGAAGCATCGGTCAGTGAAAATCCTGTGAACATTGCACTGATAACACTAAAACCCTCGCCAACAGTGGCAGCGCGGAACATTACAAAACCGATGCATACCGCCAACAAAGTGTAAATGCGACCGATAACGCGTCCGCCTTTTGAAGCGTCCATCTTTTTGGTCGGTACAATCTGCAGACTTTCTACTGCTGACAACAATCCGTGCCAAAATCCCCAAAGCAAAAATGTCCAGTTTGCACCGTGCCAAATTCCGCAAAGGGTGAATACAATTGCCTTGTTAAGCACCGCTTTGAGTTTACCACCACGATTGCCACCCAACGGAATATACAAATAATCCTTAAACCAAGAGGATAGACTAATGTGCCAACGTCTCCAAAATCCGCCAACCGATGAAGCAATATACGGATAATTGAAGTTTTCCAACGTCTTGAAACCAAAAATCTTGCCAAGACCGATTGCCATATCACTGTAACCCGAAAAGTCGAAGTAAATCTGCAAACTGTAACCGATAGCGCCCAACCAAGCCAAGCGAATGTCAAGCCCTTCTTCGAGTGCAAAAACGGTGTCAACAACACTACCTAAAGTACCCGAAAAAATCAACTTTTTAGAAAGACCTACAATAAATCTGCGAACACCCGTTGCAACGTTTTCAACCGACAGTTCGCGTGATTGTAACTGCGGTCCAAAATCGGTAAACCGCGCAATCGGACCTGCCATAATCTGCGGAAAAAACGAGATATACAATAATAAATCGAAATACGATTTTGTGCCAACCGAAGGATTTTTATATGTATCAATAAGATACGAAATGCTTTTGAAAGTAAAGAACGAAATGCCCAACGGCACGGCAAACCCTAACTCAAAAGACTCTAATCCGATTATCTCGTTCAGTACAAAAACAAGATACTTGTAAACTGCTAAAACTGACAAATTCGCAACTATACCAACCGTTAAAATCCCTTTGCGAAAACGCTCGGTTTTAAGCCATAAACCAAGCAAATAGTTAATCGTTGCGGCTAAAACCAAGGTAATAAGTCCGGAAATACTACCGAAACTGTAAAACAACAGCCCCAGTACAAGCATTATGATATTTTTAACCTTGATTTTCGGCACAAGATAATACAAAACTACCGAAAACGGCAAAAAACAGCTTATAAAAAAGATGCTGTCAACGTTCATAAACTACTCCTGAAAATTAATACTTGTCCCACTTGTATTTCCAATAAGAAATCTTGCTCATTGGGATTTTGAACATATCCATTTCATATCTGGGTTCGGGATGCTGAACGCGGTCATAATAATAGGCGTATTCCCACTCACAGTCAAAGAAATAATCCTTACCGTCGATGTTAATCAAGCACCAACCGTGCGGTTGATTAGTCTTTGTACAAGTTCCGCTTATGGCGTAGGTTTCATAACCTATACCGCGGGATAAAGCCCAGAATGCCGCCGCAAAGTTATAGCAGTTTCCACGTCCCGTTGACATCATTTCGTATGCCTTGTCTGCCGCCCAACCCGTAGCGCCGTAGTCCAAGTTGCCGTCTGCTCTTCTTAAATATTTGAAATTATCACGGCAATATTCGTGAATTACGCGCAACAAATCTTCGCCCTTTTTGTTGGGGTTTTCATTAACAAGTTTTGTGAGTGTTTCCGCTACCATCTTGTCTAACTCGACGTTGCCCGAAGTGTAACGACCGTCAGCATCAAAGTAAAGGTCACCCACCTTGCCGTCTTTTAAAAATTGCTTGTTTTCAGTGACATAGAAAAGCCAACCGTCCTGCAACTTAAAACCTGGAGTCATATCGGTAGGGAGTTTAATTTGTAATGAAACAGTGTCAGAACTAACGTTTTCAGAAGCAGAACCGCTGACAGACTGCACGCTCGAAGTCAAATCAGACGAAGTTTTATTATCGTCTGCACCGCATCCCGCACACAACGTAAAGATTATTATAGAAAAAATCAATGCCAAAACTCGTAATTTCATAAAATCCACCCTTATATCAAAATATGCATAATTACTCATTTTATCGTTATCATTATACTGTATTGAGCAAAATAAAGCAAGATTTTTTATATTGGGAAAATATAGCGGTATAATAACTTATACTGAAAGGCAAATTTTAAGATTTTTCAAAAAAACTCTTGACAAAATGCGATTATCGTATTATAATGGCGGAGTCGCAATAGTGACCGAAAAATATGGCGATATAGCTCAGTTGGCTAGAGCAACCGGTTCATACCCGGTTTGTCGTTGGTTCAAATCCGACTATCGCTACCAATAACGGTCCGTGCTAAT
>JAZRSW010000102.1:0-19282 GCA_045651745.1 Acutalibacteraceae bacterium
TACGTGACGAGTAATTTTGATATATAAAATGACAATGTCACTTGATTACGTCATGCGATGTAGTATTTTTTAAGGGCATAGATATTACACCGCTTTTTAAAGACCTCTCTCCGCTTGGGAGAGAGGCATTTTTAATTTAAACTTCATTTTGTTATGTCAAACGTTGAATTATTAAACATTTTAAACTAAAAAGGCTTTTTACTTAATTTAATTACCTAAAAAACAAAAATAAATTAAAAAATGCTTGCAAATGGTATTGTATTGTATTAAAATAAACAGAATATAATAAATTGGTGGTATATACATAATTTTATTTAAGGAGAACTTTATGAAGAAATATAACGAGATGTCATTGGCTGAACTAAAAAAAGAATATGACATCGTAAAGCAGAGATATGATGAGCTTTGCAGAAAAGGTTTAAAGCTTGATATGTCAAGAGGAAAACCCGGTCCTGACCAGCTTTCAGTAAGTAATGACCTGTTTGGTTTGGTCACTGCTGATGATTATAAAAGTGCCGATGGTACAGATTGCCGTAACTACGGTGGCGTTGACGGACTTTTGGAACTCAAAAAACTGTTTGCACATATTTTAGACGTTCCGTACAGTAATGTTATTGTCGGTGGTAACGCATCACTCAACATGATGTTTGATATGATTGCACAGTGTATGACTCACGGTATGGGTGCTGAACCTTGGATGAAGCAGGGGACAATTAAGTTCTTGTGTCCTGTTCCCGGTTACGACCGTCATTTCGGTATCTGTCAGTATTTCGGCATTGAAATGATTAATGTCCCTATGACCGAAAACGGTCCTGATATGGACGTTGTTGAGGAACTTGTAAAAGATACTTCGGTTAAGGGTATGTGGTGTGTTCCGAAATATTCTAACCCTGACGGTATCGTTTATAGTGATGAAGTTGTTCGTCGCTTGGCTAAAATGGAAACGGCTGATGACTTCAGAATTTTCTGGGATAATGCCTATGCCGTTCATCCTATCTTCGGTGAGTGCGATAAGTTGTTAAGCCTTTTTGATGAGTGTCAAAAGGCAGGTAACCCCAACAGAGCAATAATGTTTACCTCTACTTCTAAAATCACATTCCCGGGTGCAGGTGTAGCCGCAATGGCAGCAGGTGATGATGATATCAGAAGAATAAAGGGTAGATTAGCATATCAAACTATCGGTCCCGATAAACTTAACCATCTTCGTCACGCAAGATATTTGCCGAATATCAGTGCTGTTCACGAGCATATGAAACTGCACGCTGCTAAAATGCAACCTAAATTCGAGGTTGTACTTCGAGTTTTGGATAGGGAATTGAGTGACATCGGTATCGCACATTGGGTTAAACCAAACGGCGGATATTTTGTAAGTATGTTTGTTGAAAAGGGTTGCGCTAAGAAAACCGTTCAACTTTGTAAAGATGCAGGATTGGTTTTGACCGGTGCGGGTGCTACTTATCCGTATGGAATTGACCCTGACGATAGCAATATCAGAATTGCTCCGTCGTTCCCGAGTCCCGAGGAATTGAACGTTGCAACCGAACTGCTTTGTGTTGCTGCTAAACTTGCAGTTCTTGAGAAGTCCATGAATTTGTAAATTTTCTTTAAATTTGTTTAATTGCGAATAATTTTGATTGACTTAAAGTGAAAAAGAATATATAATTAATCTGTGATTTTCTGCATATCGCGTGTATGCAGAAAGGATTGATTATTTACTGGAGGTTTTGCGATGAGACGCAAGAACAAAGTTGTCAGCAAACCGTGGTTTTTTATTGCGGCAGTGTTGATTATTGTGTTTACCGTTGTTTCATTCTTCGGAATTGAAAATTACCACGGTGATATTAGAAAATTATATTTTAAAGGTGCTGAAGATATCCGTTGGGGTATTGATATCAGTGGTGGTGTAGAAGCTATATTCTCGCCTGATAAAAATGCTGACGATATTACCGATTCGGATATGGATTCGGCTAAACAAATCATAGAAACCCGTATGTTATATAATAACATTACTGACTATGAGGTCTATACTGATTATGATAACCATCAGATTATCGTCCGTTTCCCATGGCAGTCTGATGATGAGTCGTATGACCCGACTGCAGCTATTAGTGAATTGGGTGAAACCGCACTTTTGACCTTCTATAAAGGTACAAGCAATACGGGTAAAGTTATTTTGCAGGGTGCTAACGATATTGAAAGTGCCGCCTATGCAGGCTATGATACTGATTCTAAATCGTATGTTGTTTCTTTAAAACTTACAAGCTCAGGTACAGGCAAGTTTGCTACTGCAACAAAAGAAGCAATGTCTGCTTCGGATACCGAGGGCAAAACCATTTCCATTTATATGGATGATGTTTGCATTTCTGCACCTACTGTTTCTGCAATCATCAGCAACGGTGAAGCAATTATTTCAGGTATGGCATCAGCTGAAGAAGCAACCGATTTGGCACAAAAAATCAACGCAGGTTCATTGCCTTTCGCATTGACCGTTGATGATTCCAAACTTCAGGTTATTTCACCGACTTTGGGTAAAGAAGCACTTAACGTTATGCTCATCGCAGGTATTATCTCATTTGCAATAATCTGCCTTATGATGATTTTGATTTACCGTTTACCCGGTCTTATCGCATGTATTGCTTTGGCAGGACAGGTTGGCGGTATGTTTGCTTGTGTTACAGGCTTCTTCCCCGGTACTGACAGTTTCACATTAACCTTGCCCGGTATCGCAGGTATTATTCTTTCAATCGGTTTCGGTGTTGATGCTAACGTTATCACGGCTGAACGTATTAAGGAAGAATTCAGAAACGGTAAGACTATTGACGGTGCAATTTCGCGTGGATACAGTGATGCATTCAGTTCGATTTTCGACGGTAACGTTACCAGTGTTATCGTAGCTCTCGTTTTGCTTGCTGCATTCGGTACTCCTGACAGTTTCTTGGGACGTGTATTCAGTTTCTTGTTCCCGTTCTTAAGTTCTTCCGTAACCGGCAATATTTACTCATTTGGTTATACACTTATTACAGGTGTTATCTTCAATTTTGTAATGGGTGTGTTCTTCTCAAGAATTATGACCATGGCTGTTTCCCGCTTTAAGTTCTTACGTAAACCTTGGCTTTATGGCGGAATCAGAGAGGGTAAAACCGCAAAACCGTTATTGTTCTCGAAGTTTGACTTTGTTGCATTCCTTAAAAAGAGCGCAATTATAGTTGCAGTTGTATTTATTATCGGTGCAGTTTTGACCGGTATTTTCGGTGTAGGTTTTGATATTAACTTTGCAGGCGGTAGCCGTTTTACTTATTCTTATGACGGCGACGTTGATGTTGATACTGTAAAACAGAGCATTGTTGATAACCTCGGTATTGAGCCTACTATTACTGAAAGCACCGACTATTCAAGTAACTCAACCAAACTTGTTATTTCGTTTGCAGGTGATGTTACTAAATCGGTTGACCAAACTAAGTTAGAGACGTTGATTAAAGAGGCAAACGAGGCTAAAAAGGAAGATACATCTTCTAATGTAACTTCCTCTACAACTTCATCTGATGCTTCAAGTACAACTTCAAGCGATGCATCTTCGACTACTTCATCAACCTCGTCGGATACATCTTCAACAACTTCTGACACGTCTTCAACAGTGACTTCTTCTACACAAGAGGTTGTGTTGAGCGAGTCGATGGTTGATATTCAGACAGCGTTAAGTCACGTTTTGAATAAGAATTTCAAAGACAATAACTTTAAGTCGCTTGACGGAAATACCGTCAACCCGACTTTAGCAGGTGCATTCTTTGGCAAGAGCTTGTTTGCAGTTATCTTTGCAGGCTTGCTGGTTGTAGTTTATATCGGTATCCGCTTCCGTAAAATCGGTGGTGTTTCTGCAGGTCTTTCGGCATTCGTTGCATTGGTACACGATGTTATTATCGCATTCTTCGCATGTACTATCTGCGGACTTGAGATTGACACCAACTTCTTTGCCGTTGCATTAACCTTGTTCGGTTATTCACTTAATGCAACAATCGTTATTTTCGACCGTATCCGTGAAAACCGCAAAATGTTGCCTTCACTTACCGTTCGTGAACAGGTTAACAAGAGCATCAGCGAAACCTTTATGCGTTCGCTTATTACCTCGCTTGCAACCTTCTTGGCAATTGTTTGTGTCGTTGTAGTTGCTGAATTCTTTGGTGTAACTGCACTTCGCAGCTTTGCAATCCCGATGTCTGTCGGTGTTGTAGCAGGTTGCTTCTCATCTGTATTCATTGCAGGTCCTGTTTGGGTTAAATGGATGGAATACGCTGAAAAGCGCGCACCAAAATCCAAAAAATCTAAAGCTAAAAGATAATCAATAAATTAAACCCGTCCTACTTCAAATGAGGTAAGACGGGTTTGTTTTTGTTTATAAATCAGCAAAGAAAAAGCACTTGTCACTGACAAGTGCTTTTTAAAATTTAATTACATATTTTCGGCTTCAAATTTCTTAATAAACTCAACTAATTTCTCAACGCCTTCGTAAGGCATTGCATTGTAGATAGAAGCACGCATACCGCCAACTGAACGGTGTCCCTTTAAGTTAGACATACCGGCTGCAGCAGACTCCTTAACGAATTTAGCGTTAAGTTCATCGTCTTCAGCACGGAATGTTGCGTTCATCATTGAACGGCAGATAGGATTAACGGGGTTCTTGAACATTTTGCTATTGTCGAGGCAATCGTAAAGAAGTTTTGCTTTCTTTTCGTTCATTGCCTTCATAGCAGTCAAACCGCCGATTTCCTTAATCCATTCTAAAACGAGCTTGCAAACGTAAATAGGCCAGCAGGGAGGAGTGTTATACATAGACTCGTTGTCTGCCATAACCTTGTAACTGCAAACGGTAGGAACTTTTACATCAAGTTCTTCTGTGAGCAAATCTTCACGGACAATAACGATTGTCAAACCTGCGGGAGCAATGTTCTTCTGTGCGCCTGCATAGATAAGACCGAACTTTGAAACGTCAACAGGCTCTGACAAGATGCAGGAACTCATATCGGCTACAAGCGGAACATCACCGGTGTCGGGGATGTAATCCCATTTTGTACCGAAAATGGTGTTATTGTAGCAAATATGAACGTAGTCGGCATTCGGAGTGAGTTTCAACTCTTCCTGACGGGGAATACGAGTAAAATTTTCGTCTTTAGTAGTAGCGGCAAGGTTAATCTTATCACTGTACTTTTGAGCTTCTTTGTAAGCTTTGCCGGAGAACTGACCGGTTACTATGTAATCAGCAACACCGGTTTTAAGCAAGTTCATAGGTACAGAAGCAAACTGTAATGAGGCACCGCCTTGTAAAAACAATACCTTGTAGTTGTCAGGAATGTTCATAACCTCACGGAGAAGCGCCTCGGCTTCTTTGATAATAACATCATAAACTTTTGAGCGGTGGCTCATTTCCATAACGCTCATTCCTGAACCTTGATAGTTCATAAGTTCATCTCTTGTCTTCTCAAGTACCGAAACAGGTAACATAGACGGGCCGGCAGAGAAGTTGTAAATACGGTCGTACATAAAAATCTTCCTTTCGATTAGCGTTGATGACAACTGCTTAATTTTGTTTGAAAGTAAATATTTGTTATTGTTAAAGTTTTGACAAACATTTTCCTTTCGCGATGAAATTATTATAATACTTTGTGACATATTTGTCAATCACTATTATCAAATAATTTAAAATATATGGTAAATAAGTAACAATTTTGTATCTTGTAATATGGTTGGTTTAGTGATAAGATTATTATATATTAGTATGTGTATGTGGTGAATGAATTTGGAGGGTGAATATGGACTACTTTAACATTACGGTTGTTATTCCGGCACTTAATCCTGATAGTAAACTTTTAAACCTTGTCACAGAGTTATATGACAATGGTTTTGACGATATTATTATTGTTAATGATGGTAGCGATGAAGAGCATTTTAAATATTTCCCTAATGAAGAAAAATATCCTTTTTGTAAGGTACTGCATCACCGTCGAAATAGGGGTAAGGGCGTTGCTTTAAGAAATGCGTTCAAATATTTCAGAGAGTACCGCAAGGGAAGAGCCGGCGTAGTTACTATTGACTGTGACGGACAGCACTTAACTAATGATATTATTGCGTGTGTTAAGAAAATGCACGAAACAAATAGCGTAGTTCTTGGTTGCCGTAATTTTTCAAATAAAGATGTTCCTTTTCGCAGTAGATTCGGCAATAAGTTGACAAGCCTAGTATTCGCGCTCTTTTGTGGTCTTAAAATTTCAGATACTCAAACGGGATTAAGAGCAATCCCTGCACGATATTTAAACGAATTTATTGAAGTTAAGGGTGCAAGGTATGAGTATGAGACTAATATGCTTTTGGAAATGAAAAAAAGCCATATTCCTTATACCGAAGTATCTATTAGCACAGTTTACATCAATAATAACGAATCCTCGCATTTCAGACCGATTGTTGATTCTTTAAGAATATATAAGCTGATTTTCTCGTTTTTATTCAGTTCGCTTATCAGTATGTTTGCTGAACTGTTAATTTTCTATTTTAGTTTAAAGTTTTTGTTTACCGGTCCGTTTGGAATTTTGAGCGCGACGTTTCTTTCAAGGGCGATTTCGTCGACTATAAACTTTACAATAAATCGTACTAAGGTTTTCGCGGGTAAGGTTGGATTGGCGCGCTCTGCCGTAAGATATGTAATGTTGGCTATTCCAATAGCATTTGCCTCGATGTTCTCAATTAAAGGCTTAACTTGGCTTTTAAGGGTTTCTGCTCCGTCGCTTACAACTCTTTTAAAATGTGTTGTTGATACGGTTCTTTTCTTTGTTAGTTTCCGTATTCAGCAAAATTGGGTTTTTGCGCCTAAAATCAATAAGAACACTGATGATGACAGTGTTCCTTTGATTGCTAAAAAACCTTTGACTTTTGGAAGGGTTGCTTTGCGCAGTCTTGCATGCATCGGTACTGCAATTGCGTATTTAGTTGTTTCAGTTTTCTCTTTGGTTGCTATTGTTGCTCATGGACCGAGTAAAACTATGCGTGATGCACTTGTGCTTTCTGCTATGCAAGCAAGTGCAACTAAATGGGTGCCGTATATATTCTTGTCAAAAGACACTGTTAACGAAATTGTCGACAGTAGTTTCGTTGATTCAAAACTAACGATTGATTTAGACAGTTATATTGATAGCGGTAATTCTTCCGAGGATAGTGAAGATGATGGATATATTGATGGTGTAAAATACGTAAGTGAGACTCACGATACTTTTAAAGCGTATATTACACTTATTAAAGACCCAACAAGAGTTTTTGTGGGTGTTTCGGATGAAACCTATACTGCAGAAAAAGGAAAAACCGTATTTGAAATTGCTAAAAAATATGATTCTATCATCGCAATAAATGGCGGAGAGTTTTATGATAAAAACGGCCAGGGTTTGGGTGAAATTCCTATTGGCTTAACCTTTTCTAACGGAAAATGCGTTTGGAATGAGGGCGGTAGCCGTACGTTTATCGGAATTGATAAGAATAATCGTCTTGTTGTATCTGAGGGTATGACTAAATCAAAAGCTGAATCTTTAAATATTCGTGACGGTGTTTCGTTCAAATACGGAAATACACTCATTAAGTCTGATAACGATGGTGTGCACATTTATTATAAAAAGAGTAATACAGGTGTCGCACAAAGAACGGCAATCGGACAAAAAGCGGACGGTACCTTTATTTTGCTTGTAACCGATGGACGTTCTGCAGCAAGTATCGGTGCTACATATAATGATGTTATTGATATTATGGTAGCACACGGTGCGGTTACCGCAGGTATGTTGGACGGCGGTTCTTCATCTGTTATGTACTATGAAAACTATTTCGATATTTATAACGTGGACAAGAGTAAACTTGACGAATATCAGTTAAAAGGTCTTGTTAATCGCTATAAGGCTTTCTTCTCACCGAGAAGAATACCCACATATTTTTGTGTAAGTAGGTGACATTATGAATATTAAAAGAATGTCATTATTTTCTAAAATTTATTTAGCTGTTGTTTCTGTGTTTTTGGTTTTGCTGGTTGCCGTGGGCGGTGTTTTGTGGTTTTATTTAAGCGCTTTTGAAGCATCTCGTCCGAATACAACTGCCGAAAAAGTTTTCACGGAAAACTTTAAAACAGGCAATATCGGTGGCTTGGTTAAACAGTTTTCTGCCGAAAAATTAAAGTTTGATAATGAAGAAAACATTAACCGCGAGTTCAAGGAGCAGTATGATTTAACTAAACTCAACTATTTTGCCGTTGAGTCAAAAGAGCAAGGCAAAGTGCAATACACCGTCAGTTATAATAATATGAAGTTGGCTGACTTTGTATTAGTGAAAAATAAGGATATCGGCTTTGGGATGAAAGATTACATTTTGGAAGATGTCAATTTTTCATTAAAGCAGAGCGATGCAGTTACTGTTTTGGTAAATAAAGGCCATAATCTAAAACTTAACGGTATCAACGTTGATAAATCATATATAACCGAGACCGATGTTCAGGATGCTTCTTATAAGCATATGCCGAAAGACGTTGAAGGTATATTATATGATAAGTATGTTGTATCTGAATTTTTGTTTGAACCTGAAATTTCGGTAGCGGGCTTTGACGGGGTTGAACAGAAGGCAGTTTATGACGAAACTCTTAAATGCTATATTGTTCCAAAAACTTATAACGAAACATTGCAGAGCGAACACTCGGATTACGTTATAAAAGCAATGAAAGAATATGCGAGATTTCTTTCAAACAAGGGTAGTTTTTCTTACGTTGCACCTTTCCTTGATTCTAAATCGAGGCTTTATACCAACATAAGAGACGTATCTGTGACGTGGCTGTGGAAACATAAGGAGCATAAGATTTCCGAAGAAAAGGCTGAAAATTTCTATAAATATACCGATAACGTATTTTCTTGTAGCGTTTATTTGAAAAACACACTTATCAATTATTCTAACGAAGAACACATTGAATATATTGATGTAACGTTGTATTTAAGATATGTTGATGGTAAGTATTTAATCTATGATATGGTTAATAATGATTAAGGTGACGGGATGAACGAGTTTGAATTGAAAATATTGGATTTTATTCAAGAGCATTTACGTTGTGAATTTTTGGATAAAGTATTACCAATAATAACAAAATTAGGTGACGCGGGTATATTTTGGATAATAGTTGCCATTGTTTTACTTATTTTCAAAAAAACACGCAAAATGGGTATTATGACAGGACTTGCGTTGTTGTTAGGGTTACTCATTGGAAATTTAACCTTAAAACCGTTAATCGCACGTACAAGACCGTATGATATGCCGGGTGTTAATATAGATTTGTTGGTAGAACGCCTTTCTGACAAGTCTTTCCCGTCGGGACATACGTTAGCAAGTTTTGAGGCGGCTACGGTGCTGCTTATAAACGATAAGCGGTTTGGTTATCCTGCGATTGTTTTGGCAACCGTTATCGCACTTTCTCGTCTTTATTTATACGTTCATTATCCAACCGATGTTTTGGCTGGAATTGTATTGGGCATATTGATAGCCTTTGCGTCTTGTTTTATTGTTAATAAAGTTCAAAAAGTATATTCAGAAAGACGTTTATCTAAGTAAGATTTCGGGTGGGAAATATGAAGAAATTATTGCTTATAGTTAACCCAGTGTCAGGCAAAATGAAAGCAAAAACTACCTTGCTTGATGTTATTAAAACTTTGCAGGCTAACGGTTATGAAGTTACGGTTAAGTTAACTGAAAAAAGAGGTCACGCGGTTGAAATGGCCAAAAATGCAGAGGCTGATGGTTTTCAAGAGGTTGTATGCTTCGGCGGTGATGGCACATTAAATGAGACAATTAGCGGTTTTATGCAATCAGGCAGTAAACTGCCGTTGGGCTATATTCCCGCGGGAAGTACAAACGATTTTGCTTCAAGTATGAAACTTTCAAGCGTGCCTAAAATTGCGGCTAAAACTATTGCCAAGGGAGATATTAACCTAATTGACGTTGGTAAGTTTAATAATGAGAGATACTTTACGTATGTCGCATGCTTTGGCGCGTTCACCGCTTCATCATATAGTGTTTCCCAAGATATTAAGAATGTTTTGGGCCATTTTGCTTATGTTTTGGGGAGTATTAAAGAAATCGGCGCAATTAAAAGTTATAATTTGACTATTGAAATGGATAATATTACCGTTTCGGGAGAATATATATTTGTATCGGCTACTAATTCAACTTCGGTTGCAGGAATTGTCAAACTCCGCGATGAGTTGGTTGATATGGGTGACGGTGTGTTTGAGGTTGCACTGGTTAAAAAGCCGAAAAACCTTGTTGAATTAAATAAAATTATCACGGCAATTACATCGTCTAACTTTGATAACGGTCAGATTGAGTTCTATAAATCGTCAAAAGTTAATATTATATATGATGGTAAACTTGATTGGTCGCTTGACGGTGAACATGCTGAAAGTGACGGAAATATCATAATCGAGAATGTTCATCACGGTATTAAATTTATAAGATAGACTGTGTTCGGAGGAATATATGAAAAAGGGTACTAAAGGGTTACTTGTTGCTGCGGGGGTTTGTACTGCGGCTTTAGCGGGTGCTGTGTATCTTTCGGGTAGGTTGCTTGTTGACGCTGCTGTGAAAAGGGAAGGCGTTAAGGTCAAACTTCCGCAAAAGTTTCAATCGAAAATTTCGGGTGGAATGTTTGAAGACCCTCACGTTAAAGATATTGTCATAGCAGCTGAAAAGGCTAAAAAACTTCCTGTTGAACAGGTTTCAATTTTAAGCGATGACGGTCTAAACCTGACGGGTAGTTTATATCGTTGTGATAAACCCAAAAGGATAGTAATTGCAATGCATGGCTGGAGGTCTAATTGGTGGACTGATTTCAGTTGCTCGGTTAATTTCCTGCACGACGAGGGTTGTATGATGCTTATGCCCGACCAAAGAGGAACAAACGACAGCGAGGGTGAGCATATAGGTTTCGGCGTTTTGGAAAGAAACGACTGTGCTTTGTGGGTTAAATATATTGTAGAGCGTTTTGGTCACGACCTACCGATTTATCTGTTAGGCATTTCAATGGGCGCTACAACCGTGCTTATGACGGCAGGTTGTGATTTGCCGGATTGCGTTAAGGGTATCATTTCGGATTGCGGTTTCACTTCGCCTCACGCCATTTGGAAGCACGTGTTGGATAATAACTTAAAGATGAACGAAAAACTCACGTATCCAATCGCTAATGCTATTTTAAAACGTGAAGCCAATTTCAGCGGTGACGATTATTCAACGGTAGATGCGTTAAAAGTTAATACCAAACCTGTTTTGTTTATTCACGGTTCGGACGATAAATTTGTACCGCTTGATATGACGTTTGAAAACTACCTTGCAACTTCAGCACCGAAACAGTTGTTGATTGTTCCGGGCGCAGGTCACGGTATGAGTTATGTGAAAGATACTGTAAGTTATCAAAAGTCTGTCCGCAAGTTTTTCAGAAAATGTGAAAATAATCAGTGGGATAATTAAATTAGTATAAATGGATATAAAAAAACTCTCCGCTTTTGGCGGAGAGTTTTTTTATTAAGTAAATTCAAGTGCTACGATTATGCACCATACTTGATACGGTCAGCTTCAATCTTGTCAGCAATAAGCTGGTTACCACGCTCACAAGCGGTATCAACGATGTTGCTCATACTGTCAAGAGCAGTTTTCATATCGTTCTTTGATGTTTTGTTAATGGTGTTATAGAAAGCAGCGTTAGCGTTTGAGTACTCAGCAAGAATTGCCAAAGGCCAGTCAAAGTTGAAGTACTTTTCATCAGCAGTTGCTTCGGTAATCTTGTAGTAGAACTGACCTGCTTCAACAGAGAAGAATACATTTTCGAGGTCCCAGTTATTATAATCTAACCAATAACGGATGAAGTAACCTGCAGCATCTGCGTTAGGAGCACCGTCTACAATACCGTGTGCGCCGTAGATAGATGAAATAAGACCTTTTTCGCCTTCATTGAAAGAGGGCAACCAGGTAAAGCCAACATCTTCAAAGTCCATATCCATAAAGTAACCTTTGGTTTGTAAGCCGAAAGGTCCACGGATGTAGAAACCACACTTACCGCTGGTGAAAGCACCTTTGCTTCCGTCGATTAAGCCGTTCTCTTTAGCTTCAGCAAACCACTGATAAGCTTTTAAGAGGGTGGGGTCCTGAGTACCGTTAGAGAAAGTATGAGTACCAAAGTTGTACTTGGTAATAGAAGCACCAACAGAACCTGCGAGAATATCTAATTCAAGGTGGATACCTTTGTAATCATCACCAATAGCTTTAATATCTTTTGCACAGTTCAAGAGGGTATCCCAGCTCCAAGTGCCGTTCTCATAATGCTCTTCAGGAGTGGTATAACCGTTTTCTTCAAACAAACGCTTGTTATAGAAAACCATGTTACCGTTTCCTAACGGAGTACCAATGGTATTAAGGTAATAGGTGTTACCTTCAATAGTTGCGTTTTTAAGGAAAATCTGGTCAAAACGGGGATCCTTAAGCTCAACAGAAGAAACCTTGTTGATAGGTGCAGCAATCTGAAGAGTGATAGGGAATGCGCCGTCTTCCTCGTTGGAGACGAATACGTCAGGAATGTCTTTAGAAGCGATTTTGGTCATAATTTCCTGAACATAACCATGCTGCTGAACAAAGTAAAGCTCAACGTCAATGCCGATATCATTTTTGACGTTTGCAAGAGTGTAAGCACCGATATCTGCCTTCTGGTCAGTCCAAGTAGCATAACGAACGGTTACACCTTTACTTGAAGCGGGCATTTGAGCATACGGGTCGAAATCTTCCCAACCGGTCATATCAGGGTCGATAGCTTCAATCTTATCTGATTTAGAGCTTGTGTTGCCGGCAGAAGAAGTGTTGTCTTTTTTGCCGCCGCAAGCGCTCATTACAGAAACCATCAAGCATAATGCGAAGACAAGACAAAGAATTCTCTTAAATGTCATTTTTACAAATACCTCCATAAAAAATATTGGTCTTTCACGACATCTTTCAAGCGTTTAAAAAACTCCTAATCGGCACAGAGTATCAAAAAACATCTATAAAGTTGTCTGTGATTACCAAAGTTTGAGCCTAAAGCCCATTACTTTGCAGGGTAATTTTATCATATTTGTAAAGAAATTGCAATAGGTAAAATACCGTAAAATCATAATTTTGTTTAAAATTTATCGTTTATTTACGTAAATTTAGTTTATGTTGACAAAAACTTATCAAGTTATATAATATAATTACCATTAAAAGGTAAAGAGGTGACAAAGAATGGCCGAGATTTATACTATGAATTTATTTGAACCGACTGCCGAGTTATATAATAAAATGCTCGAGTTGGTTGGTGAAAATAAAAGAGAAAAGTTATTGAGATTAAAACAGCATAAAAAACAACTACAATCGCTTATTGCAGATGTTTTATTACGAGTTATTCTTTGCACTCGTTTTAACATAGACGTTAATGATATGAAGTTTGATGATATGAACGGTAAACCTTATTTGGTGGGGGAGTCGATTTGTTTCAATGTTTCACATTCTGATAATATGGTAGTGGTTGCCGTTTCTGACCAAAATATTGGAGTTGATTTAGAAAAAACACGTAATATCAACCCGAAACTAATAGATAGATATTTCACAAAGTGTGAAAAAGAGTATATTAGTGTTGATTTACCCGATTGGCAAACACGTTTTTTTGAAGTTTGGACTAAAAAAGAGGCTTTTCTTAAAAGGTCGGGTGTCGGTCTTCGTGTTAAACTTAACGAACTTGAAACCAAGACCTGCGAAGGCATTAAAACCTATAATTTAGATGGTTTTGCACTTTCTGTATGTTGTTACGATGCAAACATTCATCTTTATAATAATGAATATTGTAAGTTGTTATTAGATAAATATTTTATGTAAAAAAATCAACTATTGACTTGCGCTGATTTGATTAATGTGTTAATATAAAAACGTAATTTCAGTGTCTTTTGAGAAAGGCGGAAAACAAATGAAACATGAAAGTTTTAGTGATAAAATCAAAGCAAAGTGGCAAGGTGTAAAGCCCGGTTGGCGCTCTTGTGCTATGATAGGTATAAGTGTGTTTATATTGTATCTTTGTATAACATATTGGCCTTATGCGGCAAAATTGTTTATAACACTTTTAGGCGCTGCAACACCTGTTTTTATTGGATGTATTATTGCTTATCCTCTTAATATTTTGATGTCCTTTTATGAAAGATATTGGTTCCCAAAATCTATAAAATCAGCCGTAGTCAAATCTCGCAGACCTATATCATTACTTTTTGCGGTTATAACATTGTTAGCAATAATTTCATTAGTTATTGGTCTTGTATTACCGCAGTTTATTGAGTGTGTTAAATTGATAATAAGTTATATCCCATACGCAACATCAAACGTAGTTTTGTTTTTAGAAAAATACAATATATTAAATGATAATACCGCAGCTTATTTTGAATCAATAGATTGGCAAGCTTGGATGACTAAGGCCGCTTCTGTTTTCACAAGTGGTATTGGTAATGTGGTAGAGGTTGTGTTTATAACTATAACTTCGGTATTTTCAGGTGTAATTACGGCAGTTTTGAGTATTATTTTTGCAGGATATATTTTAATTGGTAAAAATAAACTCGGAAGTCAAATTGACCGTACTATGAAATGTTATTTGGCTGATAAGTGGTATAAGAGATTAAAGTATTTTATAAATATTTTGGATGAAAGTTTCCACAAGTATATTGTAGGGCAGTGTGTAGAAGCGGTTATTTTAGGCGTTCTGTGTACCGTTGGAATGTTGATTTTACAACTGCCTTATGCTCCGATGGTTGGTGCTTTGATTGCGTTGACGGCATTGATTCCTATTGCGGGTGCTTATATCGGTGCCGGTGTCGGTGCGTTTCTGATATTAATGGTTTCTCCTGTTAAGGCTATTGTTTTTATAATATTCATCATAATTCTTCAGCAACTTGAGGGCAATTTCATTTATCCAAAGGTTGTCGGTTCGTCTATCGGTTTACCAAGCGTTTGGGTGCTTGCTGCGGTTACTATTGGTGGCGGAGTTATGGGCGTCGGAGGTATGCTTTTGGGTGTTCCTTTGGCAGCTACCTTATATAAAATCCTACGTAATGATGTATATAAGAATCTTGATGTTCCATTGAGCAGTGAAGAAACTGATGAGGGAAATGCAGAAAAACCATCAACTAAGCCTGTGAAAAAGCGTAAGGTTGAAGATAAAAAGTAAATATTTTTAAGACCGTTCAAATGAACGGTCTTTTCTTTTTTAGTGCCTTTATTTCTTAAATATTCATAATATGTATGGGTGGGATTATACTTCTTGCTCAATAGGATAACAAAATGGAGGGATGAAAATTGGATATGGTTAAGTTCGTTACAACCACATCGACTTTTAGTAATAAAGGTCGTGAAATATTAATAAAAAACGGAATTTCGGCAGATATAAAAAAAGTACAAGGTGGAACTGCCGTAGGATGCCTTTTCGGTATCGTTGTTTCGGCTGATGATGCGAAGAGAGCGCTACTTTTGTTAGAGGAAAATAATGTTAAGATAATTCAAATTGAATAAGTCTTTAGGAGGTGATTTATATGATTTATTTTGATAATGCCGCAACAACAGGTGTTAAGCCGATTGAGGTTCAAAATGCGGTGCAAAAGGCATTAAAAGAATACTCTGTTAATCCCGGTCGCGGTGGGTATGATGCTTCGGTAAAATGTTCCGAGATGATTTATAATACACGAAGAAAAATATCCGATTTCTTTAACGCGAATGCACCTGAAAGGGTTATTTTTACTCAAAATTGCACAACGGCATTAAATACGGTCATTAAGGGGATAGTAAGACCTGGTGACCATATTGTAACATCATGTTTAGAGCATAATGCTGTTGCGCGTCCTTTGTATAAGTTAGAAAGAATGGGTGCGGATATAGACTATGCTGAAGTGATTTTTGGCGGCCCACATGCGACGGCACCCTCTTTTGAAAGCCTTATTCGACCTGATACTCGGTTGGTGATATGCACTCACGCGTGTAATGTAACAGGAGAGGTATTACCCATTCGTGAAATTGGAAAAATTTGTGCCGAAAGAGGTGTGCCTTTTGCGGTTGATGCTGCACAAACGGCGGGCTTATTGGATATTGATATGCTCGATATGAAGATTGATTATCTTTGTATAGCACCGCATAAGGGTTTGTACGCGCCAATGGGTACGGGTGTGCTGATAGCATTGGGTAATATCCCCGATACCTTAACCGAAGGTGGTACAGGCTCAATGTCAATAAGTTATGAACAGCCTGAGGATTACCCCGAAAGATTTGAGAGCGGCACATTAAACGTACCGGGCATTATTGGTATTTCAGCAGGGTTGGATTTTGTTATTAAGCAGAAAAGAGAAAATATATACCGACACGAGTTGGAAATGATAAGGTATATTTATGACAGATTAAATTCTATTAAAGGTATACAACTTTATACAAAAAGACCTGAGTATGGGGATTTTGTGCCAACGTTGTCTTTTAATATAAGGGGCAAGGAAAGTACGTCGGTTGCGTCTATGCTTTCAGAAAACGGAATAGCCGTAAGAGCAGGACTTCATTGCGCGCCGATGGCACATCGAAGAATAGGTACTATTGATAGCGGAACGGTTAGAATTTGTTTGTCTTCTTTCAACAATTTGAAAGAAGCAGAAGTTTTTATAAATACTGTTAAAAACTTTACAAAAAAATAATAAAAATTGTAAATTTTCTATTGATTATAGTGTATGACTTATGTTACAATACAATTGTATAAAATTATTTGAAGGATGTGAGAATATGCAAGCGTTTTTTGTTGGTATGTGGAATAACATTTCAGGCTTTTTTAAACAACTTTTGATGGCTTTTGCCGATGTGCGTTTTGTTGATATTCTCGATATCCTTATTGTTGCGTATGTTATATATAAAACAATAGGCTTTTTGAAGGAAACAAGAGCAAAGGTTCTTATTAAAGGTTTAGGTCTTTTGCTTGCAATTTGGTTTGTTGCACAATGGCTTGACCTTATCAGTATTAAGTGGTTGCTTAATAAATTCTTTAATTACGCTATTATCGCTATCGCTATCATATTCCAGCCTGAACTTCGCAGTGCTTTGGAACGTGTTGGTCACTCTTCTTTAAGCCGTTTTGGCGTCGGTGGTGATACCGATGAGGCTTCAACTGTTAAGTGTATTGATGAAGTATGCAAGGCTTGCGCATCTATGCAAGAACAGAAAATCGGCGCTTTGATAGTGTTTGAGCGTTCAACACCTCTTGGTGAGGTTATCTTGACCGGTACTAAGGTTGACGCTACTGTTTCGGCAGAGCTTGTCGGTAATGTATTTTATCCAAAGTCGCCGTTGCATGATGGTGGTATGGTTATACGTGATGACCGCATTGCTTCTGCAGGTTGCATTTTGCCGTTGACGTCTAATAATGAGTTAAGTAAAGAATTAGGCACACGTCATCGCGCAGCAGTTGGTATGAGCGAAACCTCGGATGCTATCGTTGTTGTTGTTTCAGAGGAAACGGGTGTTATATCTGTTTGCAGCGGCGGTATAATAGAGAGAAACTTTAATCAAATGAGTTTGCGTGAAAAACTTTACGCTGAACTTATTACAGTGAACAATGTTGAAAAGACAAGTCTTTTAACAAGAGTTGTTTCCTTCTTTAAAAACAAAAAATAATCATTATCTAATTATGAAAGGATGTGACGGCAAATGAATTTTAATCTAATTAACTTAATTAATCGTTGGTTTGGGAATAAAAAATTCTTGATAGCTTTTTCGCTTGTATGTGCCGTCATTTTCTGGCTTGTTATTGATATCACCGAAAATCCCACAAGGGAAATTACTGTTAATGATGTGAAGGTTTCTATTTCTAACCAAATTGATGATGGCGGTAATGTTTTAATGGCTTTAGGGGAAACTGAAAGGGATGTTTCTGTTACAGTCAGCGGACCGGGTTATATCGTAAGTAACGTCAAAAAAAGTGATATTATCGTTTCGGTTGTTTCTTATTCCGATGTTAACCGTCCCGGCACTTATGTTTTGAATTTAACGGCAAGTGTAGACGTTTCGGGATGTCAAATTTCTAAAATATCACCGTCTTATATTCAGGTGGATTATGACTATGATGCAGCTACCGATATTCCTGTTGAGATAGATGTTTCGAGTATTCAGGAAGTTGTTACTGCTGACCGTGAAATATATAAAAGCAGTTTAAAGTCGAATTCTGACGGTCTTGATATACCATATCTTAATATTAGCGGACCTTCTGAGGTTGTGGCATCAGTTAAAAAGGTTGTTGCTGTGCCAAAATTAACCGCAGTTGTTTTGCCTGAAACTCAAAACTATGAGGTAGAATTGAAGTTTTATGATGCTTTGGGTAATTTGGTTGAATCGTCGCAACTAATTTATAAAAAAGATATATATGTTAGAGTTGTAGTCTATAAGGTTGTTGATGTTGGATTAAAACCCACATTTGAAAATATGCCTTTAAGTTATTCGTCAAGCTCAATAGGATTGCCTGAATATAATCTTTATCGTTATAGTGATAAAACGCGCGCAAATGAAAAATTGACAACCGTAAAGGTCAGAGGTCCTATTGATACTGTTGATGGATTGTTGTCTTCAGGGTTGAGCCTTTCTGCGATAGATTTTATGAAGGTTACTTCAAATAATACCTCTTTTAATGTTTCGTTCGTTTTGCCTGAAGGTGTCGAGGTTATTGACGGTACCGAAGAAGTCACTGTTGCTTTGAAGTTTGGTAGATTGGTAAATACTAATATTGAACTTGAGCCGTCAAACATTCAGTTTATCGGTTTGCCGCAAGGTATGACCGCAAATTCGGTCATTACTAATAAAACTATAAAAGTAAAGGTATGTTATGACCGAAATAAAACAAGTAAAGTTACGGCAAAAGATTTCAATTTGACTGTGGATTTAACCGGTATAACAACTCCTTCAACCTTGACTAAAACGATTAAGGTTACTGCGGCATCTGCATCGTGCTATGCTTGGGCAATTTCTATCAACCCCGCTGAAACCAATATCGAAATAAAATAATAATAATAATAGTATAGTTACCGACTGCCGAGCCGATTTCAAGGCACGACGGTCGGTTTTTTGTAGCACCTTTTTTATGTTTCTCATAATATATAAAGGGTGATATTATGACAGAAACATTATTTGGTGTTTTAGCAATAGTCCTTTGTATTATCGGCTCGGTGTC
>JAZRSW010000103.1:0-6326 GCA_045651745.1 Acutalibacteraceae bacterium
TTTTGAATTTATATAACGGAGGTATAATGGAAAATGGCAAGGGCAAAGAAAACAGAATCACAGGTGGATATGACCGTAGAAATTTTTGAGGCATTAAAATTAATGGCTGAGGAAAGCGGTATTCCCGAAAGTTATTTGGCAGAAAAAATCAGAAGCGCAATCATTGTAGCCGCTAAAAAGGACTACGGCTCAAGAGACGTGGTATTTTGCGAAATGGATATTGAGCAGAAGATTTTCAAGGTTTACGTTCGCAAAACCGTTGTAAATGAAATCGAAGATGAATACACCCAGATTTTATTGGAAGACGCTTTGAAGGTAGACAAGAATGCTACTGTCGGCGAGTTTGTTGATATTCCGCTCGAAACCAAAAAGTTTGGCAGAATTGTTGCTCAAAACGCAAAGCACGTTATCCGTCAGGGTGTAAAGGAAGCCGAAAGAGGTCAGACTTTTGAGGAATTCCAGAGCCGTAACAAAGAACTTGTTACCGCTGTCGTTCAGCGTATTGACCCGAAGACCGGTAACGCTTCTATTACTATCGGTCGCGGTGAGGCAACCTTGCCTAAAACCGAGCAGGTTCCGGATGAGGTTCTTCACGAGGGTGACCATATTAAAGTTTACATTGTTGATGTACGTAACGAGGAAAGAGGTCCTCGCGCTAAAATTTCGAGAACCCATCCCGGTCTTGTAAAGCGTTTGTTTGAAACCGAAGTTCCCGAAATTTATGACGGAACTATTGAAATTAAGGCAGTTTCCCGTCAGGCAGGCTCCAGAACCAAAATGGCTGTTTGGTCGTCTAACGAGGATATTGACGCTGTCGGCGCATGTATCGGTCAGCGCGGAGCCAGAGTTAACGCCATTGTTGAAGAACTTGGCGGAGAGAAGATTGATATTGTAAAGTATTCTGATGACCCGGTTGCCTTTATTACCGAGGCTTTGTCGCCCGCAAAGGTTTTGTCGGTCACAGTAGAGAGTGAAGACCCCAAGGTTTGCCGTGTAACCGTTCCTGACAGTCAGTTGAGTTTGGCTATCGGCAACAAAGGTCAGAACGTTCGTCTTGCCGCACGTTTGACAGGTTGGAAAATTGATATCCACCCCGAAAGCGGTTTCTACGGCGAGGGTGACGACAGTATTCAGTAAAATTTATTGAAACGAAAAGGATTTATTGCTATGACACCTAAAAAACAACCCTTAAGACAGTGTACAGGTTGCGGTGAAATGAAGCCAAAACGCGACCTTGTGCGAATTGTTAAAACCCCTGAAGGAAAAATTATGCTTGACCGCTCGGGCAAATTGAATGGACGCGGTGCATATATTTGTCACAGTGCAGAATGCTATAAAAAAGCCGTTAAGGCTAAACGTTTAGAGCGTTCGTTTTCAGTGGCAATTCCCGAAAATGTTACCGAACAGATTTTAAAGGAACTTGAAAGTGCAGAATAATAAGGTTTTATCTTATTTAGGTCTTTCACGAAAAGCAGGGAAATTAGCGGTTGGGTTTGCCGCTTCAAAAGAGGCGTGTTTGAAAGGAACTGCAAAATTCATTGCAGTAGCAAGCGATATATCCGAAAAATCACTCAAAGAGATAAAGTACTTTAGCGGCGGAAAAGTAACGGTCCAAAAAATACCGTTTACAATTTTTGAGGTTTCCGCGGCGATTGGTATAAAGGCCGGCATTGTGGCCGTATGCGACGAAGGTTTTGCCAATGCGTTGACAAAACTTTTCGAGAGTAACAAGGAGGAATTCACGAATGCTGATTAAGTATAAGATACATGAATTGTCCAAGGATTTAAACATTTCCAGTAAGGACATTATTGGACTTTTAAATGAAAAGTTGGGCGTCGATAAAAAGAGCCAGACTTCTTTAGAGGATACCGAACTTGACCTCATTTTTGATTGTATTACTAAGCAACACGAGGTCAAAAATTTTGACGAATATTTTGCTTCGGGCGAAAATGCACGCGAGCAGAGAGCCAAAGAGCGTCAGGCTGAAAAGGATAGAAAATTAGCCGAGCAGATGGCTGTTTTAGAGCAACTTAAGGCTGCTCAAGCCGCTCAAAAGGCTGCCGAGGAAAAGGCAAAAGCACCTAAAGAGGAAGCAAAGAAAGCCCCCGCAGTTAAGGCAAAAGAAGAAAAGCCCATTGAGAAAAAGGCAGAGCCCAAAAAGGAAACAAAACCTGAGGTAAAGGCAGAACCTAAGCAAGAAAAGAAGCCTGAAACCAAGGTTGAAACCAAAGAGGAAAAGAAACCGTCTGAGCCGATTAATATTCCGCCCAGACCGAAAAAGGAAAAGAAGGGTGAAGCACCTAATCGCGGACCGGTTGAAATCCGTAAGGTTGACACCCGTGCTTCCAATATCAATATTGATAAGTATAACGAGCGTTATGAGAATATTGCACCTGCAAACGCAATGCGTAACGATAATGCTCAACGTAAACAGAAAATAAAACAGAAGTCGCAGGACTATCGCCGTCCGCAGAGCGCAAAGCGTGAAACCGAGGCAGATAAACTTCGCAGACTTCAGTTGGAAAAGATTAAAAAGACTCCTATTACCGTTACTATCGGCGAGGAGATTACGGTTGGTGAACTTGCCGCCGCTATGAAGAAAACCGCTGCCGAGGTTATCAAGCAGTTGATGAAACTCGGTATGATGGCAGCCGTTAACCAGACTATTGACTATGATACTGCCGAAATCGTTGCAACCGAAATGGGATGCAAGGTTGAAAAGGCTGTAGTTGTTACAATTGAAGAAAGAATTATGGATATTTCGGAGGATACCGAGGAAACCTTGAAACCTCGTAGCCCGATTGTTGTTGTTATGGGTCACGTTGACCACGGTAAAACTTCGTTGCTCGACGCTATCCGTAATGCAAAAATTGCAGAGGGTGAGGCAGGCGGTATTACACAGCACATCGGTGCTTACCGCGTAAATCACGAGGGTAATGAGATTACCTTCCTTGATACTCCGGGACACGCCGCATTTACTTCGATGCGTCAGCGTGGTGCTATGGCTACCGATATTGCTATCTTGGTTGTTGCCGCAGACGATGGTATTATGCCGCAGACTATTGAGGCTATTAACCACGCCAAAGTTGCCGAGGTACAGGTTATTGTTGCAATCAATAAAATGGATAAACCCGAGGCTAACCCTGACCGCATTAAGCAACAGTTGACCGAGCATGGTCTTGTTCCTGAAGAATGGGGCGGTGACGTTATCTGTGTTCCTGTTTCGGCTAAAACTCACCAAGGTATTGACGAGTTGTTGGCAAACGTATTGTTGGTTGCCGAAATGCAAGAATTAAAGGCTAATCCCGACCGTAAGGGTAAGGGTGTTGTTATTGAGGCTCGTCTTGATAAAGGTCGCGGTCCTGTTGCAACCCTTTTGGTACAAAACGGTACACTTCGTTCGGGCGATATTATCGTTGCCGGCACTTCGGTTGGCCGTGTCAGAGTTATGCTTGACGAAAACGGCAGAACTGTTAAAGAAGCAGGCCCGTCTGTTCCGGTTGAGATTACCGGTCTTGACGAAGTACCTTCAGCAGGTGACGGATTTGACGCTGTTTCGGATGAGCGTTTGGCACGTCAGTTGGTTGAACAGCGTAAGCAGAAGGCTAAAGACGAAATTTTTAAGGCAACCCAGAAGGTTACATTGGATAATTTGTTCAGTCAGTTAGAGCAGGGTGAACTCAAAGACCTTAATGTTATCGTTAAGGCTGACGTTCAGGGCTCGGTTGAGGCTGTTCGTGAGAGTTTGGTTAAACTTTCTAATGACGAAGTCCGTGTTAACGTTATTCACGGCGGTGTTGGTGCTAACGACGAGTCGGACGAAATGCTTGCCGCAAGTTCGGGTGCTATTATCGTCGGCTTTAACGTCCGTCCCGACCCCGTGGCGAAGGAAGCTGCCGAGCGTGACGGCGTTGAAATGCGTCTTTACAGAGTTATTTATGACTGTCTTGACGAAATCGAAGCCGCTATGAAGGGTATGCTCGCACCTAAATTCCGCGAGGCAGTGTTGGGTAACCTTGAAGTCCGTCAGACCTATAAGGTTTCGGGCGTTGGCACTATTGCAGGATGCTATGTTCGTGACGGTAAGATTACCCGTGACGCTAAAGTCCGTGTTGTCCGTGATGGTATTGTTATTGCCGAAGACGAAATTGACTCACTCCGCCGTTTCAAAGACGATGTTAAGGAAGTGGCTTCAGGCTACGAGTGCGGTGTCGGTTTGGCTAAATACGGCGATATTAAAGAGGGCGACATTTTTGAAGCCTTCATTATGGAAGAATACCGCGATTAATTTTTGATAAAATAAATTTGGTGCCGAAGGATTATCTTTCGGCACCGAAAAGTCTTTATTATTAAAAGAAAAGGAAGTAAATATGCCGAGTTTTAAATTGGGCAGAGTTTCTGCCGATATTCAGCGTGAATTGGCTGACCTTTTCCGCGAATTAAAAGACCCGAGAGTCAGCAAACTTTTGAGTATTGTTAAAATTGACGTTTCGGGTGACCTTTCGTATGCTACCGTTTATGTCAGCGCTATCGAGGGCTTTGACAAAACGGTTGAGAGCGTTAAAGGCCTTAAAAATGCCGCAGGATTTTTGCGTCGCGAGCTTGGAATGAGATTGAAACTTCGCAAAACTCCTGAATTACGCTTTGTTGCCGATAATTCTATTGAGCATAGCGCTCATATTTCTAAAATTATCGACTCATTCCCTGAAATGCCCGCAGAAGACGTTGCAGAGGGTGACGGCAATGAGTAAGGCTATTTCATTATCCAAAACTGCCGAAATACTGAAAAATAATGACAATTTTCTGATATTAACCCACGCTCATCCTGACGGTGATACGTTAGGTTCGGGCTTTGGGCTTTGTTCGGCGTTGCGAAAAATGGGCAAAAAGGCAAATGTCATTTGCTCGGATGAAATTCCGCATAAGTTCCAATATTTAACCGTAGAGGGCAACGAGGATTTTAAAATTGAAACCGTAATTTCGGTTGATGTTGCGGACGAAAACTTATTAGGCTCTTTAAAAGAGAAATACGCCGATAAGATTTTATTATCTATCGACCACCACGGAACAAACACCGGCTTTGCCGAGAATTTGTATTTAGAGGGTGACAGCGCCGCGGCTTGTGAGTGCATTTTTAATGTCATTAAAGAATTAGGCGTTGAAATCACGCCCTTTATCGCAACCTGTCTTTATACCGGAATTGCCACCGATACAGGTTGTTTCAAATTCTCAAACACTACGCCGAGAACCCATATTTTTGCGGCAGAGTTGATGTCTTTGGGTGCAGATTATGACGAGATTAACCGCGTTATGTTTGAGGTTAAAACAAAAAGCCGTTTGGAAATGGAACGCCGTGTTCTTAATGATATTGAGTATCTTTGCGATGGCAGATGTGCTATTGTAACCATTACTCAAAAAATGATAAAGGAAACGGGTTGCGATTCGAGTGATATGGACGGTATTGCCTCATTGTCCCGCAGTATTGACGGGGTACAAATCGGTGTTACTGTCCGTGAAAAGTCCGACGGCAGATGGAAAATTTCGATGAGGACTTTTGAGCCTTATGATGCCGCACTTCTTTGCAGTAACTTTGGCGGCGGCGGGCATAAGCGTGCCGCGGGTTGTGAGTTTGGCTGCAGTTTAGAGGAAGTAAAGTCACAGATTAAAAATCTTTTGATTAAAACTTTGGAAATTAATATATGAACGGATTAATTTTAGTTGACAAGCCTACGGGGTATACCTCGTTTAAGGCGGCGGCGGTAATCCGCCGTATATACGGCACAAAACGTGTTGGACACACCGGCACGCTCGACCCGTTGGCTACCGGTGTTTTGCCGATACTAATCGGCAGAGCAACAAGGCTTTCCTCGTATGTTTTAGAGGCTGACAAGCGGTATATTGCCGGTATTCGTTTAGGTATAACTACCGATTCACTCGATATTACGGGTGAAGTTGTAGCGACAAACGAGGTCAATGTTACCGATGAACAATTGGCTGACGCTTTAGTTCATTTTAACTGTACTTATGACCAAATTCCGCCGATGTATTCGGCAATTCAGGTTAACGGTGTAAGACTTTATGACCTTGCCCGTCAGGGAAAAGAAGTAGAGCGCGAGCCGAGGACTGTTACCATTCACGTGCTTAAACTTTTAAGCCGTGAGGGTGATGATTTTATGGTTGAGGTGCATTGTTCAAAGGGTACGTACATAAGGTCTTTGGCTGATGATATTGGAAAGTTTCTTGGTTGCGGTGCTACGATAACATCATTAAGGCGTACCGATGCCGCAGGCTTTTCGATTGAGCGTTGCTTTACGTTAGAGCAGAT
>JAZRSW010000104.1:0-5483 GCA_045651745.1 Acutalibacteraceae bacterium
CCTGATGTTGATTGAATTCTGACACAATTTTTAAGGTCTGTTGCCAAAAGACCGTAAGGATAACACTCACGAAGGTCATCCTTAGTGACAAAAGGCAATTTATGAAGGTCCTCAATACCCTTAATATCGTCGGGAGTAACACCTTTTTCTTCCATTTTCTTGCGGTAATAAGGTACATTATCCCAAACGTGCTTTACTTGTTTAACCAAACGTTCGCTCTGTAATTTTTGCATTTCAGGAAGCGACATTGTTTCGATTTCGGGCTGATAATATTTACTCATTTTTTACATCTCCGTTTTGAAACTGAATTAAAATTATAAGTTATATCCGAGCTCAAAAGCTTTAAGGTTAACATCTAAAAACTTTTCGGGTACAGTGGTTTTAATGGTATCAATCCAAGCTTCATAAGGAATATCGGTAGATTTAGCTAAAACACCAATAAGAACAACGTTTACAGCCTTAATACTACCTGCTTTTTGCGCTAATTCCAAAGCGTCAAGACTTATAACGTCTGCTTTTGATTTTAATTCTTCAATAATGCCTTCAGGATACTCTGCAGCACCTGTGATAACGGGCATCGGACTCATAGCACGGTCATTAACAATCATTCTGCCGCCTTTTTTGAGGAACGGTAATGCACGAAGAGCCTCTAAACGCTCGAAAGCCAAAATCAAATCGGCTTCACCTTTGTCGATAATCGGAGAAGCAACCTTGTCTGCATACTTAACATAAGTAACAACCGAGCCACCACGCTGACTCATACCGTGTACTTCTGACACCTTAACGTCAAATCCTTGAGCTATAATAACGTTACCTAAAATTCGGCTGGCTAAAAGAGTACCTTGTCCGCCAACGCCGACTATCATAATGTTTAATTTATCAGTCATTTAAGCTTCCTCCTTTTCGATTGCACCGAACGGGCAAACGCCAACACAAAGTCCGCAACCGTTGCACTGTGAATTATCAATTACGGCTTTACCGTCCTTGAACGAAATTGCAGGACAGCCTAACTTCATACACATTTTGCAGGATTTACACTTTTCACTGTCTACCTTGCAAAAACCTGTATATTTAACAGATTTGAGTAATGCACAAGGACGCTGTGCAATAATAACTGAAGGTTCATCTGCGGCTAATTCTTCTTTAACTGCCTTTTCAAACCCAACTAAATCAAACGGGTCTTCAACACGAACACGCTCTACACCGACAGCCTTACAAAGTGCTAAAAGGTCAACCTGCTTTGTTGCCTCTCCGCGTATTGTTTTACCGGTTGTAGGATTCTCCTGATGTCCGGTCATACCGGTAATAGAGTTATCCAAAATAATAACAGTGTTGTTACCCTTATTATATACAATGTCAATAAGACCTGTGATACCTGAATGAATAAAGGTCGAGTCACCGATAACGGAAACTAACTTTTTGTTAAACTCCTCTCCCCTTGCCTTTGCCATACCGTGAGCGGCACTGACAGAAGCACCCATACAAATGGTTGTATCAACGCTCTGCAACGGTGCTACGGCACCGAGAGTATAACAACCGATGTCACCCGAAACGGTCACACCGAGCTTTTTCAAGACATAGAAAGTACCTCTATGAGGACAACCGACACAAAGTACGGGAGGACGGTTAGGAATTATGGGGTCGGCGACTGCCTCTGTTTCGATACCCCAAACAGCCTTTTTAATCATATTTTGAGAATACTCACCGAGTAAAGTGAAGTTTTCCTTACCCTTGCATTTAATTCCCAATGCTTTAACGTGATTTTCAATAACAGGGTCAAGTTCTTCAATAACCCAAAGTTCATCGTGGCTTTCAGCAAAATCTTTGATAAGTTTTTCGGGTAACGGATAAACCATACCTAATTTTAAGAAATCAACTTTATCACCCAAAGCCTCTTTTGCGTAAACGTATGTAGTACCTGCGGCAATAACACCAATTTTAGAGCCGTTGTTCTCAACTGTGTTAAATTCGCAGTTTTCGGCTAATTCTTTAAGTTTTAATGTACGTTCTTCAACAATAACATGTCTGCCTTTAGCCATAGCCGGCATCATAACGTGTTTCGGGATGTTTTTTTCATAAGGTTTTAAAGCAACTTCCTCGGGGTCACACAACTCAACTAAACTTTGCGAGTGTGAAACGCGGGTGGAAAGACGAATAAATACCGGAGTATCATATTCCTCACTTAAACTGAAAGCCTTTTTGGTAAATTCCTTACATTCAGAAGAATCTGAAGGCTCAAGCATCATAATTTTAGCGGCTTCGGCGTAATGACGTGAGTCTTGCTCATTCTGAGATGAATGCATACCGGGGTCGTCAGCAACACAGAAAACCAAACCGCCGTTAGCGCCGATGTAGCTGACAGTGAAAACGGGGTCAGCCATAACATTAAGACCAACGTGCTTCATACAAGACATTGCTCTACCGCCTGCGATAGATGCACCGATGGCAACCTCTGCCGCAACCTTTTCGTTAGGTGCCCACTCAACATAAATATCCTTATATTCGACTACCGACTCGGTAATCTCGGTACTTGGAGTTCCAGGATAAGATGAAACAACCTTTACACCTGCTTCAAAAGCACCGCGAGCAACTGCTGCGTTTCCAAGAAGTAACTTTTTCATAATATTCATCCTTTCAAAAAGAGTAAATTACATTTTAGCGCCGGTAGCCTCGGCAACCAAGCTTTCAGAGCCATAACGCTTTCTCAAAGTAGGCTTTTCAATTTTTCCGGTAGGATTTCGAGGGATATCAGCAAAAATGATTTTACGTGGACGCTTGTATCTCGGCAAACCGTTTGAAGCGTTAACCACCTCGTCCTCTGTCAATGTAAACCCCTCTTTAACTTCAATAACCGCAACTGCGATTTCGCCTAAACGTTTATCGGGTAAACCAATAACGGCAACATCTTTTATAGCGTTTAATTGCTGACGTAAGAAGTTTTCAATCTGTACGGGATATAAATTTTCACCGCCGGTGATAATTACATCTTTTTTGCGGTCAACAAGCCAAATAAAGCCGTCTTTGTCTTCTTCTGCCATATCACCGGTAAAGAGCCAACCGTCTTTTAAAACCTCGTTGGTAGCTTCATCGTCCTTATAATAGCACTTCATAACGCCGGGACCTTTAACAGCAAGTTCACCAACTTCACCTTTTTTGACTTCCTGCTTGTTTTCGTCAACAATCTTAATTTCCCAACCAAAACCTGCTTTGCCGATTGCACCAACGTGGTCGATATTCTCAACGCCTAAATGAACGCAACCAGGACCTATTGACTCACTTAAGCCATAGTTAGTGTCATAATCGTGGTTCGGGAAAACCTCTTTCCAACGCTTGATTAACGAAGGCGGAACGGGTTGTGCACCAATATGCATCAATCTCCAACGCGATAAATCGTATTTTGTAAGGTCGATTTCACCGCGGTCAATAGCATCTAAAACATCCTGAGCCCAAGGTACTAATAACCAAACAATTGAGCATTTTTCCTGGGATGCAGTGCTGATAATAAGTTCAGGTGTTGTACCTTTTAATAATACAGCCTTACCGCCAACTAAAAAGCTGCCGAACCAATGCATTTTAGCACCGGTGTGGTACAAAGGCGGAATACAAAGGAAAACGTCATCGTGTGTTTGCGAGTGATGGTTTTGCTCAACTTTGCAGGAATGCATCAAACTTTCGTGAGCGTGTAAAATTGCTTTAGGAAATCCCGTTGTACCGCTTGAAAAGTAAATTGCACCGTCATCAGAGTCAGTAATTTCGATTTCAGGGTCTTTTTCACTGAAACAGTTAATAATATCATTATAATTTTCAGCAAAAGCAGGACAACCCTCACCTACATAAAGCCACATTTTAACCGACGGCACTTTATCAGCAATCTGTTCACAACGACCGATAAATTCAGGCCCAAAAGCAAGATATTCAGCGTCAGCTTTTTCCAAGCAATATTTAATCTCGTCAGCAGCGTAACGGTAGTTAAGCGGAACTGCGATTGCACCTGCGCGAAGTATGCCAAAGTAAATCGGCAACCACTCGATACAGTTCATTAAAAGAATTGCAACCTTTGTTCCCTTTTTAACTCCGTTTGCAATAAGTAAATTGGCAAATCGACTGGCAGTATCGTCAAACTCTTTCCAGGTGATTTCTCTGCGGTAGTTTGAGCCGGTAGCCTGAGTTAAAGCAAACTCACGCCAAGTCATTTTAGTATCGGCACCTGGGTTGACTTCAACAAGACTCACTTCATCCCCATACAGTTCGGCATTTTTCTTTAAAATTTCGGTAATCGGCATTTTTTCAAATCCTTTTTATGTATTAGGAGTATCAAATTATACACCTTTTTGACTACAAAACTACAGTTAGTCAAGATTATCGTTATTTTATCACATTTTCTCAAATTTGTCAATGCTTTAAATCGCTAAATTGCTACAAATTTTCAAGTCCCTACCTCTAAAAGAAGCAGGGACAGATAATAAGTATTTTTTATGTATCATTTAAAGAATTTTAACAAATCAGCAAATACGGGAATTATCTCATCAGCAGTTTTGAGTTTCATAAAAAGCATATCATTAACTTCATCAGAGAAATCAACAATATCAGGGATACCGATACACTTCATTCCCGCAGCGTTTGCAGCCTTAATACCGTTAACCGAGTCTTCAAAAACAAAACAATCTTTTGGCTCAACACCCATTAGTTCAGCAGTTTTCAAGAAAACGTCAGGGTCAGGTTTGCATCGTGCAACGTCATCGGAACTTACCGCAACTTCAAAGAATTTATCAGCACCAACCGCTTTTAAATGATGGTTGATACTCTCGTTTGAAGAACCTGACGCTAACCCCATTCTGATACCATTTTCTTTTAAAAATAATAACAACTGTTCGATACCAGGCATAAATTTTACAACTAGATTATCTTTGTAATATTTATGCACGTCAATATTAAAGCGGTCAATATCAATATCGGGATAGTGTTTTAAAACATATTTATAGCAATTATCATTATTCATTCCGCAAATAATGGGAACGTGTTTACCCATATTGCTAATTCCTTGATTTTCCCCTGCCCAATCCCAAGCGGGTATACAAATGCGTTGGGTATCAAACAAAGTGCCGTCCATATCAAAAATAACACTAAACATAAACTACCTCCAAATCATAAAATATTTTATGTTTATAATGTTTTTTAGTATTTTACTAATTAAAGTAATAAAACTTCCTGTTCAAACGAACAAGAAGTTTTTTTGGTGCCGGAAGCGGGGGTCGAACCCGCACGGTATCGCTACCACTGGATTTTGAGTCCAGCACGTCTGCCAATTCCATCATTCCGGCGAACGCATATCATTATAGCATACCAAAAGCAAAAAATCAAGGGCTATTTCAATTTTTTTTACAGCGGTACCCATCACGCGCGCCACACATATACTGTAAAGAAAATGAAAGGAGGTATTTGGATGAATTACGAAGCAACGCCCCCCTCCCCTACGGGTACGG
>JAZRSW010000105.1:0-22470 GCA_045651745.1 Acutalibacteraceae bacterium
GTGCCGTCAAGTTGTTTAATGTGTAAGGTCAACTCTGCCTGACGGCAAAAGGCATAGAAAAATTCTTCTACCAACTCGGTGTCAAAGTCGCCAACCTTTTCGGTAAGACCTTCAAAACTGCATTTTAAGTAACTGCGACCCGAAATGTCAACAGCCGTCATAATTAAAGCCTCGTCCATAGGCAAAATACAACTGCCGTAACGGGCGATACCTTTTTTATCCTTTATAGCATCGCGGAAGGCTTGTCCCAATACAATACCGATATCCTCGGCAGTGTGGTGGAAGTCAACCTCAGTGTCACCGACACATTTTACTTTAAGGTCAAAACGAGCGTGACGGGCGAATAAGGTTAGCATATGGTCTAAAAATCCGCAACCTGTCTTAACGGTGGATTTACCCGAACCGTCAATATTCAAATTTAAAGTAATATCGGTTTCATTGGTTTTGCGAGAAATCATAGATGTTCTCATAATTTTCCCTCCAATATTTTAGCGGTAACTTCAATGAACTTTTCCATTTCCGATTTTGAGCCAATGGTAATTCGATTAAAGTCTTTGATTTTTTCATTGTTAAAGTGACGGACCAAAATGCCATTGGCTTTGAGTTTTAAATACAACTCCTCACCGCCGATTTTATCACTCTTTGCGAACACGAAGTTTGCTTTTGACGGCAAAACGAAAAAGCCTAATTTTTCAAGTTCAGCAGTTGTGTATTCGCGGTTTGCGATAATTTTTTTACAGTTGTCCATATAATAACCGTTGTCTTTTACTGCGGCAGCGCCTGCAACAAGTGTTAAACGGTTGATATTATACGGATTAGTTGAATACTTAATACGCTCTAAATCGGCTATTAATTCTTGGTCGGCAATGGCAAAGCCAAGCCTTGCACCTGCCATACTGCGAGATTTTGAAAAAGTACCGACTGTGAGCAGGTTTTTGTACTTCTTTGTCAGTTTGTATGAAGATTCACCGCCAAAGTCAATATACGCTTCGTCAATTAACACAACACTGTCGGGATTGGCTTTTAAAATTGACTCAATTTGTGTAACACTTAAAATAAGTCCTGTCGGTGCATTGGGGTTGGCAATTACAATCAGTTTGCCGTTGGCGTTGTAATCGTTAATGTCAATCGAAAAATCCTCTTTCAAGGGGATTGCAGTGTACTGAATGTTGTGTAACTCTGCAAAAACTTTATAAAAGCCGTAACTGATTTCGGGGAAAACAACACCATTTTCACTGAACGCCATAAAACTGAAGTTGAGTATGTCGTCCGAGCCGTTGGAAAGGTAAACGTTTTGCGGTGTTACCTCGTAAAGTTCTGCTAAAGCAGTTTTAAGCGCTTTACATTCGGGGTCGGAATAAAGACGCAAATCTCTTACTTCGTCAGCGTTGACCGCTTTTACCACCGCATCACTCGGCGGAAAAGGGGATTCGTTGGTATTAAGTTTTATGTATTGCTTATCCCTCGGCTGTTCGCCGGGGGTGTAAACCTCTAATGAGGAATACTGTGATTTTAAAAATCTACTCATTTTTTATCCTCAAAACGAATGGTAGCACTCTTTGCGTGGGCGGTTAAGCCCTCTTTTTCGGCAAAGAAAGCAACCTCATCGTAAACCTTACTTAAAGCATCGCGGGTATAGTAGGTGTATTGTGTCTTCTTGACGAAATCGTCAACCGACAAAGGACTTGAAAATCTTGCAGTACCGCTTGTAGGCAACGTGTGATTAGGTCCTGCATAGTAGTCACCCAAAGCCTCGGGGCAATATTTACCCATAAAGATACTGCCCGCGTGCTTGACTTTGTCAAGATAGTCAAACGGGTTGTCCATACATAATTCCAAGTGTTCGGGTGCGATTTCGTTGGCAATGTCGATTGCCTTAATTAAATTGTCGGCAACGATAATTTTGCCGTTGTTGTCAATCGAAGTCCTTGCAATTTCTGCACGAAGTAATTGCGGAATTTGACGCTCTAAAGCGTCACTTACTGCATTTGCTAAATCCATACTGTCGCAAACCAAAACGGCACTTGCCATTTTGTCGTGCTCGGCTTGTGAAAGCAAATCTGCGGCAACAAATTCGGGGTTGCAGGTACTGTCGGCAACTACTAAAATCTCACTCGGCCCTGCAATCATATCAATTGAAACAAGTCCAAAAACCTGACGTTTGGCTTCGGCAACAAAGGCGTTACCGGGACCTACGATTTTGTCAACTTTAGGGATGGTTTCGGTGCCATAGCTTAAAGCGGCAATAGCCTGTGCACCGCCAACCTTGAAAATGCGGTCAACACCTGCAATTTTAGCGGCCGCCAAAATAACGGGGTTAACCTTACCGTCAGCCGACGGGGGTGTGGTGATGCAAATTTCCTTACAACCTGCAATTTTTGCAGGGATACTGTCCATCAAAACGGTGGAAGGATAAGCCGCTGTACCGCCCGGAACATAAAGACCGACTTTTTCAATAGGAGTCACCTTTTGTCCTGTCACAATGCCGTCCTGTTCGGAAATAATAAAGCTGTTTCTAACCTGCTTTGAATGGAAATTGCGGATATTTTCGGCGGCTTTTTTGATAATTTCCAAAAACTTCGGCTCAACCGAATTAAATGCCTCGTCAATTTCCTCTTTAGTTACTTCCAAAGAAGAGAGTTTTGCTTTATCGAACTTTTCACAGTATTCGAATAACGCTTTATCACCGTTTGACTTTACGTTTTCAATTATATCGGCAACAATTCCCGAAACATCGGTTGCAGCAGTACCGCGGGCAAAGATTTCGGAATTTTTGACCTCGCCGTATTTTAAAATTTTAATCATTATTTTCCACCTGCTTTTTAAGTCCCAGACGGACATTCTCTATTTCTTCGGTTTTGAACTTATAACTCGATTTATTGGCAATAAGTCTTGCGCTAATTGGAAGTATTGTTTCAATCGGCTCCAAATCGTTTTCCAATAAGGTTTTGCCTGTTTCGACTATATCTACAATAACGTCGGACAATCCTAAAATCGGTGCAATTTCGATTGAGCCGTTAAGGTGAATTATGTCAATATCCTGACATTTTTTCGCATAAAAATCACTTGCTATGTTGGTGAACTTGGTAGCAACACGTAAAGTTTTGTTACGGTCGTTTCTAAAGCCTTTTTTGGCGGCAACTGCCATACGGCATTTACCTAACTTCAAATCCAAAAGCTCGTAAACATCGGGATTATATTCGAGCAAGATATCCTTGCCTGCAACACCGATGTCGGCAGCACCGCGTTCAACATAAATTGCAACATCGGAGGGCTTTACCCAAAAGTAACGGACACCGACTTCTTCATTCTCAAAAATAAGTTTGCGGTTAGGCTCTTTAATCGAGGGGCAGGGGTAACCGCTTTTTTCAAACATATCATATACCTTTTCGCCGAGTCTTCCTTTCGGCAAGGCAACATTTATCATTTTCATTACTGTAATTCCTTCTTTTAAAGGGTTATTTTCTCGCGATAACGCAAATTCTCGGGAACTTCCTTGCAAGTATAAACGGTTGTACCGTCGGTTGACAGTTCATTAGCCTTTTGCAAAGCCAGTTTAATGTCGTCACCGTAAACCAAAACAACGTCAACGTCATAATCCTTGTCAAATCGGTCAAGATGCTGTAAATTATCAAGATAAACCGCAAAACCAATTGCTTTATCGGTACGGTGCAGTTTTTTCATCAATTTGTCATACTGTCCGCCCGAAAGCACACTGTCGGGAATATTGTTTATGTAGCCTCTGAAAACGACACCGCTGTAATAGTTCATACCGCCAACTGCCGAAAAATCAACAATAACCTTAATGTCGGTAAGACTTTTTAAGGTTTCAAGCAACATTTTAAATTCATTGGCAACTGCGGTGACGCCGAGAGATACAAAGGTATTGCAAACGGCGGTTATTGCAGAGTTGAAATCAGTGTAACTTGCGGTGAATACTGAAAGACGGCGGGCAACCTCTAAAGAAAGACCGTTTTCTTCTGAAAGGACCTTCAAATCGTCGCTGTTTTTACGGCTGATGCAGGTTAAGACCTTTTTGCGAAGTTCTAAAGGCAACTGCAATTCGTCAAAAGCGGCTTCGATAAGTCCTACGTGGGATAACTCCAAGCAAGCGTCATTACTTATTGTTTCAAGGCTTTTTGCGGCAAGCATCAGCACTTCCGAAACCTCAAAATCATCGATTTGACCGACACATTCAAGCCCTGCCTGCATAATTTCCTTATATGTATGTGTACTTCCTGAAATACGGTAGACGTTTTCGTTATAATAAAGTTTCTGAACACCCGAAGCGTCTTTCGAGTTATTGATAATCGAAAGTGTAACGTCAGGTTTCAAAGCCTTTAGTCTTCCGTTGGTGTCGGTAAAGGTAATGATACCGTCGGACACCAGAAAATCTTTATTTTTAACGTAAAGGTCGTATTCTTCAAACTTGCTCATTTTGAACTGACTATATCCGTGACGGCTATATAGCGAGCGCAGAGCATAGACCGCTTTTTCTTCACTTTTTAAAAGGGCTTCATTTATAGCCATAGTATCCCTCCGTGGATATTTTTGATAGCACTTTAATAATCTATCACATTAGCACGCTAAAGTCAATAGCTTTTCTAACAATTTTTAAATTAACTCTAAATAAAATATATTATACAATATTAAAGGTGAAACAGCAACAAAAAAGTGCTAAAATGCGGGATATTTCTAAAGTTAATAGAGAATTTAAGGTACAAGCATTATAAGAAGCTCAGGAAAGTGGGTGTTAGGTCTAGCCGATAGAGTAGTGATTGACGTTTTTCTAAAATTATGTTATAATTAACTTGACAGGAGGTGTCGTGATGAAAAGGTATATATTGTTATTGTTTACGGTTTGTTTTATGTTGGTTGCGTCATGCAAGATGAGTGCCGATTCACCCAAAAATGTTGAAAGCGGTAACAGCCTTGCAAGCACGACGCCAAAGGCTGTTGAGGTGACACCTGATAATGAGCATGTAATAAAAGTGTTTGAGGGTGAATATTCAGAAGAAAAGTATAATAAGGCATACAAAGAGGCAATAGAATCATATCAATACTATTGTGAGCCGATTGAGGTAGATGATTGGCAGTCAGTGGTATTTACCGTTAATGAAGAAGCCAAATACATAGGTGTAACTGTCACATCTGTTTATGAGAATGATATTGAAGAAGAATTAACGGGCGCTTATGATTTGGTAGTGTGGACAACGTTAACCGGCAATATAGCGGCAGTTCGCACAAAATGGGATTTAAAAGATGGCGAACCCGAGGTTATAGGATACCGTGTTAGCACTTGGGATGAAAACAAGGAAAACAAGCATTGGTACTATTTTCGTGTGAAATACATTAGCAAAGCCAATGAGGAGCCGTGGGTGAAGTTAGAAGTACCGGAAGACTTTGATTACAGCACTTGGAAAATCAGAATTGACGATAAAATCTATTGTGCAACAGAAGAGTACGGGGAATTACTGGATAGTTCGCGACTTTGGCCTATAATGGATACGTGCGAATCAGGCGTGACACCAACGCTTAATGGTTTTGTTAACTTTGGCAAGGCAAGTGGCTATTATTTCGTTGCTGAAGACGGAAGATTGCAGATATATACTCCCGACGGGGTTTATCGATGGTTTGAACTTTGTGAATAGTTAAAATAAAAATGCTTGGCACTAAATAAAGTGCCAAGCATTTTTTAGTTTACTGCATCTCTTGCATCTGGCTGAATTCTTTTAAGATAAGTCCTGGGTTTTTGTCTAATGCCCAGTTGATTTCGTATTCAGCGGTGAATAAAAGTAAATCTCTGCCTTTAGAGTCCTGCACCCATTTGGTTGCTTGCATAAGGTTGAGCGTTTTTGGGTCAACATCGCCGTCAATAAAACGTACAAGGCTGTGCGGAGTGTCGCTTCGGCTGTATTTTACGCCGTATTCCGATTCCATTCTGAACTGCAAAACATCAAACTGCAACATACCTACAACGCCGACGTATACACGCTCCAAACCGGTACCGGGCAGGAAGAACATTTGAATTGCACCTTCTTGTGCAATCTGTGTGATACCCTTTGCAAACTGCTTACGCTTAAGCGAGTCAACCTGCTCAACAATAGCAAAATGCTCGGGAGCAAAGGTGGGAATACCCGCATATTCAACCTTCATATTCTTTTCACAAATCGTGTCACCGATAGAGAATACACCGGGGTCAAAAACACCGATAATGTCACCTGCATAAGCGGTGTCAATAACCTCGCGTTCTTCTGCCATCATCTGTTGAGGGCGGGAGAGTTTAATAGGTTTATTGGCTTGAACGTGGAAATATTCCTTTGAACGTTCAAATTTACCTGAACAAATACGCATAAAAGCAATTCGGTCGCGGTGAGCCTTGTTCATATTGGCTTGAATTTTAAACACGAATGCCGAAATACGCTCGTCGCTCGGGTCAATAAATTCCTCACCTGAACGGTAGGAAAGGGGAGTTGTGGTCATTTTTAAAAAGTTTTCAAGGAAAGGCCCAACACCGAAGTTGTTTAAAGCCGAGCCGAAGAAAACGGGGGTCAATTTACCGCAACGTACCTGCTCTAAATCAAATTCAAAACTTGCACCGTCCAAAAGTTCTACCTGGTCAACCAAGTCGGCACGTGAATATTCGCCTATAAGTTCATCTAATTTTGCGGTATCGGTGATGTCGCAATGGATTGCTTCAAGGCGGTTGCTTCCGCCGTGGAATTCAGAAAACGTTAAGATTTGGTGTTGCTCGCGGTCGTAAACACCCTTGAAATCACGTCCGCAACCAATCGGCCAGTTCATAGGATAAGTGCCTATGCCAAACTCTTTTTCAAGTTGGTCCAATAATTCAAACGGGTCGCGAGCCTCGCGGTCCATTTTGTTTATAAATGTGAAAATCGGGATATGGCGCATTGCACAGACCTTGAATAATTTTCTGGTCTGCGGCTCAATACCCTTTGCGGCGTCAATAACCATAACAACACTGTCGGCAGCGGTTAGGGTACGGTAGGTATCCTCCGAGAAATCTTGGTGTCCGGGGGTGTCAAGAATATTGATGCAATAACCCTCATACTCAAACTGCAAAACCGAAGATGTTATTGAAATACCACGCTTTTTCTCAATTTCCATCCAGTCGGAAACGGCGTGTTTATCGTTCTGCTTACCCTTAACGCTACCGGCGCTTTGAATGGCTCTTCCGTAAAGCAACAACTTTTCGGTCAAGGTTGTCTTACCTGCGTCAGGGTGGGAGATTATTGCAAACGTACGTCTGCGTAAAATTTCATTCTTAATTTGGGGCATTAAAAATTACCTCTTTGAAAATATAAATATATTAATACTTAAAACGCATATATGTTAACATATATATCTTAGTTTTGCAAGAGTATATTACATTAAAACGCTTGAAAATGCGGTGAAAATGGTGTAAAATTATTTTTAGTTTATTTTGGCGGTGAAAATATGAAGTTTATTAAAACACAAGACCACAATAGTATTATACCGTTTTATCGCGAAAACTCGCTCGAAGTATCGGATAACATTGTATCAGAAGACGGTGCGGTGGCTAGTTTTGTGTTGCAAAATGAAAACAGAATATTAGCCGCGGCAACCCTTTCACACCGCCTTGGGATTTACATTTTAGACTATATTGCGGTAGATGTTTCACTTCGGCGTGACGGCGTCGGTGCGAAAATCTTAGGTGAAATCTTAAAAGAAGCAAGGCTTTTGGGTGCTGATAAGGTTTATTTAACCGCCAAAGCACCAAAATTTTTCAAAAGTCAAGGCTTTTATGAAGGCTCACCAAAAGGGCTCGATATGAACGCTGACTGTGTCGGTTGCGCCGAATATAACAACGGTTGTACGAAATTGCCTATGGTAATTGATTTAAAATAAGAGGTATTTATGGATAGATTCGAGTTTTTAAAACTTAAAGCAGGTCTTTTGTGCGAGGGTGCGGTACTGTCAGAAACCGCAAGAAAATCAATGGAGATAGAGCGCCCGAAATTCTTTAACAAAGGCTTTATTGATGCCGTTAATATGAATATTTTAGGCTCTAATATCTGTGTTTCAATTGCCGAAAATTTTTCGGAAGACTCGCATTATAAAATTGATAAGGATTCCAATGGATATTTCATAATGTATAACGGTGAGCGATGTGCGGTGCGATATTTTCCTGATTTACCGCATACTAACACGGTGGTTGATGACCTTGCGACCCTGCACGCTGACGGTTGTATCAACATTTGGCCGAGTACAAACTGCTGTTACGATAAGCCGGATATTAAGTGTAAATTCTGCTCGCTTGTTGCTCAAACACAAAAGCCGATTGACCCTGACGAGTTATGCAAGGGTTTAAAAATAATGTTGGCTGAATGTCCCGGCTATACGCTTAATTTCAGCGGTGCTACATATAAAAGTCCCGACGTTATGGTGGAATATTGGGTGACACTTTGCAGTAAAATCCGTGAATTTTCAGATTGTCCCATTGCGGTTGAATTTGCACCGCCGAAAGACCTTGACTTGATTGATAAACTCTATGAAGCCGGTGCTACCGTTGCTATTATGAACATTGAAATTGTAGATTCTGATTTAAGGCGCGAGATTATCCCCGGCAAATCGGCAATTTCATTAGAACATTATCACAAGGCGATGGAAAGGGCAGTAAAGGTGTTCGGCTACGGTCAGGTTTCAAGTGTTATGATTGGCGGAATTCAAGATTGGGCGGATATAAAGCAAGAGTGTGAAGTGCTTTGTAAAATGGGCGTTTTCCCGACAATTATGCCGTTTAGACCGTTAGATGACTGTGATTTTAAGTATAATAAGGCTTGCAACCCGCAAGAACTTATTGAAATGTCGGAATATTTGGGCGAGTTGTTGCGACAGTATAAACTAAATCCCGAATGTCAAGAGGGATGTACTAAATGCGGCGGTTGTTCGATAGAAAATGATTGTTTTAAAAAATAAGTCACAAAACATTGACTTAAAGGTTAAATAGTGCTAAAATCTAATGTAAATTATTTGAAATCGGCGTGATGTGTGACTTCACGTGTGTTTTAGGAGGAATTTTAAATGGCTAAAAAGGATATTAACTGGGGCGAACTCGGTTTCGGTTATGTTAAGACTGATTACCGTTTTGTCGCTAATTTTAAGGACGGTAAATGGGATGAAGGTCAACTCATTACCGACGAAAATGTTGTAATTAATGAATGTGCAGGCGTTTTGCAGTATGCACAGACCTGTTTTGAGGGCTTAAAGGCTTACACTACCGAGGACGGCAAAATTGTTTGCTTCCGTCCCGACCTTAACGCACAGCGTATGGCTGACTCTTGCGAAAGACTTAAAATGCCGGTTTTCCCGGTTGACAAGTTCGTCGAGGCAGTTGAAAAGGTTGTTGCCGCTAATGCTGACTTTGTTCCGCCTTACGGCTCGGGAGCAACTTTATACTTACGTCCTTATATGTTCGGTAGTAACGCCGTTATCGGTGTAAAGCCCGCTACCGAGTATCAGTTCAGAATTTTCGCAACACCTGTCGGTCCTTACTTCAAGGGCGGTGTAAAACCCCTTACTTTGAGAATCAGTGACCTTGACCGTGCCGCACCTATGGGTACCGGACACATTAAGGCAGGTCTTAACTATGCAATGAGCCTTTATAATATTGTTGACGCTCACGAGCAGGGTTATGACGAGAATATGTATGTTGACTCGGCTACACGTACTCATATTGAGGAAACCGGCGGTGCTAACATTATCTTTATTACCAAGGATAATAAGGTTGTTACACCGAAGTCTAATACAATTTTGCCGTCAATTACCCGTCGTTCGCTTATGGTTGTTGCTAAAGAATATTTGGGACTTGAAGTTGAGGAACGTGAGGTTAACGTTAACGAACTTTCCGACTTTGCCGAGTGCGGTCTTTGCGGTACTGCCGCAGTTATCTCGCCCGTTGGTAAGGTTGTTGACCATGGCAAAGAAATTCAGTTCCCTGCAGGTATGACCGAAATGGGTCCTGTTACCAAGAAGTTGTATGATACCTTGACCGGTATTCAGATGGGCAGACTCCCTGCACCTGAGGGTTGGATTAAGGTTATTGGCTAATCAAAACAAATTTACACCCGCCGTTTTTTTGGCGGGTGTTTTTGTTTATTTTACTGTCATTTCGCACAAATATACATAAAAATTTATAAATATTCATTAATTTTGCATAAATATTAAAATTTATGCAAAAAATCTTGAAAAAAGACTTGATTTTTGCAATTTAGGTAGTATAATGTATGCATTGAATAAACTTTTCGGAGGAACTACTAATGAAAAAGGAAATTAAAAAGGTTGTTCTTGCCTATTCGGGCGGACTTGATACTTCTATTATTATTCCTTGGTTAAAGGAAAACTATAACAACTGTGAGGTTGTTGCCGTTTCGGGCGACGTTGGACAGGGTACTGAGCTTGACGGTCTTGAGGAAAAGGCAATTAAGACAGGGGCTTCTAAACTTTATATTTTAGACCTTAAAAAAGAATATGTTGAGGATTACATCTGGCCTTGCTTAAAGGCTGGTGCTGATTATGAGAGTTACTTGCTCGGCACTTCGCATGCACGTCCTTGCATTGCAAAGGCTTTGGCTGAGATTGCAATCAAGGAAAATGCCGACGCTATCTGCCACGGCTGTACCGGTAAGGGTAACGACCAGGTTCGTTTTGAGCTTACATTAAAGGCTTTTGCTCCCGATATGGAGATTATTGCTCCTTGGAGAATTTGGGACATTAAGTCACGTGAGGAAGAAATTGAGTATGCCGAGGCACACAATATTCCTCTTAAAATCAACCGTGAGACTAACTATTCTAAAGATAAAAACGTATGGCATTTATCTCATGAGGGTATGGATTTGGAAGACCCTGCAAACGAGCCGTTATATAACAAGGAAGGCTTTTTGGAATTGGGTGTTTCACCCGAGCAGGCTCCAGAAACTCCTACCTATGTAACTATTCACTTTGAAAAGGGTGTTCCGACTTCGGTTGACGGTATCGAGATGGACGGACTCAAAATTGTTGAGACCTTGAACGAAATCGGCGGTAAAAACGGTATCGGTTTACTGGATATTGTTGAAAACAGACTTGTTGGTATGAAGAGCCGTGGTGTTTATGAAACTCCCGGCGGTGCTATTCTTTACAAGGCACACGAAATTCTTGAAACTATCACTCTTGACAGAGATACTTCTCATTATAAGAAGTTGGTTGCTCAGAAGTTCGGTGAGTTGGTTTACTTCGGTCAGTGGTTTACTCCGTTGCGTGAATCACTTTCCGCTTTTGTTGATAAGACTCAGGAGAACGTTACCGGTGATGTTAAGTTGAAACTCTATAAAGGTAATATCATTAACGCCGGTGTTACTTCGCCGTATTCACTTTATGATGACGAAATTGCTTCGTTCGGTGATGACGAGGGTGCTTATGACCAGAAGGATTCGGCAGGCTTTATTAACTTGTTCGGACTTCCCATTAAGGTTCAGGCAAAATTAAATAAGAAGTTAGGTAAATAATTAAATATCAAGCAATAGGGGTTTTAGTAACCCCTATTTTGCTATTTTTGTTAAGGTGACGGGTAGATTGCCGTTACATTAAGGGGTGCGTTTATGAAACTTTGGACAGGCCGTTTTAAAAAGGAATTAGACCCAAGAACAAACGATTTTAACCGTTCTTTGCCGTTTGACAGCCGTATGTACCGTCAGGACATTATGGGCTCGATTGCCCACGCCCAAATGCTTGGCGAGTGCGGTATTATAACCAAAGAGGACTCATCAAAAATCGTTGAGGGTTTAAACGGTATTTTAGTTGATATTGAAAGCGGTAAACTGCAATTTGACGATATATCTGAGGACATTCACACCTTTACAGAGGGTGAGTTAACCCGCCGTATAGGTGATGCAGGCAAGCGCTTGCATACTGCCCGCAGCCGTAACGACCAGGTTGCTTTGGATATCCGTTTATACTTGCGTGATGAGTGCGATACTCTTGTTGAAATGTTAAAAGAGTTTGTCGGTGTTATCGCCGAAAAAGCAGAGGAATACTCTGAAACCGTAATGCCGGGCTATACTCATTTACAACGCGCTCAACCGATTGTTTTCGGACATCAGTTGTTGGCTTATGCTGAAATGGCAATGCGTGATATTGACAGAATTAAAGACTGTAAAAAGAGAATGAACGTGTCACCGTTAGGCTCTTGTGCTTTGGCAGGTACAACCTATCCTTTGAATAGGGAATTGGTTGCAGAAAAACTCAATATGTCAGGCGTTACAAGAAACAGCCTTGACGGTGTTTCCGACCGTGACTTTGTGCTTGAATTGGCCTCTGCTTTGTCAATTATTATGGTGCATTTAAGCCGTTTTGCAGAAGAAGTTATCCTTTGGTGTTCGGGAGAGTTTAAGTTTATTGAACTTGATGACGCTTTCTCAACAGGTTCGTCCATTATGCCACAGAAAAAGAACCCTGATATTGCCGAATTAGTCCGTGGAAAATCGGGACGTGTTTTCGGTGACAATATGGCGCTTCTTACTGCTATGAAGGGTATTCCGCTTGCATACAACAAGGATATGCAGGAGGATAAGGAAGCAATTTTTGACGCGGTTGATACCGTAGAGAAGTGTTTGTCTGCCTTTACCCCGATGCTTGATACAATGAAGGTCAATGCTGCTAATATGAGAAAAGCTGCCTCATTCGGCTTTATCAATGCTACCGACTGTGCCGATTGGCTGGTAGGTGAGGGCTTGCCGTTCCGTGATGCTTATAAGGCAACGGGTGAACTCGTAGCAAGATGTATTGAACTTGATACTTCGCTTGAGGACCTGCCCTTAGAAGAGTACAAAAAGGTTTGCGATAAGTTCACTGATGATGTTTTCAAGGCAATTGACCTTGAAAAATGTGTTAACGACCGTACCGTTTTGGGTGGTCCTGCACCGAGTCAGGTAAAACTCCAAGCATCAGAATTGAAATCGAGAATTTCCGAAATTTAAATTTATATTAAATTAGCCTCTGTCGTTCAAAAAATGGCAGAGGTTTTTATATTATCAACAATTTCAAAAATGTTTACAAATTGTTCTTGAAAAGATACAGTTATTTTAGTATAATATTTCTGTATATTGTCTTGGAGGTTCATTTTAATGAAACAAAACTTTAAAAAAACATTTGCCCGATTAATTAGTGTTGTATTAACAATCGCTTTAATATATGCATTATGCGGTAATTGTTTTGCAATTAACGCGTCTTCAACGTCGTTTATTTCGGAATATTTATGTGATTTTGAGGGTAATTATACCTCGGTGGCTAATTTCAAGCTTTGTACCGACAGCACAATAAAAACTGTTAACGGTAAAGGCGTTTTGGAACAGTTAATTAAGGATAATTCTGAAAATGCAAGATTTGTTATACAAAACTCTAAAAGCGGAGATTTTGTTTTAAAGGACGGCAATACTTATGCTGTTACGGTTAAGTATAGAGTTGTTCAGGTTGCAGGCGAACAAGAAAACCGAGAAGCGACCATTATAAATTTGGCAAGACTTGACGGTAACTCGGGTGGAATGGTTAAAATCAAAGCATTTACCGGTGCTACATATTATCCCGGTGACAGTACCGACTGGGTAACTTCGACTGCTATTTTCAAAGCAAGTATGAACGGTAGCGAGAATTACAATAAGTTGGCGGTTAATGTTGTTTCAACTACCTGCCCTTCAAAGGATACAGGTGCAAGCGCTGACAGAACCATTGTCCAATTCGATGAGATTTCGATAGCTGAATGTAACTCGACAACCAATGGTGTTGAATTCATCTTAAACGGCGGAGAATTTTGCGAGCCTTTAATGGCACAGCCGGGTGAGGCTATTACATTACCAACCCCTAATCGTGACCTTTATGAGTTCAAAGGTTGGTATAGTGATGTTGCATTGACCAAAAAGTTTAATTCTGCCACTATGCCGTCAAGTTTGACTACAAAAGTTTATGCAAAGTGGGCGCCCGTTGAAGATGCAGTTATAATAACCTTTAATACTAACGGTGCCGGCACGGTTGATATGTTGGTGGGAAGGGCAGGCGACCCCGTAACGCTTCCCAGAGTTGAAAAGAACGGATACCATTTTAGCGGTTGGTATACCAAAGATATGAAGACATCCCAGAACTTCAGCGTTTTCCCCGAAAAAAGTACGATGGTTTATGCCAAATGGGATGTAATGCCAATGGTGTACGATTTTGACGATTTCGCACTTGGAGCGTTATCCGGCAATGACACGCGTTATTGTAATAATGAAGTGACTATCAAAAAAGACGAGTCACTCGAAGGAAATCAATATTTATACTTTAAAAATGTTGGAAGAAATTCAGTGAGATTTAACTCTCCAACTAATGGAATGTGTTTCCTTAAATCCGGTGAATATACCGTGACGTTTAAATATAAATTTGCCACTTCAACAAAAAAACTCCAGCTCGGTGTTAACCGCTTTTTGACTGATGCGATAGGAACTCCTGCATATAAAAGTGTTGGTGCCGATATATCTAACGAAATCTATGTTCATGATTCATCGGCTAAGGCTGACAAAGACGGTTGGTATACCGGCAAGTTTGAGTTTTCTTTAAAAGATGTTTCTGACGGTAAAAATACACTTGCTATTCGTAATGGTGCTACCGGTCGTGACGATGTATCGTCGCCTGTATATATTGATGATGTTATTATTCGCCGCAAAGGTGTTACTTATCAAAATATATTAGGTTATGATTCGCAGGGAGGAACTTTCTGCGAGACAGAATATGTTAAAATTGGTGATGTTGTTACACTCCCCACACCGACAAGGGAAGGTTACCGTTTTATCGGTTGGTCGTACGACCGCGAAGGCTTTGAATCGATTGAATCAGAAACACTTACGATTGATTCAGCATACACCTTGCTTTATGCCGATTGGTATAAAATCCCTGAGCCTGGTGAAACTACTGAACCTGAGGCAACTCCCGAGCAAGAGCCGACAGTTGATGAAAATCAACAAGGCGAAAACCAAAAAGGCAATTTCTTCTCGGAAAACAAAATGTTGATTATAATTGGCGCATCGGCATTAGTTTTAATTGTAGTTGTGATTTTGATTGTTATTATAGTAAAAAAGAAGAAAAAGAAACAAGAAGTTAAAGAAGAAACCGAAGAATAAAAAACAAAGCCCTCCGTTTTGACGGAGGGCTTTATTTTTTATTCGACTATGCAACCTGTGTAGTACCATTTTAAAATGTCTTCGTATGTACTGCCTTGCAGTGCCATATATTGCGCGCCGTATTGGCTCATTCCTACACCGTGGCCGTAGCCTCTGACCGAAAATGTGAAATTATCATCTGTTGTTGAAACATCAAAATTTGTGCTTCGAAGTTTTAGTGCTGAACGTACCGCTGAGCCTTTTAATTCGGTTCCGCAAAGTTTTAATGATAAAATATATCCCGAAGTTGAGCGGTTTATGTCAGTAATCCATTTGTTTGGTTCACCCTTGAAATCGATTTTATGGTCTTTAAAGGCTGTTTTGAAATCATCTTTGGAGACAATGACTTCACTTAAATACCCCGAACTTAAAACGTCGCCTGCGCTTTCAACCGGCATTAAGTATGGGTAATTACCACCCCAAAGCAGTTCTGCCGATTCGGTTTTTCCTCCCGAAATACTGTGACAGCAGGCAAGGATTGGCTTGCCGTTATATGTGATTTTTTTACCCTCAACCGCATTTACGGCGGAAGTTATCTTATCTGTATATTTTTGATAGTTGTCACCAAAGCGCTGTTTTGCTTCATCGACCGATAAAAAAGCCTGGTCTTTTGCGCTTGTGTCGGTGACGTCGTAATTTTCGCCTTTTCTCGAATTTTTCTTATAAAGGGCGTACGTATATGCAACAACGGCTTGAGCTTTTAAAGCCTCAATATCATATTCAGCCGCCATTTCTGCCGACACGACACCTATAACATAGTCTTTTGCGGTCATTTCAATAACCTTGTCCGCTTCGACGTCAAGCACCCGCAGGGTTTCGGATTTTTCGCCGTCGTTGGAGGGCTCAACAGGTGAAGATGGGGTAGGTGACGGTAAAACGGTATCGTTCATTGCTATTAATGGGAAAAGCACCATTGCGATAAAAATTATGATAATTGATGTTATATATATTCCTTTCATATCTTGTCCTTTCTTTTCATTTTAACTTAATTATTAACTTACTATTAAATTGATTGACAAATCTGCACTTTTGGAATAAAATCAAGTTACTGATTGTTTTAATATATGCAAAATATTTTCATATAATGATTAATGATTGTAGTTTGCCGAAATACTATAAAAATTTTTCGTGTTTTATAGTCATTACAATTACATAAGATAGGTTATTGGAGAGTGTAATATGAAGCAGAAATGGATTGCACGATTGCTCAATGCGGTAAATTTAATATGGAATACTTATATTAAATCTTTTTTTTATATGTGTGAAACAAAACTAAAATACACCACCAAGTTGTTTATTGTGGTAAATTTAATAGCGGTTTTGTTCAGAACGGTGCAGATATGTGCTTTGACCGAAAGTGGAACAGCGTTTTTGAAGGATGGCACGTTGGCAATTAATATTGTTGGAACGCTTATTTCGATTGTTGCCTATATTCTTTTATTTTATATTGCATTTAAGGCAGTACGTCAGCCCGAAAAAGTTAATTGTGAAGGTGTGCCGTCAATTGTGGCGTTGGGTGTTACTGGCAGTATGTACCTTATAGGTTGCGTGTTGTCGGTTGTGATTAGGCCTCACGGTTGGGGGATGACTGCAATAACGTCACTTGTCTGTGTTGTGGCTATTCTTTCGTTTATGGATTCGGCTTATAAGAAAAAGGCATTGTCAAAGGTTTGGTTTTTGGCGTTTATTGCATATTGGTTGGTAGAGTTTGTTGAGGCGTATCTTTTCTATACCGAGCGTCCGTTACGCGTGCGCACTGTTTATGAAACGGCGGCATTGTGTTTCGTTGTCGGCTTTTTGATTGTGTTCGGCAAAGCAATAAGCGGTGTAAAATCCGAGGAAAATTTCAGATTGATTTATCCGTTAGGACTTACCGCTTGTTCTCTTTGTATTATGTCATTTGTGCCCGAAACAATTGCTACCATTATCGGTTTTGGTCAAAAGGTGTCGGTTTCGGCGGTTATGCCCGAGGCGCTGGTTGCAGCGGCGGTGTTTACGGGCTTTTTCACAATTAATACGTTTAAGAAATCAAATACGATACACCCTAAAATGAAACAGCGTTTTGAAATGGATAACGCTGAAAATTCAATAGTTTCTAAAACGGTCGACAGTGATGATGCCGACAAAACGGCAGATGTTGTCGAGTAATAAAACAAAAAGAGTATACAAAAAATAATTTCCTTGACATAAGAGAGATTAGTTATTATAATATTGAATTGGTATATAAAATTAGGTTTAGTATGCGAACAACATACTAAACCATTTAATTTGAAAGGTGAGAACTATAATGAAGGCTGTACTTTTAACTTCAGAAGGTCTTAAAACATTACAGGATGAGCTTGAGAATCTCAAGACGGTTACCCGTAACGAAATTGCCGAGAAAATTAAGATTGCACGCGGTTTTGGTGACCTTTCCGAAAACAGCGAATATGATGAGGCTAAAAACGAGCAGGCTAAAATCGAAGCCCGTATTGTTGAACTTGAGGCTATGCTTAAAAACGCTCAGGTTATCGACGATATGGATATTGCCGAGGGTACTGTTACCATCGGTTGCACCGTAAAACTTTATGACGCTGAATTCGATGAGGAAATCGTTTATACCATCGTAGGCTCGGCAGAATCTGACCCGTTGGAGTTTAAAATTTCCGATGAGTCACCGATTGGCTCTGCTTTAATCGGTCATGTAGCAGGTGACGAGGTTACCGTTGTTTGCGATGCCGGTCATTTGAAGTTTAAGATTATCGAGGTTTCAAGATAATCATCTAAAAGGAATGAAAAGTAATGGAAAATAATAATACTCCCGTTCAGCAGGACTTAAATGAAATTTTGCGTGTCCGCCGTGAAAAGTTAGCCGAATTGCAGGCTAACGGACGTGACCCGTTCGTGATTACAAAGTATGATGCAACCAATCACAGTATGGAAATCAAAAATGATTTCGATAACTTTGAGGGTAAAACCGTTTCGGTTGCAGGACGTATGATGTCCAAGCGTATTATGGGTAAGGCAAGTTTCTGCAACGTGCAGGATATCCAAGGCACTATTCAGGCTTATGTTGCCCGCGATAATATCGGTGAGGAAGAATATAAAGATTTCAAGAAAATGGATATCGGCGATATCGTCGGTATTAAGGGTGAGGTTTTTAAAACCAAAACCGGTGAAATCAGTATTCACGCTACCGAGGTTACTTTGCTTTCAAAGAGTTTGCAGGTGTTACCTGAAAAGTTCCACGGTTTGACCAATACCGATATGCGTTACCGTCAACGTTATGTTGATTTGATTATGAATCAGGATGTTAAGGATACCTTTATTAAGCGTACTAAAATCATCCGTTCAATCCGTAACTATCTCGATAACCTCGGATTTTTAGAGGTTGAAACTCCGATGTTGGTTTCTAACGCAGGTGGTGCTGCTGCCCGTCCGTTTGAAACCCATTTTAACGCACTTGACGAGGATGTTAAGTTACGTATTTCGCTTGAACTTTACTTAAAGCGTCTGATTGTCGGCGGTCTTGAAAGAGTTTATGAAATCGGACGTGTTTTCCGTAATGAAGGACTTGACACCCGTCATAATCCCGAGTTTACCTTGATGGAACTCTATCAGGCTTATACAGATTACCACGGTATGATGGATTTGACCGAAAACCTTTTCCGCCATTTAGCTAACGAGGTTTGCGGTACTGAGACTATTCCTTACGGCGAGCATATGATTGACTTCTCGAAACCTTTTGAGCGTATTACTATGCTTGATGCTGTCAAGAAGTATGCAGGGGTTGACTTCTCGGAAATTAAGACCGACGAAGAGGCTAAAGCGTTGGCTGATAGCAAGGATGTTCATTATGAGGACCGTCACACTAAGGGCGATATTCTCAACTTGTTCTTTGAGGAGTTTGTTGAGCATAATCTCATTCAACCTACCTTTGTTATGGACCATCCGGTTGAGATTTCTCCGCTTACTAAACGTAAGCCCGAAAATCCTGATTATGTTGAGCGTTTTGAGTTGTTCTGTAACGGTTGGGAAATGTGTAACGCTTATTCCGAGTTGAATGACCCGATTGACCAGCGTCACCGTTTTGAGGAGCAGGAAAAAATGTTCGCAGCAGGTGATGAGGAAGCTAACCACACTGACGAGGACTTCCTTAATGCTTTGGAACACGGTATGCCCCCAACAGGCGGTATCGGTTACGGTATTGACAGACTTACAATGTTGCTCACCAACTCACCGGCTATCAGGGACGTAATTTTGTTTCCAACTATGAAATCATTAGATTAAACTAAATTCAATTCTAGTCCTGCCCAAAAGCGGCAGGACTTTTTTTGTTTGCCAAAAGCTGTTCTCCGATTAAATTATTGTTTTTCGATAATTTAATTATTGACAAACGATAATTTTGGTGTTATTATAATACCAGAAAAAGGTTTTGGAGGTAATTTTATGTGGAATAGAAAAAGGTCTGTCACCTTATCAATTGTTGTGTGCTTTATATTTACGCTAATCTTGACATTAGGATTGTTTTTTGGCCCGTGGGCGGTGGTAAAGTGGTTTAGTGCTTACCGCGGTTTTAGTGTTGGTCTTCCGGCAATTAAATCAATTCTCTCCATTTTTTGTGCTTGTTTTTACCCGTGTAGTGTATTTGCTTACATAACTTTGTATAGTCTTTTAAGACTGCTTTTCAACATAAAAAAGGATGAGATTTTCATCCCCCAGAATACCAAATATCTTCGCCGTATTTCGTGGTGTTGTTTTGCAGTAGCTGCTATAACCCTTGTGGGCGGAATTCTTTACATACCTTTCTTATTTATAGCAATTGCGGCAGCTTTTGTAGGACTTATGCTTCGCGTCATTAAAAATGTTATGCAAAATGCGGTAGAAATTAAAGCCGAAAACGAACTTACAATATAAAGCGGGGTGCCGAAAATGATTGAAATTGACTTAGATGTTTTGTTGGCAATGCGTAAAATGACTTCGCTTGAGCTTGCCGAAAAAATCGGCATTACACCCGCAAATCTTTGTATACTTAAAACGGGTAAAGCAAAAGCTATACGCTTTTCTACCCTTGAAGCCATTTGTAAAACACTTAACTGCCAACCGGGAGACATTATCAAATATATTGACAAGGAGTAGTAAATATGGAGAATAATGAAATATTAGAAAACGAAAAATCAGAGGAAACTTTACAGACACCGCTTTTTAACCTTAATGCAAGAGATACAGTTTTTGCGGTATGTGCGTTGGCTGTAAGCATATTCTTTTCCTTGTTTGGTGCTTTTAGCGGATTTGCTTTTGGGTATTTATTATCCGCAACTTTAATGATTATTGTGTTTACTGCTTATTTTTTAAAGGGCGGTAAGGTGCGGTTTTTATCTGTTGTGTGCGGACTGTTGTCTTTAGGCAACAATGTGATATTTATATGTACCACCAACGGCAGTGTACGTTTTTTCGGCGTTATTGTAGGCATTCTTTTGTCACTTGTATGTTTTGACGGTTTTGTAAACGGTACGGCAAAAGGCAATCGCCAAACACTTGGTATATTTTACTCAGCCACTTCAACTCTTGGTAATATAGCGGTTACATTAAAGTCACTTTTTACCGGTGAAAAGGGTGATAAAAAAGCAATCGGCAAGGTATTTGTCGGTTTGCTTTGTGCAATACCCGTACTTATTGTAGTTGTACCGTTGCTTATATCTTCCGACGATGCATTTCGCGGAATGATGAGCAATATTTATGACAATACATTTTCGTACCTTTTAAAAACAGTTTTCGGTGTAGTTGTCTGCCCGTTTATTATTTCATACGGATTTTCACTTAAAGCAGGCCGAGTAGCTAAGGTGAAAGAGTCAGAATTTAAAGGTATTGAAAACGTATATTTAGTTTCATTTTTATCGACAATAAGCGTATGTTATCTGCTTTATTTGTTTTCACAGCTTGCTTACTTCTTTAGTGCATTCAAAGGATTTTTACCCAACGGTGAAATAACCTACGCTCAATACGCCCGCAAAGGCTTTTTTGAAATGTGTGTTATAGCTGTAATAAACCTTATTATAGTATTTTCCGCATTACTTCTTGCAAAAAAGAAACAAGGTAAGGTAAGTCACAGCATAAAAGCAATAGCAACATTTATATCATTGTTTACCATGATTATTATTTCTACCGCAATTTCAAAAATGGTACTCTATATTGATGCTTACGGTATGACGATACTTCGTATTACCACAAGTGCATTTATGCTGTTTTTAAGTATTGTTTTTATAAGTGTAATTTTGCGAATTTACATCCAAAAAATCAATATTGTAAAAACTGCTTTAATAACAGCTGGCAGTATTGTATTGATACTTGGTATCTTTAATGTGAATTCTGTTTGTGCACGCTACAACTATGAAAGTTATAAAAGTGGAAGACTTGACACGATTGATGTGCAAGAGCTTTATGAGCTTGGATACGAAGGTATACCCTACATTGTAGAACTTACCGCGGCAGAAAATCCTGATGTTGCCCAAAAAGCAAAAAGCTATTTAGCACGAGCTTATTTATATGATTATTTTGATAATATGAAATACGTTGAAAGTTTTACGGTAGACGATTTAAAGACAAATCAAAAGAATACAGGCTTTGAGCGTTTTAGCATTCCAAAATCCGCCGCATACGACAGTCTTTACGAATATATAGAAAACAATGCTTCGTTTGGAAAAAACTGTCAGAAATATTTTGAAGATAACAAGCAAAACGATTATAACCAGCATAATTATTATGGATATTAAAAATGTTGTATTATTTAACAATAGTAATAACATTTGCTTAATTTACACCAACTATGAAAAGTATGGATTATGAAAACACACCCTACGACCGAAGTCGTAGGGTGTGTTTTGTGTTGGTTTATCAAATATTATTTTCCAAATAATTTTTTATTGCCGAAAGAGAAGTGTCGCTGATATCGTGCTCCATTTTGCAGGCGTCTTCGGCTGCAACTTCGCGGTCAACACCGATTGATGTCAAAAATTCAGTCAAAATGGTGTGGCGTTCATAAATCTTTTCGGCTATTTTTCGTCCGTCTTCGGTTAAATGCAAAAAGCCCTCGCCGTCAACGGTGATATAACCGCCCTCTTTCAGCAGTCCTACTGCACGGCTGACACTGGGTTTTGAGTAGCCCATATATTCGCCAACATCAATCGAACGGACAAAGTCACTTTCTTTTGAAAGCTGAAGTATGGTTTCAAGATACATTTCGCCTGAAGCTAACAATCGCATAACGTCACCTCTTTAT